>JAFZFF010000078.1 GCA_017556045.1 Bacteroidaceae bacterium | reverse complement strand
CCTTGAGCGTTTTCGTAAGCTCCTCACAGGCTTCCTTGCCGATATCCCCTATACCATGCGCCGCAAGGAGACTGAGCGTGAGCGAGAGCGTTACTTCCACTACACCTTCTATCTGCTCATGCGTATGGTAAGCTGCTACACGGTATATACCGAAAAGCAGCAGAGCGAAGGACGTGTAGATTGCATCATCGAAGTTCCAGACTATATCTACATCTTCGAGTTCAAGCTCGATGGTACGGCTGCCGAGGCGCTGGCCCAGATTGAGAATAAAGGTTATGCTCGTCCCTACGCAGCTGATCCTCGACCACTTTATCGCATCGGCGTAAGCTTCTCTTCAGAGTCAGGTACTGTAAGTGACTGGGCGGTAGAGGAATAAAATTTAGCTATACCTTAATTGAAACTTATAAATCTAAAGCAACAATCATATTCAATGTAGTGATTGCTGCTATTGCATAACATGGTAATAATGAAGAACTTTAAAACATTTTAGTTTTAGCATTCTCCTACTTATTATATAAAAAAGAGGGCGTGTCATTTGACACGCCCTCTTTTTATAAATTCAATATTTTTTACAAAATGTTCCATTCAACTCTTCCTTCTGTTCTGTCAGCAGTTTCATAAATCTGATAGCCAGTGAAAGTACCACCATTTACAATAACTTTACTATTTGCTAATGTATTGTGAGCATTCACTACAGCACCACCTTTGGTACTATCTGTACCTGAGTGGGTATATGTGCCACCATTGATTGTAATTGTTCCACCTTTTGCATAGATGCAGTCATTACATTTTCCTTCAGCATCGGTACCTACTGAGAATGAACCATTCTCAATAACTACGTTTCCACCATTAGCCCATACTGCAACGAAAGCGCCTCCTTCACCTGCCTCAACAGTACCATTGCCAGTGATAGTCAAAGTTCCTTGAGTTACCTCAAATGCATCACCTGCTGAAGTTACTTTCTTACCATTAAGGTTAAGAACTACGTCCTTTGAGATAGTCAAGGCTTCTGACAACTCTACATCAGCAGCAAGAGTTACATCACCGCCCTCAGCGATAGCGGCCATGAGTTCAGCAAGAACAGTAGCTGCACCCTTATACTCAACGGCACCTTTTCTAGTACTTCCAACCTTTTCGTTGCTACCATTCTCTACAGTGTACCAAATGGTGTTATAAACGGTTTCAGACTCGGTCTTTACTTCTGTAAGGCAATTGTACTCGTGGCTAATAGTAGCTACAGTAATATCTGTGTTTGCATACAATTTGCCGAAGTTAACGATAGAACCGATTGCAGCAGCCTTACCTGCAACAGTTGTAGTGCCCTTGTTTTCCAACTCACCAACGATGTTGATGTCGGTCAAGTTGACTGTACCTGCAGCCTCAACGTTGCGACCAATCTGAGTACCTGTGATGTTTGCACCATTGGCAATAGTTACCTTGCCAGTGATCTCCTTAACATTCAAATTATTTTGGCTACCCTTGATTGTAACATTGCCGACAATCTTATCTGCTGTGATATCGCTGTTGGTTACAGTTACATCACCATTGATTGTAGCCGCTTCAATAGAGCAGTTGGTTGCATCTGTGATGCCTGCGATTGCCTCTTTAACCTTGATGGTACTACCCATAGCTGATAGGATTTTGCCAATGTTATCAGCCTTAATCAAGCTCTTGCTTGCAGTTACAGTACCTACAATAGTAGTAGCAGTTACATTACCGTCTGTAACAACGTTGCCACCGATAGTTGTGCAAACTACATCTCCACCGTCTGTTACTGTCAAGTTTCCAGCAACGTTTACGTTGGTGAGTGAAGCATTTGCGCCACGCATTACAACATTATTAACAGTCACTTCTTTAGATGACTTAACTACAACATTCTTAATATCAAGATTAACCTTCTCAAAATTATTCAAAACAAATGTAGTATCAGCATCTGTAGAACCAGAAGGATTGTAGGGATCTTCATCGTCTTCAGTGCCTTCAGTTTCTTTTGTGAAGCTAAATGTGTCATTTGTGAGATTATCAGCATCGAACGTCAAAATGTTGACCAAAGCTTCGCCGTTGGCATTGTCGTTGTTAATGACATTCTGGATTCTGGTGGGGTTTTCTACATCCTTGTCCTTTACAATGTATGCAATCTCACCAGCATACTTATCATTGCTCAAATCAACAAAACCACCATATACGAGGTTGATACGTCCTTCGCGGTTATCAACATAAACTACCTCAGCATACATGCCGTTCAGGTTGATGGTACCATTATTGAAGAGAGTATAACCTTTTCTACCCAAAGAATAGCGTGCTTCAGCTGTGCCACCTGCAGGGATATTCAATGTACCGTTATTGACAATTTGACGTGCAACAACTGTATGTGCATTTTCAACAACAGCATTCTCAGCAACATAAGTACGGATGTCGATTGACTTCAAGTTCTCAGGCCATGCATTCTCGTGGTGACCCTTCAGCATGAATGATTCCAGAGCATCCTTATCTGCGCTCTTACGTTTTACTGTCAACTGACAGCTGTCAGGCATGTAGATAGAGTTTTCGAATACGATTGTACTGTCAATCTTGAATGTTTCCTCTGCACGTCCCAAAGCGTTAACCAAATCAACAGCCTCAGTCCACTCATCGATATCTGAGATACTGCTGAAGTCTGTTACGAAATCCTCTGCACGAAGTTCAAAGCTCAACTTCAAAGGTGTCAAGTTCTTCTTAGCCTTTCCGTTTTCAACTTCCTCAAATGTGCTCAAAATACCACCTTCCTTATATGCGTTAACCAAAGATTCGATAGCAAGCTGGTTTGCTTCAGAAGTAGTATCGTAGTTGATTGTGAAAGATGCACCACCTGCAACATGGAACTTAACTGTAACATTTTCAGCGTTCAAGTCTGCTACCTGAGGGAGTACGTTGAAGTATACATTCACATTCTTACCATTCTCCTGAGGGTTTGTAGAAACCTTAAGACCTGCCTTCTTTACGTTACGAGCGAGAGTAGAACTGTTAGCGTTGATTACCCAAATGTTCTCACTGCCTGCAGCGCTAAGTGCAGCACGGAAATTTGCCAAATTTAAATTATCTACGCTATCAATATCTGTTGCGGTTGCATTTTCAGGATATTCTGCCTTAATAGGAAGTTTTGCTGCTCTAACGGTTACGTCTTCCGCGAAGATGTTGTTTCCAGCACCTACGTTAATTTCCACAGAGTCGATTTGCAGATAATCAAGTGTACCACCTTTAGCAAAAGCGCTCTCAGCGTCAGCGGTAGCTGTAACCTGGATAAACTTTACAGCCTGATACATCTCGAATGAAGACTTCAATGTGTTGGTCTCCTTATCCAAATCGCTCTCAGCATCGATAAACTGACGATTTGACAAGTAAAGAGTCTGGCTCATGTGATTTGCAGCACCAGCACCCTTCATAGCAGGGTTCATCTGATACTTCTTGTTCTGGCCAATTTGGCTCATATATGTCCAAGGATAGTACGCGAAGTGATAACCTTCATAGATGTTACCCTTAGTTGTCCAAGTGTTTCCATCTTCAGTGTTGTACATGTGGTTAGACCAAACTCTTGAACTCGTAACGGTACCACCCTCCGACTGTACAGCATCGGGTGCTGCAGAAGTTAACAGCCAAGCCAAACCAATTACGTCTTGTGACTCCCATTTAGCGTTACCACCAGCGTATCTAGTTGCAGATACATTGTCGGTAAGAATAGATACGTCGGTACCTACCAACTTGGCACCAACTGCTTGATTCATTTGCTGCGAAGTATTGCTCGTATTGAACAAGTCTTCCTCAGCACATGCAGTAAACATGGCGACACCTGCCAATGCTGCTAAAAATTTTGTTGATTTCATCGTTTACGAATAATTAGTTAATACTTTTAATCGAACTCTAATGTTGACTTAGAAAATTACTCCAATCCAGATTCAGGGAGCTCACCGCTTACGACAAAGCCCTTCTCAACCATTACTTCCAATACCTCCACTGCGGGAGCTACATACATCTTTTTCTCCATAATAAATAAAATTTAAATAGTTAATAAATAAGTTGTTTAATCTTCTGTTTCTTTTCTGTTCTTACGTTTCGTTCTACTTTTTTTAGCTTGTCCTCTCGGCCCGATGATATATTCTGTTCGTAGAGCACTCATTGACTGCAGATTTATTCTTAAGCGCGTGATAAATTGTCTGCAAATTGTCTGCAATGATATGTTTATTAAACGAGGCTTAGAATCTATTTGGATTTTACCGCTAATAAGTTTTATATTGTAACTTTTCTGTTTATTTGAGGTTCTTTTTGGCATCTTTACCCTCTTTGCTCTTGCAAATAGACCACTATTTGCTGCATCCAAACAGTGCAAATCTGCTCAAAAACACCTCTCAACTAAACTTGAAATAAAATCCAAACAGATTCTATAGACGGTAGAAAACTTTGAGCTGAAGACTTAATAAATACTTATTGTTGGCGTACATTCGAACGGTTGCTCGCCTACATCTGCGTATATGGTCGCGTCCATCTACGCGGATGGTCGCCTTCGATAAATTGGATTTTAGTAGATAAAATTGCTTAGTTCTCTATTCTATTGATTTGATTACCTCTATCCTCAGTTCTTTATCAATCTCTCTATAGCGGGCAAAGGCTGCACTGCCCTGCTTGTGGCCGCTCATGGGACAGATCACACTCGGGTCGGCCCAGCGCTTATAGAGGTTGCCGACAAAACATCGGCGAGCCATGTGACTGCTGGCAACATCACATATCGGACGCTTCTCCTCTTCACCGGTAGTGGGGTTGAGTACTGTGACCATGCGAGTCACACCACACCTGCGGAATATCTCTTTTATACTATCATTGTAGCTCTGCGGAGCTGTGAAGGGGAATAGTCGCCCATGATTATCCACTCCCTGGTACTTCCGGATAAGTTCATAGGCACGTTCATTTATAGGAACTCGTATTGTGATAGGATTATCGCTCTTGGTCTTATGAGGGATGTAGTGTATCTCGCCATCAATAACATCGGTTGCTGTCAGTCTCATAAGGTCTGACACGCGACAGCCTATGCAACACTGGAAGATGAAAATGTCGCGCTGAACCTCTAACTGCGGATAAGCAGAGAGGTCGAAGTCTGCGATGTGGTTACGCTCATCGAGCGTGATATAATAGGGCGTCCCGTATTTCTCTGAGGTCACACCATTGTACCCCACAAAGGGACGATTGGTTGTCTTCTTATTCTCATTACACCAGTTGAAGAAAGCTCGTAACTTGCTGAAGAGATTGCATATCGTATTATTGCCTCTCGGTTTGGGTCTGGGACATTTGCGCATGTTGGTAGGTGCAGGGATCTTACGGAAGACTTTAGGATATCGATCGATCAACTCGTGTTCATTGCGAAGAAAGGTCTCGATATCGCTGATTGTCTCCTTATCTATCGTGTCAAGGGCAAGGGCAAAGCCTTTACGCTTTGGACTTCTCAGGCGGACAAACCATTCATAGCGCTGTAGAGCACGTATGAGTACTCGAAAGTTTTTCTCTCTCGCAGCAGAGTATCTGGTATCAGCGAGATATTCTTCCATCAGTTCAAAAAAGGATGGCTTACTGAACGTCTTGGGATGACGCTGTTTATCCAAAAGTTCATTGATAAGACTGCGATTAAATTGGTGGGGAGGGACGTCAGCACAAAGCTGTAGTGTATTTTCTAACCACCGCTTAGTAAGTAAGTCTGGTGGATACATTTCGCATAATCTTATGATTTTCACTTCGAGCTCCCTTAGTTTGATATCGCATTCGACAAGTCGTTCCCGCTCGTAACCTATGCTTTTCCCCATGTTGATACATTCCTTCATTGGATTCCACCTTTTGTGGGGGACATAAATATCTGTTTTGAGACGTAGTTGCTTAGTGTGGTTGATCGTAACACGTAGCAGTATCCTGCCGTTACCCAAGGAGTCTAATTTTGTTGAGATTGATTTTCTGATCTTTGCCATATGTGTATGTTTAGAGTTTAGTGTGTAGGGGTTAGAGTTTAGAGTTTAGAGTGTAGGGTTTAGAGTTTAGTGTGTAGGGTTTAGAGTTTAGAGTTTAGTGTTAAACGGCAAAGATATACATGGCAAGTTATTGTCTGCATTTTGTCTGCAAAGTGAAATTCAGCACAATAATAGGTCGGTGTGTATAGACTTTCAATAAATAGTTTTGTCAGATGAGAAACATGTTGTAACTTTGCAAGGAATTCTTTTAACTTATAAACTTATGAAAATCAAATCAACGTATAAGATTCGCGAAGTATTGGGCGAACATATCGTAGTATCGCAGGGTACACTCAATGTAGACATGACAAAGGTTATCTCTCTCAACGAGACTGCCGTATTGCTATGGAACGAACTCGCTGATAAGGACTTCACCTGCGAGGATGCTGCTGAGGTATTGGTAGCCACTTATGGTATAGAGAAGGAGCGTGCTATGACTGACGCTGGTAAGTGGATAGAAAAGATGAAGGAGTGTAACATCATCTAAGAATCTGTTTGAAATCACTAAAAGCCATATATAAACTGCTAACTGCAGAAGAGAGGCGGCGCGGCGTATGGGTAGCACTGTCGGTGCTGGTGCGTGCAATATTAGATTTTGCAGGTATCGCCGCCTTGATACCGATACTGATAAATGTGTTCGGCAAGGAGAGCGACCTACGAACATCGCTGATGGTATGTGGCATAGCGTTGGCTTTTGTACTTCTAAAAAATGCTTTGGTGGTGGGTTTGGCCCGCTACCAAAGTAGTTATCTATTGCATCTCTACCAGGTGTTTAGCCGGAAGATGTTTTGCAACTACTATAACCGCGGTCTACTATTCCTGAAGGGTAAGAGTAGTGTGCAATTGGGGCATGAAGTGAACTTCGTCTGCTACACGTTCAGCCTGTGCATACTATCTCCCATCTTGCGCATCGCAGGAGAGGCCTTGCTATTATTGCTAATGGTGAGCGCTTTGATGATATGGGAGCCGCTGACGGGTGCTTTACTATGTTTCGGATTCTTACCTGTAGTCATGTCATACGTATGGATGGTCAAGGGCAAGTTAAGAAAGTATGGCACTGAGGAGATAGAGGCCCGACGCAAACAGAGCCGCACGGTGGTAGAGGCCTTCAGAGGATATGCCGAACTGGAAATCGCACAGGCATTCCAAGCGTCACTGGATTCATTTGACGAGGGATTGAGGACGATCAATCATAGTCGTTTACGTATGGAGACGGTACAATTGTTGCCTGCGTGCTTAAGCGAGGTGTCTATTGTATTAGGACTGGCTCTGCTATTACTCCTTGGTGATGGCAACCTGGGTATCATGGGCGGTGTATTTGCCGTAGCTGCTTACCGCATGATACCTGCTGTCAGAGGTATTCTTAACGGATGGAACACGCTACAAAATGCCGCATATAGCATAGATGTGGTATTGGATGGAGTAAAAGACAACACCACAAACAACAGCAGCGAGAAAAGTGATGCCCCGAACTTCACCTTCAAAGAGAAGATGGAGATAAAGAATCTTAAGTTTGCATTCCCTGATGGCGAAGTACTACTGAAAGACTTTAACCTCAGCATACAGCGTGGAGAACGAATTGGCATCAAGGGAGCAAGCGGATCGGGAAAGAGTACACTCTTCAACATAATGCTGGGCTTCTTCCCTCCCACCGAAGGAAGCATAGAAATTGATGGACACCGACTGACTCCACAAGAGAGAAAAGGATGGCATAAGCTGGTAGGATACGTTCCTCAAGAGATATTTATCATACAAGGCTCTCTTGCTGAGAACATAGCACTGGGACACCCTATCGTGAAAGAGAAGATAGAAAAGGTATTGGAACAAGTACAATTAGCCGAATGGGCAGCCGGTCTCTCCGAAGGGATGGACACTCAGCTTGGCGAGTATGGCAGCCGACTATCTGGAGGACAAAAGCAACGCATTGGCATTGCGCGAGCATTGTACAAAGATGCAGAAGTATTGTTTTTTGACGAGGCAACATCTGCATTGGACAACCATACAGAACATGAGATTAACCAAGCACTACAGGAGTTCTCCTCTATACACAAGGAGCTGACAATGATTATCATTGCTCACCGAGAAAGCTCGCTCACCTTCTGTGACCGAATCATAGAGATACAGAAGCCCGAGGCTGTAGTCCGTGAATACAAAAACTAAAAAACAACGCATATGATGACGAAGGATTATTTGATAGCTGACCACCGCATCCGCATAGAGGGAAGCAAAGAGTGGATTGACGCAGTTTCAACATTGGATGGTTTCCGCCCATTCGAGGTAGAAGCAGAAGGCGAAGCAGTAGCTGTATTCTGCCAAACTGAGGAGGGAACGCCAGAAATACGCGAGATACAATACAGAACCGAAGTTGATGGTATAGTTGACCATTTCGGCCGCTATGATAAGGGTTACCTATTTGAAATGATCCCATCTGATGGTGATGCACTGAGACTGTGGAAAGAAGACGGAAGCAATCAGATTTATTTCAGCGGAGCGCTGACACCCCGTTTGGTACGTTTCTCTTTGTGGATCGCCTACGGTTTGGCTACCCTCCCCTATCAAACATTGGCTATCCACACCAGCGTCATCCAATACAAGGGACGCACTGTATTATTCCTCGGAGAAAGTGGAACAGGAAAGAGCACACACACTCGCTTATGGCGCGAAAACATCGAGGAGGCCGTCCTGCTCAATGATGATAGCCCCATTATACGCGTCGTTGATGGTGAAGTGAGAGCTTATGGCAGCCCATGGAGTGGAAAGACTCCCTGCTACAAACAGGAGAACTATCCATTGGCAGCTTGTGTGCGTCTATCGCAGGCACCATACAATAAGATCCAGCGACTGAGCATTCCTCAAGCATACGCAGCCCTGCACCCATCATGTCCGCCTGATTTTGCTTATGACCAGGTACTATATGACTATGTAGGAGGTACCATTGGAGGTATACTATCAAAAGTTCCTATCTACCACTTAGCTTGTCTGCCTAATGCAGAAGCTGCACAATTGTCATGCCGCACTGTATTTGGTGAATAAGATTACAAATCATCATAAACCAACTCTAATGAGAAAACTGATAGTCCCCAACAACTTCTTTTCTGAAGCTGCAGAAGCATTGCGCAACGGACAGGCTGTGCGTCTACACGTAGATGGGCAAAGCATGTATCCATTCATTCATGGTGGAGCCGATGAGATAGAAGTAGTGCCCTATGATGGAGTGACTGCTCCCGAATCGTGGTGTTGTCCTTTTTACCAATGGAACGGAAGCTACATGATACATCGTTTCATCGGAAAGAATGGCGACAAATGGCAAATGTTGGGAGACGGCAATATCTATCGTATAGAAGAGGTAGATCAAAAAGAAATTATCGGCATACTCCGCACCATCTATCACCCTGATGGCACTCAGCAAGACTGCCGCGACAAGCGATGGCTGCGACGGGCGGCATGGTGGTATCGACTACGTAGAGTAAGACGATTCTTAATCCCGCTATTCAAGTTACTAAGAGTGTAAATATTCATAAATAACATATAATTTATTTTGTTCTCCTCTCAGCTTGTTATATCTTTGTCATTGCAATATAATTTAGAATCTGTTTTAAAATTATTTCGAGTTTAGCTGAGATATATTTTAGGATAGATTTGTGCTGTCAAGGCGCAGCAAATAGTGGTCTATTTGCAAGCTTTGAGAGTGCGAAGATACCAAAAAGAACCTCAGAGAAACCGAAAAGCAGATTCAAAACTTATAAACGGTAATTTAAAAACAGATTCTTATAGCAATTATGGAACAACAACTATTCGTTTACAATACTCTCACGAGACAGAAGGAGCTGTTCAAGCCCCTACACGAAGGCCGTGTAGGCATGTATGTTTGCGGCCCTACCGTATATGGCGATGCCCACTTGGGTCATGCCCGTCCGGCTATCACCTTTGACATCCTCTTCCGCTACCTCCAGCACCTTGGCTACAAGGTGCGCTACGTACGTAACATCACTGACGTAGGCCACCTCGAGCACGATGCCGATGAGGGCGAAGACAAGGTAGCAAAGAAGGCTCGCCTTGAGCAGTTGGAGCCCATGGAAGTGGTACAGCACTACCTCAATCGTTATCACAAGGCCATGGAGGCACTCAACGTACTGCCTCCCAGCATCGAGCCCCACGCATCGGGCCACATCATCGAACAGATTGCCCTCGTGAAGGAGATTCTCGACAATGGCTACGCCTATGAGAGCGAAGGCTCGGTATACTTCGATGTAGAGAAGTACAACCGCGACCACCGCTACGGTAAGCTCTCGGGCCGCAACCTCGACGACGTGCTCAACACAAGCCGCGACAACCTCGACGGACAGAGCGAGAAACGCAACCCCGTAGACTTTGCCCTGTGGAAGAAGGCACAGCCCGAGCACATCATGCGCTGGCCCTCACCTTGGAGCGATGGTTTCCCCGGATGGCACTGCGAGTGCACCGCAATGGGTAAGAAGTACCTCGGTGAACACTTCGACATCCACGGTGGCGGCATGGACCTCGTGTTCCCCCACCATGAGTGTGAGATTGCGCAGAGCGTAGCCAGCCAGGGCGACGACATGGTACGTTACTGGATGCACAATAACATGATTACCATCAACGGACAGAAGATGGGCAAGTCATACAACAACTTCATCAACCTGAGCGAGTTCTTCGCCGGCTCACACCCCCTGTTGGAGCAGCCCTATAGTCCCATGACTATCCGTTTCTTCATTCTTCAGGCACACTACCGTAGCACCGTAGACTTCGGCAACGAAGCGCTGCAAGCATCAGAGAAGGGCCTTAGCCGTCTGCTCGAAGCATGGAACAGCCTCGAGCGCCTCACCCCCTCTGACGCCTCTACCGTAGACGTGAGCGGCCTTCGCACCAAGTGCTATGAGGCTATGAGCGACGACCTCAATACACCTATTGTCATCAGTCATCTTTTCGACGCATCGCGCCTCATCAATCAAGTGGCGGACAAGAAGGCCACCATCAGCGCTGCCGACCTCGCCGAACTGAAGGAGGTATTCTCAATATTCCTCTTCGACATCCTCGGCCTGCAAACACAGCAGAGTGGCGACAATAGCGGTCGCGAAGAGGCATTCGGCAAGGTTGTAGACATGCTCCTCGAGCAGCGTGCCATCGCTAAAGCCAATAAGGACTGGGCCACCAGCGACAAGATACGCAACGAGCTTGCTACCCTTGGCTTCGAAATCAAGGACACCAAGGAGGGATGTACTTGGAAGTTGAACAAGTAAGGGGGACCCACCCCCATCCCCTCCCTCTATGGAGGGGAGTTCTCAGAGTAAAATACTCTGATAAAAAAACAAATTATGAACAAACTGTTCCCTAATAAAAAACTTACCGCGTTGTCCGCAAAGCCCCTCCATAGAGGGAGGGGTTTGGGGTGGGTCTTTTTGACTTTACTTCTTGCCGCCTGCGGTAGCAAGCAACCCAAACCTACTGCGCAGCCCCAAGCGACAGCCGTAGTGGTGCCCATCTTCAATGCCGACAGTGCCTACCACTATACTGCTGAGCAAGTGGCCTTTGGACCTCGCGTACCCAATAGCGAGCCTCATCGCCTTTGTGGAGATTGGTTGGCAACAGAGCTTGAGCGCTTTGGTGCACAGGTAACATCACAGCGCGTCACCCTAAGAGCCTACGATGGCACCGTACTCTCTGCACGCAACATCATCGGTTCCTTCAAACCTGAATCAAAGAAGCGCGTGCTCCTCTGCGCCCATTGGGATAGTCGTCCTTGGGCAGATGCTGACCCCAATCCAAAGTTCCATCGTACCCCTATCCTCGGCGCTAACGATGGAGCCAGTGGCGTAGGTGTTCTCCTCGAGGTAGCGCGCCAGCTACAGGCACAGCCCACAGAGATAGGTATCGACATCATCTTCTTCGACGCTGAGGACTATGGCACCCACGCTGCTGATGATGACGAGTCTGCCGAAGGCAGCAACACCTGGTGTCTCGGTTCGCAATACTGGGCTCGCGTCCCCCATACAGAAGGATACATGGCTCGTTTCGGCATATTACTCGATATGGTAGGCGGAAAGGATGCCCGCTTTCACCAAGAAGGTTTATCAAAGTACTTTGCCAAGCATATTGTAGATAAGGTATGGGCTGCAGCTCACACCAGTGGCAATGGACAGTGGTTCCCTTATGCTGAGGGCGGAGTAATTACTGATGACCACCTTCCCATCAACCAAATCGCCCGCATCCCCTGCATCGACATCATAGGGCACTACCCTGAGACGGGCTTTGCTCCCACATGGCATACCATGGACGACACCATGGACAACATCGACCCCGATGTGCTCCGCGCCGTAGGACAGACCGTATTGCAGGTGATTTATAATGAAAAGTAACAATGTGTAAATAAGTATTATGAGTATAAACGAAATACAAGACCAAATCATCGAAGAGTTCAGCGAGTTGGACGATTGGATGGACAAGTATCAGTTCCTCATCGACCTCGGCAGTGAACAAGAACCTTTGGCAGAGGAGTATAAGACTGATAGTAACCTCATCGAAGGTTGTCAGAGCCGCGTATGGCTCCAAGCAGACGAAGTAGACGGCCGCCTCATCTTCCAAGCTGAGAGCGATGCCCTCATCGTCAAAGGTATCGTAAGCCTATTGGTAAAGGTTCTCTCTGGCCACACCGCAGAAGAGGTTGCAGATGCAGATCTATACTTCATCGAAGAGATAGGCCTCAAGGAGCACCTCTCCCCCACCCGCAGCAATGGACTCGTAGCCATGGTCAAGCAGATGCGTCTCTATGCCTTGGCATATAAAGCTAAACACGGAGCATAACCTAAGCACCCCCAAAAAACGTAATCCAATAAAAAACAGCATCGCTACTGAGTAAGTGGCGATGCTATATGTTTTTTTGTGCAATGGATTAGTCTACTTGTCCTAAACTGTTGCCATATTCCATCTCGGCTTGTACTACAAGCTCAATATCTTCGGGGAGCCAGTCACCGATCTTATCTTTCTTAGCCTCTTTGACGATGTAAGCTACTATCTTCTCGGTGTCAATCTCTACGAAGCCATCAGAGTCGGGCTTAGCGTCGAGCAGACCGCTACTGAAGTAGTAGTCAGCAATGACATCAATGATGTAGTACAAATCGTCATCTGTGAACTTTTCTTTAAGTTCTACGGGCAGGAAATTGCGGATAAACTCGACGGTCTTGTCATCATCGAGGTCGTCCATGAGGAATTCGTCGTTCATATGGTTTTAGTTTTTTGAGTTTATAAGTTTTTGAGTTTGCCGAAAGATTAACAAACTCAAAAACCTAAGAAATTAGAGCAATGCCTCGATCTTCTCAGCAAAAGCAGCCTTAGTAGCAGCACCTACGGTCTTGTCTACCACTTCGCCATTCTTGATGAAGATAACAGTGGGGATGTTGCGCACGCCAAACTTTGAAGTGAGCTCATCATTGTCATCTACATCGCACTTGCCGATGATGACACGTCCCTCATACTCTTCGGCCAAAGCCTCAATATCGGGAGCGATTTTCTTACAAGGACCACACCATGTAGCCCAGAAATCTACTACTACGGGCTTACCTTCAGCGAGCAAAGCCTCGAAATTGCTGTCTGTGATTTGTACTGCCATAATATTAAAATGTATAAAAGTTTTTATTGTTTACGTTTTTGTGGTACAAATGTACTACTAATTTATTTTATAATCCAAGCCTTCGCGATTTTTTATGTAATTTATCAGTTCTTTCTGCACTGAAATCTTCAGGCTACGCGACTTGAGGTCGGCATGACACTGTCCTTCGCTATCTTTGACATTGAAGTACACCTCTGTATTTCCAGGGCATTCGCGCATCATGGTGTACAGGTCATTAATCAGTTCATCACTGAGCTCGTCGATAAGTACTGTTATCGTGATGCTCTGCAGTAGAGTATTCTTGACATCTGGGAGCAATTCTACAGTTCCTACCTTGAGTTCGTACGACTCGGGACCGAACTTGCGCGGCACGATACGTCCTTTGATATAGAGGAAGTAGCCTTCCTTCATGTAATTGCTAAATCGCATCCAGTCATCGCCAAAGAGAGCGATTTCGTAAGTGCCTGTGAAGTCCTCGAGTTTGGTAATACCGAAGGGCTTATTGTTCTTGGTAAATCCGCTGCGGGTACCTGTGACCACGCCGCCAAATGTAACATCGCGCTCCTCCTTGGCATCGAGCATCGCGGGGATATCGGCCAGATGAGCCGAGCATACATCTTCGAGAATGATGCGATACTCATCGAGCGGGTGAGCCGAGAGGTAGATACCTACAAGGTCACGCTCGCGATTGAGTCGCTCAATGGTAGACCACGTGGTGACCTCTTCGGGTACCTTGGGGCGAGTGATAGCCTGACTCATACCCTCCATGCCAAAGAGTGAGTTCATGGCAGAGTGACGCTCTGTCTGCACCAATGTACCGTAGCGGATGAGGATATCGAGGAAGCCCTCTTTCTTTGCATTTTCGGCAAAGTAGTCTTCGCGGCGCATCTCGGGGAAGCAGTCGAAACCTCCTGAGAGAGCCAAGCATTCAAGGTTCTTGCGGTTGCAAGCCTGCAGGTTGACACGTTCTACAAAGTCAAAGATGTCTTTGTATGGGCCATTAGCCTCACGCTCTGCGATGATAGCCTCTACGGCACCTTCACCTACACCCTTGACGCCACCAAGGCCAAATCGGATATCGCCTTTGGCATTGACTGAGAACTTGAGATAACTCTCGTTTACATCGGGGCCAAGTACATTGATGCCCATCGACTTACACTCGTCCATCAGCTTGGTGATTTCGTCGATGCGCGAGAGGTTACGCGAGAGGTTGGCCGCCATATATTGTGACGGATAGTTGGCCTTGAGGTAAGCCGTCTGATAGGCTACCCAAGAGTAACAGGTCGCGTGACTCTTATTGAAGGCATATGATGCGAACTTCTCCCAGTCGCCCCATATCTTATCGAGGATCTTCGGATCGTGACCATTCTTCTTTCCGCCCTCGATGAACTTGGGCTTCATCTTGTCTACGATATCCTTCTTCTTCTTACCCATCGCCTTACGCAGGGCATCAGACTCACCACGGGTAAAGTCGGCCAATTGGCGTGAGAGAAGCATCACCTGCTCCTGATATACGGTGATACCGTAGGTATCCTTCAGGTATTTCTCCATGCAGGCTATATCGTACTCGATAGGCTTGCGCCCATGCTTACGAGCGATAAAGTCGGGGATGTAATCCATCGGTCCCGGACGATAGAGAGCGTTCATGGCGATGAGGTCCTCAAAGGTTGAGGGCTGCAACTCGCGCAAATATTTCTGCATACCGGGCGACTCAAACTGGAAGGTACCGATGGTCTTTCCCTCACAGTAGAGTTGGTATGTCTTGGGGTCTTCTATGGATATGGTGTCAATGTCGATATCAATGCCGAGACTCTGCTTCACATTGGCTACAGCCTCTTTGATAATAGAGAGGGTCTTCAGGCCGAGGAAGTCCATCTTGATGAGACCTGTATCCTCAATCACACTACCCTCATACTGTGTCACCAGCAGCTTCTCACCCGTCTCCTTATCATCAGCCGTACTCACAGGTACCCAATCGGTAATATCATCGCGACAGATGATAGTACCGCAGGCGTGTACACCCGTGCCACGCACATTGCCCTCGAGCATCTTGGCATACTTAATCGTATCGCGCAGTACAGGGTCGGGAGAGGTCTCCGCTTCTCTCAACTCGGGTATAGCCTCAATAGCATTGGGGAGGTTGAGCTTCTTGTCTGGAAGCTTATCGGGGATGAGCTTACAGAGGTAGTTAGCACGATCGAGCGGCAGCTTCTGCACACGCGCCACATCCTTCAGCGCCATCTTCGTGGCCATAGTACCATAGGTGATGATATGTGCCACCTTCTCGGCGCCGTACTTCTCTGTCACCCAGCGCAACACTTCGCCACGGCCATCATCGTCAAAGTCCACATCGATATCAGGGAGCGATATACGGTCGGGGTTGAGGAAACGCTCAAACAGCAAGTCATATTTAATCGGGTCAATACGTGTAATCTCCAAGCAATAAGCCACGGCCGAACCCGCAGCAGAGCCACGGCCCGGGCCTACCGAAACGCCCAGCAGATTGCGCGCAGCCCAGATAAAGTCCTGCACGATAAGGAAGTATCCGGGGAAACCCATCGTCTTCATGATATGAAGTTCGAAGATAAGGCGCTCCTCCGTCTCCGGCGTCATGTCGGGGTAGTACTTCTTGGCGCCGTCCATCGTGAGTTTCTTCAGATAGTCAGCCTCCAGCTTGATACGATACAGCTTATCATATCCACCGAGCTTCTCTATCTTAGCCTCAGCATCAGCCTGACTCAATACGACGTTGCCCTTCTCATCGCGGGTAAACTCATTGAAGAGATCCTCCTCGGTATACTTCTGTCGGTATCCCTCCTCAGTGCCAAACTCCTCGGGAATCTCAAAGTTGGGCATGATGGGCGGGTTGTCGATGGAGTAAAACTCCACTTGGTCACAAATCTTCACCGTGTTGGCAAGCGCCTCGGGTATGTGGCCGAAGATGGCATTCATCTCCTCGGTCGTCTTCATCCACTCCTGCTTAGAGTATAGCATACGCTGCGGGTCATCCAAGTCCTTACCCGTAGAGAGGCAGATGAGGCGGTCGTGAGCCTCAGCATGCTCTTCATTTACGAAGTGTACGTCATTGGTACACACCAGGCCTACGCCAAATTTCTTGCTATATTCGATAAGCTTCTCGTTCACCTTCACCTGCATCTCATACGCCTCATGATTGGCACGAGCCACGGTCGCTTTGTGAAGTTGCAGCTCCAGGTAGTAGTCCTCGCCAAAGGTAGCCTTGTACCACTGTATAGCCTCTTCGGCCTCATCCAGCATGCCGCGTGTGATCATCTTGGGGACCTCACCACCCAGACATGCCGAACATACGATAAGTCCCTCCTTGTACTTCTCCAGCTCCACGCGGTCGGTACGAGGGCGGTTATAGAAACCTTCGGTCCACGCCTTTGACACCAGTTTGATGAGGTTGTGGTAGCCCTTTTCGTTCTTGGCCAACACCACCAAGTGATAGTTGGCACTATCGGCCTTACCCTCCTTCAGGTGTAAGCGACGTGGCGCCACATACATCTCACAGCCAATGATAGGCTTAAAGCGCTTCGCCTCCAGCTCCTTCACCTTAGCCTTACACTCAGCTATCTCGGCAGCAGGATCTTCACACTCCTCCTTGCCCTTCTCCAGAGCCTTGATACGCTTCTTCAGATCCTTTATCTCACCATTGACGCCACCATTCTTCTTGTTGGCATAGTTGATAAATTCCTTGATACCCATCATATTTCCATGATCGGTCACAGCGATACCACGCATTCCGTCAGCGATAGCCTTGTCCACCAATTTGGGGATGCTCGCCTGTCCGTCAAGGATGCTGTATTGTGTATGTACGTGTAAATGAACGAAGTCTTCCATATCTATATTCTTGGGCTGACAAAGATAGTGCAAGACGAGAGAAAAAGCAAATCTCAACGAGTGAATATAAAGAAAGTTTACTTGTTCTTTATTGAGGGAGGCTGAGATTCAACACTGTTAAGTTTACTTGCATTTTTCCGAGCCGCCGCCTATCTTCAAGCTGCGCAGCAGATTAAAGATAGTGCAACCGACGTACGAAACAAGAGCAGAGGATGCTTGCATTCTATACCTTGTAAGTAGGAGGAAGACGAAGTCAAGGAGAGAGAAAAAGCAAATCCAAACAGATTCTAAGTTTGCAGACGATATTTTGACGATTCACGATTTATGTTTACCTTCGCAGTATGAAATGTCGTGTACTGCTATATCTCTTTCTCGTCACTACCCTCTGCATGGGGTGTGGTAACGCCCCCTCTATGCGCCAGCTGCAGGAGCTGGAGGCTCGTGTGAATGATGCCCCTGACTCCGTACTCGCGGTGCTCACTGCTGCTGACATGCCGCGCTGGGGCGAGGCACGTGCGCTCTATGCGCTGCTCACCGTAGAGGCGCAAGATAAGAGCTATATCGATGTAGCTGACGACTCGCTCATCAGCGTGGCTACACGCTACTATGACCGTCGCGGTCCTGCGCTACACCGTCTACAGGCGTTCTATTACCATGGTCGTGTATTTACCAAAGCGGGTTTACGCCACGAAGCGATGACGGCCTATACACGTGCCAAAGACTTTGTTGATGAAAAGAGTGCTCCTTATCCTGTGGGATTGTTATTTTTGCAGATGGGAGTTCTTTGTGGGTACGATTATGATTACCCTCAAGCGATTGCTCATATGGAGGAGGCTACAAGTTATTTTGAAATGGCAGACAATGCTCGTTTACAGAATATTTCTAAGCGAAATGTGGGGCAATTCTATTTAAATATGGAGGACACAAAGCGAGCGGATTCTCTCTTTAATGAAGTGTTAACATGGGCCGAAGAAAATGAAGATGACGATATTAGATATAGTATTCTTGATCTGAAACTTTTTTTATATGATGCGACAGGAAATTCAGAAGCCTTGGAGAGATTATATAACAATTATTCCATAGAAACGATATTGCCAAGCTCAACAAATTATGGTATAATGTCACACTATCACGCACGAAAAGGCGATGAACTATTGGCCGATGAGCTATTAGCAAAAGCATGGGCTGTAAGTACAACAGCTGAAGATTCTGCAATACTACGCCACAAGAGTTATCAAATATACAAAATATTGGGTAGACATTCTGCTGCCCTAAAAAATCACGAGTATTTGCTTTCTTATCAAGATTCAATAGTACGCATGACTTTACAACAACCATTGATAGTCACCCAACGTGATTATTATCATAGTCGATTGCAAGTAGAAGAGCTACGCAACCTCAATTATCGCTACTTGATGGGCATGGCAGCCTTGGCGCTCATGGTGGTAGCGGCTATACTATATATCTATGTACGCAATCGCTTCCGCCGCAAGCAGGAGGAACTGAACGAGTATATAGAGCTGTCTGAAGGGCTACTCCAGCGCATCAGCGAGCACGATAGCGCTGCGGTGCAGATGCAGAGCCAGATAGCCGAGCTGTTTGGTGGGCAGTTTCAGCTGCTCAATAAGCTCAGCGAGACCTACTATGAGCACTCAGCCAGCAAGGCGATGAAGGAGCAGATCTTCGCCAAGGTGAAGGATGAGATTGAGCGCTTGCAGAGCGGCAAGGAGCTCCCCAAGATAGAGGCTATCGTAAACAAGCACCTCGACAATGTGATGGCTCGCCTACGCAGTGAGCTGCCCCATCTTAAGGACAAAGATTACGCCTTCCTCACCTATCTCTATGCTCGCTTCTCGGGCAAGGCCATCGGTGCATTCATGAAGCTGGAGCGAAACCACATTTACCAAATCAAGCACCGCCTATGTAGCGAAATCAAGGGTTCAGACGCTCCAAGCAAGCAATTCTTCTTAGATATGATGCCTTAATGCGCATGTAATCAGCAAGATATATGTGCGTTTTGGAGGGCGTCTTACATTGCGCACTCCTCGCGGATAGATAAATTGCTGATATTCTGCCAATTATCACACATAAAAATAGGCTGTAAGATTTCAATCATCTTACAGCCTATTTATTTTATTGATTATCAACTTGTTTGGCAAGGCTTTTGTAAGACGCTTTTAAGCCTATTTTCTTCTCCTAACCGCTACAATTCGCTAATTTTGCAAAAAAAGTTACTCAGGTGATTATACATTTTTACAATTCTGGTAATATATATATAGAAGGAGATTAGTATAAACTTTATAAATTGAAAGATTATGAAAAAGGTATTTACCATCCTGACAGGTCTTGCCCTGCTGTGCTCATGCGAAATCGAAAACCATCGCGAATCCATGTTCGCAGAACCTGTTCCCTGCCATGTTGAGGCCATCTATGCAAATATTGGAAGGATAAGTGTAAATGAGAAATACAATACTCCTGAAGTAAGCGATGTCGTAGATAATGTAGAGGCCGAATATTTCAATATTTCGGTTCTAACATTCGACTCTATAATTGGTTGGGATGGTGAAAGATTAGAATTTTACCAAGGAATAGGACAAGGCCTTATATCATCTGAAGGTATATACTGCGAAGAGTCTATTCCTGAAGTAGAACAGCATATTCACGAATGGGCCGAAGAACAAAATGAGAATAGTGACCCTATTTGGGATGTGACGTGGAAGTCAAGTACGCGCCTCGCGAATTACAATTTTCCTTATCGTTTGGAAGGTGTTACCTCATTTGTGATCACTGCAAACAAAACTTTCAATGGAGTAGAGGCGGGTCGTGACATTACAGACTGGTTTGTTATTAGACAATTCAGTCCTGAGCTTGTGTTTAGTTATGACGACTACGCTGTGCATCAAGGAGGAACCATCGTGAGAACCGTCTCTGAATGGCTGGCCATGAAACCTTTGGCATCGCCATGTCTCTTGATTCGCTTGACGGAGGGGGCTCGTGAAGCTGCAGATGATATTGCCTTTACTATCATTATGACACTGACCAATGGTAAGGTGTTGACTGCTACGACACCTATGGTAAGCATCGTGAAGTAACGAATGTAGGCGTAAATTTTGTGAAGCAATTGAGGCCATCCCTAAAAAAGGGCTGGCCTCTATATTTATATGGATTTTGATGAAATCCCGATGAAATCGGCATTTTTGGACAAATGACCTGTACAAAACTGGCATTTTTCAGGTGATAAAAGTTTATTTTTGGGGTGGCATGGCAGCGTGAATTGATAATTGAGAAGTGACAATTGAGAATTGGCCTTCCGGGTGATTAGCTCACAACTCATAGTTCCCAACTCTTCTCTGCTCCAAGCCGAGAAGGGTTTTAAGGATGTGTAAGTTATGTGACTCACGTTTAATAAACAGTCTGGAGGCTAATTATCAATTATCCATTGTCATTTATCAATTACCATCAGAATCCTTCTGGTGCCGGAGCATAGAAGCGGCTGTTCTTGCGGCCCAGTGCACGGAGGCGACCCTCTTTGACAAAAAGGTTGAGGTACTTGGTGGCAAGGTAGGTAGAGCACTCGCAGAGCTGCTCCATCTGTGAGCGATAGATATAGTCATTGTCTTCGAAGAAGGTGCGTAGGCGGCGCTCTGCAATATCACGCGTGAGCAGGGTACGCACGGCATGGCCTCCACTGACAATCTCGGCACTGCGCAGCGACTCCTTCAGCTCCTTGCAGGGACGGAAGCTCACGCCCTTGACGGTGATGTCATGTTGTGTGACGTGGTCATTGAGATGTTTGGCCTCCTTGAGTCCCAGCTTGATACTAAATGAACCTATCTCATCAATCTGTACGGTGCGCCCATCGAGCAGGGCATGGCTCAGCTCGTGACCCAGGGCGCTGAGCACGGCGATGACATCTACCTTGTTGACACTGGTGGCGAAGCCTATGTGCTCTGCCATCTCCTTGGTAGTG
>JAFZFF010000002.1 GCA_017556045.1 Bacteroidaceae bacterium | reverse complement strand
GTGAGCATACTCAACAACCTTCTTTGTGAGAGCTACGTTCTCCTCGTAGGGGAGGTGTGAACCGTCGATCATCACTGAAGAGAAGCCCATGTCGATGCAAGACTTACATGTCTCGAAGCTATCACCGTGGTCGAGGTGAAGAACGATTTCGGGTTTCTCGCAACCGAGCTCCTTAGCGTACTCTACAGCACCCTCAGCCATGTAGCGGAGGAGAGTCTGGTTAGCGTATTGACGAGCGCCCTTAGACACCTGAAGGATT
Source organism: Bacteroidaceae bacterium (assembly GCA_017556045.1). GTDB lineage: Bacteria > Bacteroidota > Bacteroidia > Bacteroidales > Bacteroidaceae > UBA1189. The sequence continues at coordinate 42,795 of JAFZFF010000002.1, read as the reverse complement.
ACGGGTGACTTGGTCTCAACAGCTGCCTGTACGATAGCCTGGAGCTGCTCCATGTTGTTGAAGTTGAAAGCGGGGATAGCATAACCACCCTCCATTGCCTTTGCAAACATCTCTTTAGTGTTTACAAGACCCAATTCTTTGTAGTTAATCATTTTTTAATTGATTTTTATTTGGTTTGTACAAATTTGTTTACCGCTGCAAATATAGGATTTTATTTTTTAAGAAACGAATATATCGAGAATTTTATTTTTGCCGCAGCCACATATATAGGAAGGGGCATGATAGGGCTTATTCCCGAGGAGCGACGCTTTGCTAACTCTATCTATCAAACATAAAAAATCACTGCCACAATATACGTTTTGCCACGATTCTGCGTTAGTACTAAGAATCTGTTTGAATTTTACCGCTAATTTGTTTTTATGCTGTACTTTTCTGTTTATTTGAGGATCTTTTTGGCATCTTTACACTCTTTGCCCTTGCAAATAGACCACTATTTGCTGCGTCCAAATGGTGCAAATCTACTCAAAAACATCTCTCAACTAAACTTGAAATAAAACCCCAACAGATTCTTAAATAATGAAGAAGGTAGTCCTACTTATCATACTCCTGTTGACGGGTGTCTCCACCCTACTCCATGCTCAAGAGAGTGTGGAGAGTGGCACTGTCCTCATCAAGGGTACCGTGACCGACGAGACGGGTAGTCCTGTAGAGATTGCCAATATCTGGGTGGCGCGCCAGATGAAGGGTACCACCACTGACCTTAAGGGTGAATACACGCTACACCTGGCTACTGCCGACACCATAGAAATCACCTACTCGATGATAGGCTACCAGACTCGCAAGCGTATACTCAGCAAGCCTACGGGAGTAATCACGATGGACATCATGCTCCCCCACACCAACACGGCACTGCAAGGGGTGACCATACGCGAGATACGCCGCCAGACGGGTGGTATGCAGCACCTCAAGCAGAAGCAGGCACGTCTGATGCCCGATGCGTCGGGTGGCTCGGTAGAGTCATTTATCGCTACACAAGCGGGTGTGAGTAGTACCAACGAGTTATCGTCAACCTACAACGTCAGAGGAGGTAATTTCGACGAGAACTCCGTGTATGTCAATGGCATAGAGATATATCGTCCACTGCTCATCCGTGCGGGGCAGCAGGAGGGACTATCGTTTATCAACCCCGACATGGTAGAGAACATAGGCTTCTCTTCGGGAGGCTTCGAGGCCAAGTATGGCGACAAGATGAGTAGCGTGCTCGACATCACCTACCGCCGCCCTACAGAACTGGAGGGTTCCGTTTCGGCTGGCTTGCTCGGTGCCAATGCCTACGTGGGTATAGGCAAGGAGAAGAGGTGGAGCATGACCCATAGCCTGCGCTATAAGACCAGCCGTTACCTGCTGGGAACGCTCGACACGAACGGTGAGTATGACCCCTCATTTGTAGACTATCAGACCTACCTCACCTACCGACTCACAGAGCAGCTTGAGGTGGGATTCATCGGCAATGTATCGAAAAACGACTATCGATTTATCCCCTCAGATCGCAACACCTCGTTCGGCACATTGGACGATGTAAAGGAGTTTAAGGTATACTTTGGCGGACAGGAGATAGACCAATTCCTCACCTCGTTCGGAGCTCTCACGCTGACCTACGACATCGATGACAACAACAAGCTCAGCCTCAACGCATCGGCCTACCGCACCGAAGAGGAGGAGACCTTTGACATCGTCAGCCAATACTGGCTCAACGATGTGGATGAGGACAAGAACATGGGCGTGGGCACCTACATGGAGCATGCACGCAACTACCTCAGCGCCTCGGTAGCCTCGGTGGGCATGGGCGGACAGCACAAACGCGAGCAACACGAACTGCAGTGGGGAGCCGAATATAAGCTGGAGAATATCAGCGACGACATCAACGAATGGGAGATGCGCGACTCGGCAGGATACTCGCTACCCCATACGGGAGAGAAGATAGAGCTCATCTACAACCTACGCTCACGCAATGAGGTACACAATCATCGCCTCTCGACCTTCGTGCAAGACACTTGGCGCAAGCATACTGACGCAGGACTTCTCGTCATTAACGGAGGTGCACGACTATCCTATTGGACCTACAATAATGAGCCGCTCTTCTCGCCCCGACTTTCGGTAGGCTTCATACCCGAGGAGAACGACAAGTTTACCTTCCGCCTCGCAACAGGTGTCTACTACCAGAGCCCTTTCTACAAAGAGTATCGCGACACGGTGCAGGCTGGTGGCTCATCGTACGTAAAACTCAACAAAGATATCAAGTCGCAACGCTCCATACAAGTGGTGGGAGCCATGGACTATCAGTTCCGCGTGTGGGACCGCCCCTTCAAGTTTACCTCTGAGGTATACTACAAGGCGCTATCGAACCTTATCCCCTACAATATCAACAACGTACGCCTCACTTACTACGGTGAGAATTGCGCCTCGGGCTATGCTGCTGGACTCGACATGAAGCTCTTCGGAGAGTTTATCCCTGGCACCGACTCATGGCTCACTGCCTCTATCATGCGTACCGAGGAGAAGATTGACGGACACTGGTATCCGCGCCCCACGGATCAACGTGTAAACGTATCGCTATGCCTCACCGACTACTTCCCCGGCTCAGACCGCTGGCAGATGAACCTGCGTGCCGTATATGCCAGCGGACTTCCCTTCGGGCCTCCCCACTCGGGACGTGAGAAACAGATCTTCCGCGCACCTGCCTACCGCCGTGTGGACATTGGCATGAGCTACCGCGTACTCAACAATGAGGAGCACGACATCCACCACGGATGGCAACAGTACTTCCGCAACATCTGGCTCGGCGTAGATGCCTTCAACCTCCTTGGCATCAACAACGTAAACTCATACTACTGGATTACCGATACCGAGAACCACCGCTACGCCGTGCCCAACTACCTCACAGGACGACGTATCAATGCACGCCTGCTCATAGAATTCTAAAAGAGCTCTAAAAAAGGCTAAATACACTGTTTTATGTTATAAAACATAGTTTTTATTTCTTTGGAATGAAGAAATAGTGTTACTTTTACACTCGAAATACGTAAAAGCAGCAAAACTAAGTATTACACATAAAAACAAGACAGTATGAAGAAAGCATTTATCGGAGCTATGTGTGCATTGGCATTGTTCACAGCATGTAATGCTCCTCAGAAGAGCGAGCCTATCTCAGGACTGAAACGCGCTGATTTCCAGACAGAGATTAAGGGCAAACAGACCGACCTCTACACCCTGACCAACAAGAATGGCATGGAGGTATGTATCACCAACTTCGGAGCACGACTCGTATCTATCATGGTGCCCGACAAGAATGGCAATATGCAGGATGTACTCATCGGTTTCACCAACATCACCGACTACTCCACCAAGCCCAGTGACTTCGGCGCATCGATTGGCCAATACGCTAACCGCATCGCTGGTGGCGAGATCACCCTCGACGGCGTGACTTACGACCTCCCCAAGAATAATTATGGTCACTGCCTGCATGGTGGATGCACCTTGGAGCCCGCTCCTCTGGGCTGGCAATACCACGTGTATGACGTAGAGAAGGTATCAGACAACCAAATCGTGCTGGTAACCACAAGTCCCGATGGCGAAGCTGGATTCCCCGGCAACGTAGTATCAAAGACCTCGTATACATTGACCGACGATAATGCTATCGACATCGAGTGGACTGCTACTACAGACAAGAAGACCGTCATCAACCTCACCAACCACGCTTACTTTAACCTCAACGGCAATCCTCAGATGCCCATCACTAACCATGAGTTGCAGCTCAACGCCGACTACTATACTCCCGTGGACAGCACATTCATGACTACCGGTGAGATAGCTCCTGTAGCTGGCACTCCGATGGACTTCACCGCCTTCAAGGAGATTGGCAAGGAGATCAACAACTACGACTTTGACCAGCTGAAGAATGGTAATGGCTATGACCACAACTGGGTGCTCAACACCAAGTGCGACGACACCGAAGTGTGTGCTACACTGAAGAGCCCCGTGACAGGCATTGTACTCGACGTATATACCAACGAGCCTGGTATCCAAATCTATACAGGTAACTTCCTCGACGGCACCAACAATGGTAAGGATGGCAAGAGCATCAACCAGCGCACTGCTATCTGCCTCGAGACACAGAAGTACCCCGATACTCCCAACAAGAGCCACCTCGAAGGATGGCCCTCAGCAACCGTGGAGCCCGGACAGAAGTACTATAGCCGTTGCGTGTATAAGTTCTCTGTAGAGAAGTAAATCATAAACCAAAATCATAACAACAATAAAACATTATGGCATTATTAGACTGGATTGTCATTGGCCTGTTTGCAGCAGCAATGATATGGATTGTAATAAGTGTGATGAGAAAGCAGAAGGACAACTCTTCTGACTATTTCTTGAGTGGCCGCGATGCTACATGGTTGGCTATCGGTACCTCGATCTTTGCTTCAAACATCGGTTCTGAGCACCTTATCGGTTTGGCAGGTTCAGGCGCATCAAGCGGCTTGGCTATGGCACACTGGGAGATTCAGGGTTGGATGATTCTGGTACTTGCATGGGTATTCGTACCCTTCTATGAGCGCAGTATGGTACTCACCATGCCTGAGTTCTTGGAGAAGCGCTTCAACAAGCAGTCACGCACTATCCTCACCTACATCTCACTCATCAGCTATGTGCTCACCAAGGTAGCGGTGACCGTATATGCAGGTGGTGTGGTATTCCAGCAAGTATTTGGCATTGAGTCAATCACTATCCTCGGCTGGACCATCGACTTCTTCTGGGTAGCAGCTATCGGACTCGTATTGCTCACCGCTATCTATACTATCCTCGGTGGCATGGAGTCAGTACTGAAGACCTCTGTATTGCAGACTCCCATCCTCTTGGTAGGCTCAGTGGTAATCCTCGCTCTTGGACTGAAGGAGCTTGGTGGCTGGAATAACTTGATGACCCTCTGCGATGTGACTCCCGCTTACGAAGGAGCTCAAGGCACTATGATCCACCTCATGCGTGGCAATAGCGACCCCCAGTATCCTTGGTTGGGCGCACTCATCGGCTCTGCAGTAATCGGTTTCTGGTACTGGTGTACCGACCAGTTCATCGTACAGCGCGTACTCTCTGGTAAGAACGAGCGTGAGGCACGCCGTGGTGCTATCTTCGGCGCATACCTCAAGTTGCTCCCCGTATTCTTGTTCCTCATCCCCGGTATGATTGCATTCGCATTGGCACAGGGTGCAAAGACTGGTGTGATCAACTCAGAGCTTGCTCAGGCCATGGCTCCCGTATTGGAGAATGGTGACGTTGCCTTCCCCTTGCTCGTGGCTAAGTTGCTCCCCGCAGGCTTCAAGGGCGTAGTAGTATGCGGTATCCTCGCTGCTTTGATGTCATCATTGGCATCGCTCTTCAACTCTTCGGCTATGCTCTACACTATCGACGTATATAAGGTAAAGCATCCCGACCCCAATCCAGTAATTGCTGAGGATGGTCGTGTAACCGACTCTGAGGAGTATGGTAAGAAGCTCGTAAAGATTGGCCAGATTGCTACTGTGATCATCGTAGCTCTCGGTATCCTCTGGATCCCCGTAATGAAGAGCATCGGTGACGTCCTCTACCTCTACTTGCAGGATGTACAGTCAGTGCTTGCTCCCGGTATCGCAGCAGCCTTCTTGATGGGTATCTGCTGGAAGCGCGCTACTCCTAAGGGTGGTCAGTGGGCATTGATCTCTGGTCTCGTAGTAGGTATCACCCGTCTGGGCGCCAAGATCCTCTACACCAGTGTACCGGGTGCTCCCGAGGGTTGGTTCAAGGCTGTATTCTACGACTTCAACTGGCTCTTCTTCTGCGGATGTATGTTGGTATTCTGCTTGCTCGTATGCTTCGTAGTGAGCCTCTGCACTCAGCCCAAGGCAGAGTCGGAGATCAAGGGCCTCGTATTCGGCACCTCTACTCCCGAGCAGAGAGAAGCTACCAAGCGCAGCTGGGATAAGTGGGATATCATCCACACCGCTATCATCCTCGGTATCACCGTAGCCTTCTACATCTACTTCTGGTAATCAACGGTAATGCAAGAATATTATTCTCTACATCCAAGGTTCTACCATGCTGTAGACTGCATCATCTTCGGATTCAGCGGAGGAGAGCTTAACCTCCTCCTCCTGAAACGAAAGTTTGACCCGGGCATGGGCGAGTGGTCACTGATGGGTGGATTCGTACAAGAAGACGAGAGTGTTGACGATGCGGCCAAGCGCGTACTCTTCGAGCTCACTGGACTTACCAACGTGTTCATGGAGCAGGTAGGCGTATTTGGCAAGGTGGGAAGAGACCCCGGCGAACGCGTAATCTCTACCGCCTACTACGCACTCATCAATATCAACGACTATGACCGTCAGCTTGTAGAGTCACACAATGCACATTGGATCAACATCAATGAGCTACCTGCCCTACTCTTCGACCACGAACAGATGGTAGAACGAGCCAAGACTGTGATGAAGGTACAAGCAGAGTTGCAGCCCACCTGCTTCAGCCTGTTGCCCGAGTACTTCACACTCACACAGCTACAGAGCCTCTATGAGGCCATCAATGGAGCGGCCTTGGATAAGCGAAACTTCAGAAAGCGTGTAGCAGAGAGAGACTTTATAGAGAAGACCCGACTCATCGATAAGACCACATCGCGACGCGGAGCTTCACTCTATAGGTTCAACGAAGAGAAATACAACAATTCACAAAGACTTAAGATATAACGGCGCCACACGCGTACATTAATATACAAAGCTATGTTAGAAGAACTCAAACAAAAAGTATTCCAAGCCAACCTTGACCTTGTAAAACAGGGTTTGGTGATATTCACTTGGGGTAATGTATCGGGTATCGACCGCGAAAAGGGATTGGTAGTCATCAAGCCCAGCGGCGTAGACTACGACAACATGAAGGCATCAGACATGGTAGTAGTAGACCTCCACACGGGCAAGGTTGTAGAGGGAGACCTCAATCCTTCATCGGATACACCTACCCACCTCGTGCTCTACCGCGCATTCCCCAACATACAAGGTGTAGTACACACCCACTCTACCTACGCCACCGCTTGGGCACAAGCTGGCAAGGACATCCCCAACATCGGTACCACACATGCCGACTACTTCTACAAGGAGATTCCCTGCACCGAGGCTATGACCAGGGAAGAGGTCGAGGGTGAGTACGAACTGGAGACTGGTAACGTCATCGTGAAGCGCTTCGAGGGTATCAACCCCGATCACACTCCCGGTGTATTGGTAAGAAACCATGGTCCCTTCTCATGGGGCACCAGCCCCGCCAATGCGGTATACAATGCCAAGGTGATGGAGCAATGCGCCAAGATGGCCTACATCTCATTTACTCTCAATCCCGAGACCACGATGAACCCACTCCTCATCGAGAAGCACTACAACCGCAAGCACGGTCCTAATGCTTACTATGGTCAGAAAAAACAGAGCCACTAAGCTCAGTTTTTGTAATTGAGAATTGATAATGGAGAATTGATAATTAATAGTTATGAAGGACAATGTTATTATAGATAAGACTTTAGAGTTCTCTATAAGAATCGTAAACTTGTACAAATATTTGTGCAAAGAACAAAGCGAATTCGTCTTAAGCAAACAACTATTAAGATCAGGAACAAGCATCGGAGCAAATGTAAGAGAGGCAGAACATGCACAGAGCAAAGCCGATTTCTTGAATAAAAACAATATTGCACTGAAAGAGGCTAATGAGACATGTTATTGGTTAGAGTTATTACATAGAACTGAATATATTACAACCACGATGTATGACAGTATATTTGCAGATTGCGAAGAAATTCTCAAAATTTTAATCAGTATAGTCAAAACTTCAAAACAGAACAATTAGTATTAACCGAGATAAAAGAGAGTGCAGCGATGAGACTATTAATTCTCAATTATCCATTCTCAATTATCCATTAAATTTGAAAACTATGTTTGAAAATTATGAAATCTGGTGGGTCACAGGTGCCCAGCTCCTCTACGGAGGTGAAACCGTAAAAATCGTTGACGGTCACTCAAGAGAGATGGTAGATGGCCTCAATAATAGCGGCATTATCCCTATCAAGGTAGTTTATAAAGGTACAGCAAACTCTTCTAAGGAGGCCGATGCCGTGATGAAGGCAGCCAACAACGAAGAGAAGTGCGTAGGTGTCATCACATGGATGCATACCTTCTCACCCGCTAAGATGTGGATCAAGGCATTGCAGACTTTGCAGAAGCCCCTCCTCCACTTCCACACACAGTATAACGCAGAGATTCCCTGGGAGACCATCGACATGGACTTCATGAACCTCAACCAGTCTGCTCACGGCGACATCGAGTTCGGTCACATCTGCACTCGCATGCGCGTACCTCGCAAGGTAGTTTGTGGCTACTGGAAGAGCCAGGAGGCACAGGAGAAGATTGCCGTATGGGCACGCGTAGCAGCTGGTGTTGCAGATGCTAAGAACACACGATGCCTCATGTTCGGTATGAACATGAACAACGTTGCCGTTACCGATGGCGACCGCGTAGAGTTTGAGCAGCGCATGGGCTACCACGTTGACTACTACCCCGTATCATCACTCATGGAGTATCTCAAGAAGGTGACCGACGCCGAGGCTGATGCACTCGTTGAGGAGTACAAGAGCATGTATGAAATCAAGATCGACGAGAGCGGCGAAGAGGTATATTGGCAGAAGGTGAAGAATGCTGCTAAGGCAGAGATCGCATTGCGTCGCGTATTGGCCGATGAGGGTGCTACAGCCTTCACCACCAACTTTGATGACCTCGGTGGCGCAGATATCGACGATCCCAACTTCGTAGGCTTCGACCAGATTCCCGGCCTCGCATCACAGCGCCTCATGGCCGAAGGTATCGGTTTCGGTGCTGAGGGCGACTGGAAGACCGCTTGCCTCTGCCGCACACTCTGGGTTATCCAGCAGGGTATGCCTAAGGGTTGCTCATTCCTCGAGGACTACACCCTCAACTTCGCTGGTAACCAGTCATCATGCCTCCAGAGCCACATGCTCGAGATTTGTCCCGACATTGCCGTTGAGGAGAAGCCCAAGCTCGAGGTACACTTCCTCGGCATCGGTATCCGCAAGCAGCAGACCGCACGTCTCGTGTTTACCTCTAAGACCGGCTACGGTATCAAGGCTACCATCGTAGACCTCGGCAACCGCTTCCGCCTCATCTCACAGGAGGTAGAGTGCATCGAGCCCAAGCCTATGCCTAACCTCCCCGTGGCATCAGCTCTCTGGATTCCTCAGCCCACCTTCGAGATCGGTGCTGGCGCATGGATCCTTGCAGGCGGTACCCACCACAGCGCATTCTCATACGACATCAACGAGGAGTACTGGGAAGACTTCGCTGAGATGGTAGGCATCGAGTACATCAAGATCAACAAGAACACCACCATCAGCAGCTTCAAGCAGGAGCTCCGCATGAATGAGGTGTACTACATGTTGAACAAGGCACTTTGCTAATATAAACAAAAGGGGACCCTCCCCAACCCCTCCCTCTATGGAGGGGCAATACCGACATCGTGAATATCATTTATAATCTTCCGCGATGTACTAGTCCCCTCCCTAGAGGGAGGGTTAGGGAGGGTCCCCATTATAATTATTCCACTATGAGCCTAATAGCAAAACAAACTATAGAATCGGGCAAGGCCGTACTCGGTATCGAACTCGGATCAACACGTATCAAGGCCGTGCTCATCGACCAAGACAATAAGCCCATCGCACAGGGAAGCCACACTTGGGAAAACCAATTGGTCGACGGACTTTGGACCTATAGCATCGACGCTATCTGGAACGGCTTGCAGGACTGCTATGCTGACCTTCGCAAGAATGTCAGTGAGCTCTACGGCACCGAGATTGAGACTCTTGCGGCTATCGGCTTCAGTGCTATGATGCATGGTTACATGGCGTTCGACAAGAGCGAAAACATCCTTGTTCCCTTCCGCACATGGCGCAACACCAACACTGGTCAGGCAGCAGCAGCATTGTCAGAGTTGTTTGTATACAATATCCCCTTGCGTTGGAGTATTTCACACCTCTACCAAGCTATCCTCAATGGCGAGGAGCACGTGAAGGACATCGAATTCTTCACCACCCTCGCAGGTTATGTACACTGGCAAGTAACAGGCAATAAGGTACTCGGTATCGGCGACGCATCAGGTATGCTCCCCATCGACCCCGAGACCAAGAACTACTCTGCTGAGATGATCGAGAAGTTCGACAACCTCGTAGCACCCAAGGGCTTCGACTGGAAGCTCACCGACATCCTCCCCAAGGTATTGCTCGCTGGTGAAAACGCAGGTTCTCTCACCGAGGAAGGCGCCAAGAAGCTCGACCCCTCTGGCCACCTCAAGGCAGGCATCCCCGTATGTCCTCCCGAGGGCGACGCAGGCACCGGTATGGTAGCCACCAACGCCGTGAAGCAGCGCACAGGTAACGTATCGGCAGGTACCTCATCATTCTCAATGATTGTATTGGAGAAAGACCTCTCTAAGCCCTACGAGATGATTGATATGGTCACCACTCCCGATGGTAGCCTCGTAGCTATGGTACACTGCAACAATTGTACCTCAGACCTCAACGCATGGGTAAACCTCTTCAAGGAGTACCAAGAACTAATGGGAATCCCCGTAGATATGAACGAAATCTATGGCAAGCTCTACAATCACGCACTTGCTGGCGATGCCGATTGCGGTGGCCTCATCTCATACAACTACATCTCAGGTGAGCCTATCACTGGTATGGAGGAGGGTCGCCCCATGTTCGTACGTTCAGCAGGCGACAAGTTCAACCTCGCCAACTTCATGCGTGCCCACCTGCATGCATCGGTAGGTGTACTCAAAATTGGTAACGACATCCTCTTCAACGAAGAGAAGATCCGTGTTGACCGCATCACTGGTCACGGTGGCCTCTTCAAGACCAAGGGCGTAGGCCAGCGCATCCTCGCCGCCGCCATCAACTCACCCATCTCTGTCATGGAGACCGCAGGCGAAGGTGGCGCATGGGGTATGGCACTGCTCGGCTCATTCTTGGTGAACAATGCCGACAAGCGCTCACTCGAAGACTATCTCGAAGAGGTAGTATTCGGCGGCAACACGGGCGAAGAGATTGCTCCTACCCAAGAAGATATCGAAGGTTTCAACGCCTACATCGAGAACTACAAGGCTTGTCTCCCCATCGAGGCAGCAGCAGTGAAGGCAAAGAAGTAATCCCCCTACTCTATTCCTTCATAAAAAAGATTGTACCAAATGACTGAGGAGCCGATCTCGTTTCCCCGAGAGCGGCTCCTTAAGTAATGTAAACTTTTCATTGAACAATTTATCTTTTTTTGAAGAGTGATCATACTATCATTCCTCATTTTATTACAAAGATTCACTCTACACATCATTACCCCGAAGTAATGTTGTGATAGAAAAAACGATGTTCCCCGTCTTTCGGAAAGACGGGGAACAATTGCTTTTATGCCATGTATAAGGTGTAGACTACTTCAGTTGGAAGTCGAGTGTGCCACCTTCCATAATCTGCTGGTGAGTGAGCTTGAGGTCTGTAAGAGGCTTACCATTAAGCTTCACTTTTTTTACATAGATGCGTTTGTCGGTCTTGTTGGGAGCATTGATAACAAAGTCCTTTCCACCTGCCAAGTGCAGGGTGGCCTTCGTGTAGAGCGGTGTACCGATGACATATTCTGCCGAACCAGCATTGAAGGGATAGAAGCCAAGAGCAGAGAATATGTACCATGCTGACATCTGTCCGCAATCGTCGTTACCGGCATATCCGCAAGGAGTAGCGTTGTAGAAGCTACTGCGTACCTGTTCCACCAGTTCCTGTGTACGTGAGGGCTTACCTGCAAAGTTATAGAAGTATACGGTGTGGTGGCTGGGCTCGTTGCCATGGGCATACTGTCCGATGAATCCGCTGGCATTACCGTTGCGCTCACCGCTGGTAGCAGTGAGGGTGAAGTTCTCGTCGAGCTTCTGTATGAAGCCCTTAGGACCGCCAAACAGGTCTATCATGCCCTGAGGGTTATGAGGCACGAACCACATGTATTGCCATGCGTTACCCTCAATGAAGCAAGGCTCTTCGTAGCTCAGAGGATCGAAAGGATCAACCCACTCGCCATTGTCGTTCTTGGGACGGAAGAAGCCTGACTCCGCATGGAAGAGGTTGCGGTATGATTCGCTACGCTTGTAGAAACGCTCATAATCGTCCATCTTGCCCAGTTTCTTTGCCACGGCAGCTACGCACCAGTCATCAAACGCCTGCTCAAGGGTGATGCTCACACTCATTCTCTGTAGGTTTTGTGGCATGTAGCCATGCTTTTCCCATACCTCAAAGGGAGAATTATAGTGGCTACGTGTGCTGCTTTCCACCATAGCCTGATAGGTCTTTTCCACATCGATGCCAGGCAGTTCGGCCAGGATAGCATCAGAGAGCACAGGAATGGCATGGTTGCCAATCATACAGTAGTTCTCTTGCCCCCAGAGATCCCAGATAGGCAGATAGCCGTATGACTCATGATGGAGCACCATGTCGCGCACAAACTGAGCGGCTACATCGGGAGCAATGAGGGTATAGAGAGGATGTGCTGAGCGGAATGTATCCCACAGGCTGAAGGTACTGTGATATGCTTGTCCCTCAGGCATCTGCTTGATCTCGTAGTTGGTAGTCATGTAGCGACCATCCACATCACTCATGGTATTGGGTTGCATGAGCACATGGTAGAGTCCTGTGTAGAAAATGAATTTCTGTTCGTCGGTACCCTCAATATCGATGCACGCCAACTCCTTCTGCCAAGCATCATGTGCCGCCTGCACGTAGTAGTTGAAGTTCCAGCTGGGAGCCTCAGCCTTCATATTGAGGCGTGCGCCATGGCTGTCGACCGGAGAGATGGCCACTTTCACAGTGAGCTCCTGCCCCTCATTGGCATCAAAGGAGAGTGCGCTACGCAACACACGGCCGTTGATGACTTCGCTCTGTCCGACATTGCGGCCACCATCCATAAGCAGATGCGACGTAAAGGGGCGTGAGAACTCGGCACGAAAATACACCTTGCGCATCTTGGCCCAACCGGTGATGATGCGGTAACCTTCGATGGTACGATTGTCCACAATGCGTATCTGGCTTTGGATGATGTCATAGGCACGCTTTCCGGTGTAGTAGGCTTCGCCCTTAAAGGTGCTACGGTCAAGGTCGAGAACCACAGTTTGTTGCTTTCCTTTGGGGAAGGTGTAGTGGTGAATGCCAGTACGTACGGTAGCAGAGAGTTCCACCTTCACACCGCTCTCCTGTAGCTGCACCATGTAATAGCCAGGCCTTGCAGCCTCAGCATCGTGACTATAGGTCTGACCAAAGTCGCCAGCCTGCAACTCTTTTGGAGTCACCTTCCACGACACGGGCATCAGGCTCACATCAATGAGGTCGGTACAACCAGTACCGCTCAGATGGGTATGGGTAAAGCCATATATCTTATCCTTATTGTAGTCGTATCCCGAGCAAGGGTCCCATGTTACGTTGTTCTCGGTTTCGGGACTCAGCTGCACCATACCTTGCGGCATAGTAGCACCAGGGAAGGTGCTTCCGCTCAGCGCACCAGTATCATCGGTCTGTGTACCAATGAAGGGATTCACATACATTGTGTGGTCGTCGGCATAAGTGGCACAGAAAGCCGTTGCCAACACGAATGACAAAAGTAGTTTCTTCATACGTTTATAATGTGGATTATTTTTTTACAAAGATACGAATAAACGAGCGAATAAGCAATTGACATGAATAAAACTTGTTTTAATGAATGGAGCAATTGCTTATTCTCAGCGAGTGAAAGTATCTAAGAGGTTTTACCTCAAAGGTAACACAAAATATTTGTACACACAAAACGAATGAGAGCAAACAAACTTCAGCGTGACAGACGCTGATCATATATGAACCGAACCGACAAATATTCACATCCGCCATTTTTCATTTGTCAAAAGAGAGTTTTCAGTAAAAAAACGGTATCTTTGCACTACTTTAGTGTTAAAACAGTACTGATATGAAAAGAAAAGCGTTATACACATTGATGATGGTTATGGCATGTGCTTTAGCACCTGCGAATGCCCATCCCAGCGTAGCGGCCTCTGCCAACGAGCAAGGTAGCACCTACCTCGAGAGTGAGAAGAATGTATATTTTGGTACAGATGCCAGCGAAAGACAAGTAACGGTGAAGAGCAATCTGGACTTTGCCGTGGCGAGCAATGCCAAATGGTGCAAGGTAAAGAAGACTAACGATGCGGTAAGTATCACTGTAAAAGCCAACACCAAGGCGGCTGATCGCACCGCCAAGGTGAGTCTCAAGGCCAAAGATGGCTCATCACAAGTGATAAAGGTATGTCAGCACGGTACAGATGCAGAGAAATACCCCACGTTTGCAGTAATCTCTGACATACACTTCGGCACTAAGACGGGAGGTGGCGCCATGATAAAGGTGCCTCGCACACTGAAGCAACTCACCGCCAAAGGTAAGCTCGACGCCATCATCGTGTGTGGCGACATCACCGACAGTGGTCAAGAGTATCAATACGACCAGCTCATACAGGTTTTCAAAAATGATAGCAACTATATCAACCCTGTAGATACTATCCTCTTCATGATGGGCAACCACGACCATATCGGAGGACGTGGTGGCAACTACCCCATAAAAATGCGTCCCTTCAACAATGGCAATGACTATCCCCATGACCAATACTTAATCATCAAGGGTTACCCCTTCATCACCATTAGCGTGAGAAGTGGTAACAACTACGACTCTAACCCATCGAGCGACCTCTCATCTTATCCCTATGACTTACGCGAAAAGCTGGAGGCATGGCTCGAAAGAGCATCTAAGGAGTGTCCCGGAAAACCCATCTTTGTATTCACCCACATCCCAAACAAATACACCTGCTACAGCTCATGGCCTGGCGAGGGCTCTGGTAGCATATCAGTGTGGGCTATGAGCACGCTGAACTCTATCTTCAACAAGTATCCTCAAGTGGTGACATTCGGTGGACATAGCCACTATCCCCTCGGCGACCCCCGCTCAATCCATCAGGGTGTAGACCCCAATGGTGCTGAGCAAAACTACTTCACCGGCATCGGTACAGGTTCGATCAACTATAGCGAGATTCATGGCAACACAATTGACTGGCCCGACCCCTGTCATCCCAACTTTTACCAATACATCACCGAAGGCTTGATCGTTGATGTAAAGCCCAAAGGCAATGTAGAGATCCGACGTTATGACACCCGCATCGACGAAGAGATACAGCCCGACAATCGCTGGAATCTCGAGCCACCCTTCGATGGCTCAAAGTTCGCATATGCCGACAAGCGAGACCAACATAACAACCCGCTCAACAAACCCTACCGCGACGGACTTCCCGCACCCGTATTTGATACCAAGGCAAAGGTAACCATCAGTCACTCAGACAACAGCTTAAAGGCCACCTTCCCTCAAGCCACTGATAATGACTGCGTATTCCGCTACAAGGTGACACTCATCAATGACAAAGGCATTGCCGTACGCACCCAAAGAATATTCTCAGAGTTCTATAAGAATAGCGAGCAACCCGAGACCTTCACCGCCACGTTCACAGACCTTGAGCCCGGCACAAAGTACACCGTAGAGGTAGAGGCATACGACTCATACGACAACATTTCGACGAAATTGGTGAGCGAGCCCTACGTGCCTTAATACCCTCCACACCTTGTCATATTGAAATAGATATAGGAGCACCCTCAGGTGCTCCTTTTTATTCACATAGCATCAGTCTATAAAAGAGTTGAGCGAAAAAATCACTTAAGTGATTACAAAAATTCTCTTTATCCAATTTTTCCATTGCACGCATGAAACAGATTCGTTGCATACATGCAATGCAATACGTTGATGTATCAAATATCAGAGCTTTTCAGTAGAAAAATCAGACAAAGGCTTTTTTCGCAACGAAAGGCTCTGGTAAATCTATCACAGCTGTCTGATTTTAGAGACTGACGTAAAACGAAAGTTTTCACCCCTAAATCCTAACATTTCGCCCCAAACACCCCTTTCCTGGGTGACAAAAGTTTATTTTTGGGGTGGCATGGCAGAGCGAGTGGAGCTCGCTACCAACGAAAACGTTAACGAAAACTTCCATCCGATAGGTAATTGTCAATTGTGATTTGTCCATTTGCTGCTCCGAAGCATTGCCATGCCACCCCGAAAATAAACTTTTTTCACCTGAGAATCCCCTGTTTTACTATTCCCGAGAAAATACTTTGACAATTTTGCTACACTAAGCAAAAAACGCCTTTCCCTTTTTGAAAAAAGGAAGGTGTGTTTATAAAAAAAGGCCTTTCCCCTTTCTAAAAAAGGGAAGTCCCTTTTTCTGCTTATACCTGCACCAAAAATCTCCTACTGTAGAATTCGCTCGATTGTCGGTTTTGGCTGGCGAGGCAATAGAGTATAGCTTCTTCGATTTTCATACGCTCAAAGTTACGAGTTTTTATTGAAACTTGGGTAGAAGTGACTCTAAAAAATGGTAATTGACGATGACATGATGAAAAATATTGTAACTTTGCAGCAAGTGTAAATAAAACAACATTATATGAAAAAGTTATTACTACTCATGCTGGCGGTCATCACCGTACAGCTCAGTGCCCAAGATCTGGCACACTACAAGAAGATCGTAAAGGAACTTAGCTCTGCTAAATATCAGGGACGTGGATATGCGGAAGATGGAGCAAACAAGGCAGGAAAGTGGATTGCCAAGGAGTTTACAAAGGTTGGAGCCGACGAGGTGGTATGCCAGCCCTTTAAGCTAAACATCAATACCTTCCCTGGAAAGATGGAGATGAGTATCGATGGCAAGAAGATGGTGCCGGGCGTGGACTTCACACTCAGAGAGTTCAACCCCTCGATCAAGGGAGAATACAACCTATACTATATAGACACGCTCAACTACGATGCCGACAAGATATTTGCCGACCTCGCCACACCAAAGTACAAGGGTGCTATGGTGGTTTGCGACTTTATGTTCAGTTACAAGCATATGGCAGACTTCAAGAAGCTGCAGAGCAAGGAGTGCAGTAACGTGGGACTCATCTACACATGGGAGGCTCCGCTCAAATTCTACAAAGCCTATGGCGAGGTAGTAAGAGAAAAGCCCATCATCTGGGTGAAGCCCGACTTCCCCCAAGGAGCCAAGACCGTGAAGGTGAACATGGAGAATGAGTTTCTCGAGGGCTATGAGTGCTTCAACGTAATCGCTAAAGTAGAGGGTAAAAAGCATGATAGCTGCTATGTATTTACCGCTCACTACGACCACCTGGGCAAGCTGGGTAAGAAGACCTACTACCCTGGCGCTCATGACAACGCATCGGGCACAGCAGCCATCATCACCCTGGCAGCATACTATGCCGAGCATACACCCGAGTATGACATGTATTTCATTGCCTTCTCAGGCGAAGATGCTAACCTGCGCGGTTCGGAGTGGTATGCCGAGCATCCCTTGGCACCACTGAGTGAGATAAAGTATCTCTTCAACCTCGACATGGTTGCCGACAATAACCCCAACCAGTATTGCGAGGTGAGCGATGAAGGCATGGCAGGATACGCGCTCTTTGAGCAGATCAATGCAGAGAAGGGCTACTTCAAGACATTAGAACGTAGCGAGCTGGCCGACAATAGCGACCACTACCCCTTTGCCGAGCGCCACGTGCCCTGCATCTTCTTCATGAATGAGCATGGCGATGCCTTCAAGTACTACCACACGGTATACGACACCTGGAAGAACGCTATCTTCACCAACTATGAGCCAACAGTAAATCTCATCAAGGATTTCATAGAGAAGCAATAAGTAAAAGCCTGAGCGCGGTCAGTAGAAGGCAATTCAAATTAGCCGCGCCATGAAATTTCTAAACAAAACGACAGATGCGGACTTTGGAGAAAAGATCCGCATCTGTCATTTAAGCTAAGTCACACTACTCTGTTACACCATCTTACAACCATCAGCAAGACGGAATCCGCGTAGGAAGTCTTCGACGTTCATACGTTTCTTTCCCGCGAGTTGTAGTGTTTGAAGACTTATTGCACCATTGGCGGTGTATACATGAATATAGTTCTTGCCATCGGTCTTGATAGAGCCACAAAGCTGAGATGTATCGTCTGTAGTTGCTATAGATGCTCCATAAACCTTAACGGTATGTTCTACCCCATCGGGCATCACCAGTGTGGTCCATGCAGCAGGATAGGGCGATAGACCACGGACGAAGTCATAGACCTGCTTGGCAGGCTTCCCCCACTCTATGCGGCATGTATCTTTGAAGATTTTCGGAGCTGGGCGCAACTCCTCGGTAATCATCTGCTCCTGAGGAGTGGCTTCGGCAGTACCATCAATGATGGCATCTACGGTCTCACACACTACGCCTCCACCAAGCATCATCAGACGATCGTGTACATCGCCTACGCAATCTGTTTCGCTAATGGGCACGCGTACCTGACGAATCACAGCACCTGTATCAATCTCGTGCTTGAGGAAGAAGGTGGTCACACCTGTCTCGGTATCTCCATTTATCACCGCCCAATTGATAGGGGCTGCGCCACGGTATTGAGGGAGGAGCGAGGCATGAAGGTTAAAGGTGCCGAGTGGCGGCATAGCCCAAACGACTTCGGGCAACATACGGAAAGCCACCACAATCTGAAGGTCTGCCTGCAAAGATCGCAACTCCTCGAGGAAGGCTTCGTCTTTGAGGCGCTCGGGCTGCATCACATGCAAGCCATGCTCTACGGCATACTGCTTCACGGGAGTAGGTTGCAGTACACTACCATGGCGACCTACCGCCTTATCAGGTCCTGTGACAACTCCCACCACATTGTATCCGCCCTCAACAAGGCAGCGTAGGCTCTCCACCGCAAAGTCGGGAGTACCCATATATACGATTCGCAAATTCTCTTTTGTCATATCTTTGTTGTTATTCATTCTTAATGTTCATCCGAGTAGTCGAGCATAATCTTGCGATACTCATTAAATATCTTTGAGCGCGACACAAAGCCGAGATAACGTCCGTCCTCATCTTCCACTGGAAGGTTCCATGCCGAAGTATCGTCAAACTTACGCATCACCACATCCATCGCATCGGTAACCGAGATACGTGCTGCTGGGTCACGCATGAACTTGTCGATAGTGTATCTTCTATACAATTCGCTACGGAACATATAATGACGCACATCATCGAGCTGTACGATGCCTACGAGACGATTATCCTTATTGAGCACAGGGAAGAGATTGCGGCGCGACTCTGAGATTACGGTCGTAAATGCTCCCAGCTCCATATCGGCAGTCGTAGCACGAAAATCTTTTTCGATGACATTCTCTGTACGCATCAGTGTTAGGATTGACTGATCTTTATCATGTGTGAGCAGTTCACCCTTCTTAGCCAAACGCATTGAGTAGATGCTATGCGACTGGAAGATACGAATGGTAAGGTACGAGAAGGCCGAGGTAATCATCAACGGCAAGAAGAGGTCGTAGCCACCCGTAAGCTCGGCGATGAGGAATATACCTGTGAGCGGAGCATGCATCACTCCCGACATAAGTCCTGCCATACCGAAGAGGGCAAAGTTGTTCTCTGGGAGATAGACGCTGACGCCAATAGTGTTGCAGAAGTGCGAGAAGATAAATCCGGTAACGCATCCCAAGAAAAGACTGGGCGCAAAGATACCTCCACATCCTCCACCAGCATTCGTAGCCGTAGTGGCAAACACCTTAAACATCACCACCAGTGCCAGATATACGAGCAGCATACGCGAGTGTCCTGAGAAGAATGAGCCTGACATCGCCTCGCCCCACTCTGCGTTACTTGCACCATTGAGCAGAAGTTCGATGGTCTCATAACCCTCACCGTATAATGAAGGGAAGAGGAATATCAGCAAGCTTAATGCGATACCTCCGATGACAAACTTGACATAGGGATTCTTGTAACGACGGAAGAAGTTCTCCAACTTGTTCATCGTTTCAGAAAAATAGAGCGACACGAATCCGCAGATGACACCCATGAGTATTACATACGGGATACGCTCCATGGTAAATGAGTTGGCCATCGTGAAGCGGAACATTGACTCCGTACCCGTAGCGATGTATGATACGGTAGCAGCCGTCACGCTCGATATGAGCAATGGCATGAGCGACGACATGGTGAGGTCGATGAGCAACACCTCGATGGTGAACACCAATCCGGCAATAGGAGCCTTGAAGATTCCTGCAACGGCACCAGCAGCACCACATCCTACGAGTAGCATCATGGTACGGGCATCTACTCGGAACAGACGACCAAGGTTTGAGCCTATGGCCGATCCTGTAAGCACGATAGGAGCCTCGGCACCGACCGACCCACCAAAACCGATGGTGATAGAGCTGGCAATGACCGACGAATACATATTGTGCGGACGTATGTGCGCCTGCTTACGAGATATCGCATAGAGTATCTTAGTGACACCATGTCCGATATCGTCACGCACGATATAGCGGATAAAAAGACCTGCAATGAAGATACCCACTACGGGATAGAGCAGGTAAAGGTAGTTAGCCTCATCAGTGCTGAAGTTCTCGGTCAAGAAGTGCTGTACGGTATGTATCAACGTCTTCAGCACAAGTGCTGCAAAGGCCGAACAGAGACCTACGAGCACGGCCAATATCAGCGTGAAGTTCTTGGCACTGATATGCTCCTCTCTCCATTGGATGAAGCGCACGAGCCAAGGTTGTTTTTTATTTTGTATATAATCCATAGATATTTACGCTAATTACTGTCGTATCACCTTTACCTCGCCATGTGCTCCAAGCTTGATGATGCTCGATGGCACCGCGCCGGCAGGTTCCTCCTGACGCACTCCTACCACGTAGTCTACAGCCTGCTTAATCTCGTCGCTAATCTCGGCAAACGATTGTGGTGTAGGCTCTCCGCTCACATTGGCCGAGGTCGAAACGATGGCTTTGCGGAAGCGGAAGCAGAGCTGTTTGCTAAACTCCTCGCGAGTGACGCGGATACCCACACTACCATCCTCAGCGATGAGGTTGGGTGCCAGGTTACGTGCTCCATCGTAAATGATGGTCAGGGGCTTAGTCGTAAGCTCTATGAGGTCCCATGCTACGGGATGCACCTCACGAACGTAGAAATCGACCTTCACATCGCTATCTACCAAGACGAGCATAGCCTTGCTATCAATGCGGCGTTTTATCTCATACACACGGCGCACAGCCTCCTCATTGGTAGCATCACATCCTATACCCCACACCGTATCAGTAGGGTAAAGTATCACCCCACCCTTATATAGTACATCGCACGCACGCTTTATCTCTTCGCGGTAAGTTTCGTTCATTATCGTACTTTTTTATGCTTTAAGCTACAAAATTAGTGCAAGCTGAGAGAAAAACCAAGACTTGATTTGAGTTTTTCAGAAGCGCAGCCTAATTTCAAGCTGCTTTACAGATTAAAATTTGTGCAAGCTGAGAGAAAATCCAAAACTTGATTTGAGTTTTTTCAGGCTGTTATACAAAAGATATTTGGCATTATCGCGATGTTTATGTACTTTTGCGAAGATTGTAAGAAATAATAAGGTATAGAAATATCAGAATGTCGACTACAGAAAACACAAGCATCTTCCAGCGCCCCACATGGGTTGTAATCTTTGCTCTCACCGCGGCCATCGCTTGGGGTTGGGCTTACCCGCTCATCAAATTGGGATTTGCTGAATTTGGTGTCACGCAAGCAATGACAAGCAGCAAGATGCTCTTTGCAGGCATACGCTTCAGCCTCTCAGGCCTTATCCTGCTCTCCATTGCAGGATGCACGAAACGAAAGTTCGCCCCCACGAAACCCAAGAACTGGGGCTATATATTACTTTTCGCATTGCTCAACACAACCCTACACTACACCTTCTTCTACATAGGACTCTCCTTTAGCGAAGGAGCCCGTGCCGCCATCCTCAACTCACTGGGAACCTTCCTCTTGGTGTTGCTGGCTTGCCTGTTTTTCAAGACCGACCGCCTTACCTTGCGTAAGATTCTCGGATGCGCCATCGGCATCACCGGTATCCTCATCCTTAATGTAGGCTCAGCAGAGAGTGGGCGCTTCACTCTTATGGGCGATGGCATGATAGTACTCAATGCATTATGTTCGGCCTTTGCAGGACTGATGACACGTGGACTTTCACGCCGTGTAGACGTATTTGTAGGTACAGGCTATAGCCTTGGCATAGGCGGAGTATTACTCATCATCCCTGGCCTACTCATGGGAGGCACCCTACCCCACATCACTGCTATGGGATGCCTTATCTTAGCGTTGCTCATCTGCATTTCGGCCTTGGGCTTTGCTCTCTACAACAAACTCCTAAGCTGTAACCCCGTAGGCAAGGTGGCCATCTTCAACTCGCTCATCCCCGTAGTAGGCGCCATCACGTCGTGTCTCTGCTTGGGCGAACCATTCTACGCCAAATATCTCATTGCAGCCCTACTCGCAATGGCAGGTATATATATCATCAACAAAGGAAAATAAAAAAATATAATCCTATGAAAGCATCAGCATTGAAGAGCCTTTTGATTGGTTTTGCATTGGTATCAATCACTGCATCAGCTCAGGTGGCAACACCTACTCACCGTATCGAGCAGACGTTTACCATCCCCACCCCCAACTATAAGACAAGTCCCTATACGGGCCTCGACCGACAAGGATGGATTGACGCCGCCGAGTGGATGCTCGATGGTGCCTTTACCTACATACGCACCATGGACGACCCGATGTATTTCCCCAAGCAGTTTGACAAGACCTACCCCAACCACGAAAGTCAGGTACCTACGGCCAAGCTTGAGGGATTTTGCCGCACGCTCTTCCTCGCCGCCCCTTTACTAAGAGAAAATCCTGACCTCACACTCAATGGCATCAAGGTGGCCGACTATTACCGTCATCAACTACTCTGCCTCATCGACCCCAAGAGCCCCAGCTACATCAAGCATCGCGCTCATAATGGTGGTCCTAGTCAGATACTCGTAGAATTTGGCGCACTTGCCATCTCGCTCTCTACTGCTACCGACGTATTGTGGGATCCACTGACACAAGCTCAGAAGGATGAACTGGCAGCTACCATGCTCAGCTATGGCAACGGACCTACTATCGATAGCAACTGGATGTTTTTCAATGTCTTCGTCATCAGCTTCTTCAAGCAACAAGGCTATGAGGTCAACGATTGGCGTATGGAAGATTGTCTCAAGAAGCTCCTCGCCCTGTACCGCGGTGAAGGATGGTACAATGACTCTCCCGCCTACGACTACTACAGTATGTGGGCATTCCAGATGTATGGCCCCATCTGGGCACAGATGTACGGACACTTTTACCCCGAATATGCAGCTCAGTTCATGAAAAATCAGCTCGATCTCGTGAACAATTATCCATATATGTTCAATGCCGAAGGTCGCATGAATATGTGGGGACGCAGCATACCCTATCGCTTCGGCTCAGTGATACCACTGGCTCTGCTGGGTTATCAGACAGATGCCGACATCAACTACGGCTGGATGCGCCGCATAGCATCATCTACCTTACTTCAGTTTGTGCAACACCCCAATTTCCTCGAAGACAATGTCCCTACCCTCGGATTCTACGGTCCCTATGAGCCAGCGGTGCAGATATATAGTTGCCGTGGTAGTGTGTACTGGAGTGGCAAGGTATTCTTAGCATTGCTATTGCCCGAGGACAATCCCTTTTGGACAGCCAAGGAGAACAATGGGCCTTGGGACAAAGAACTAAAGAAGGGCAAGGTATACAACAAGCTACAGCCCGCCACCAATCTCATGATTACCGACTACCCCAACGTGGGTGGTGCCGAGATGCGCTCATGGTGTCATGAGACCGTAGCTGCTGACTGGCAAAAATTCCGTAGTTCTGAGAACTATAACAAGCTGGCCTACCACACAGAGTTTCCCTGGATGGCCGATGGCAAGCATGGCGAGGTATCGATGAACTATGCTACACTCAATGCCAGAGGTCGCTGGGAGGTATTGCGCCTCTACACCTTCAAGAGCTTTGAGGAGGGTATCTATCGTCGCGATGCCGTATTAGAGACCAATCGCGATGTAAAATATAACCTTGCAGACATACCTCTCCCCAACGGAGTGTTACGAGTAGATAGAGTTTCAGTACCTACAACGACCACCATCCACCTCGGTCACTATACCCTACCACAGATTGAGGACAAGCCCTTCAGCATCGAGCAATCGCCCCGAGTGCCCGAAGCTGTTATCATCGGCAATGGCGAGTACCGACTGGCTACCGTACCTCTCTACGGATGGGATAAGACCAATGTACACTACCCCACTGGCCTACATCCAGTAAGCGAGCAGTGTAGCCTCATTATGAGCGAGAAGGAGGTAACTGACACTCATATCATGGTGACATTACACCTATGGAAGAAGGGAGACAAAGCCTTTACCAAGAAGGAGCTCACTCCTGTCAAAGCTATCAACGTAGCCGATGACCTCAGCTATGTAGAGGTGACTCTGAGCGATGGTACAAAGAAAAAGGTCGTCTTCTAAGTCATGATAAGCATCCACACCATACATAGTGCGGCAGATAGCCTTTGGGATGCATGGGTAGACACCTATCTCGCCTCGTTCCCTATCGAAGAGCAACGCCCCGTAGAGAGTATCGAGCGCCTTATCGCAGAGGAGCAGCGCTTCAAGGCTTCTGCGCTATGCCATGAAGGTAGATTCATTGGCCTACTCACCTATTGGAGGTTCGAGGATTTTATATACATCGAGCACTTTGCCATCGCTCCCCCCCTCCGCTCATCAGGCTATGGCACAATTGCTCTCAAGGCCTTCATCCGCCAACAAACGCTCCCCGTAGTCTTAGAGGCCGAGCCTCCCACAGAGGAGATGGCCATACGACGTGTACGATTTTACGAGCGTAATGGATTTACACTCTACCACCACGACTACTATCAGCCACCATACACACCCGACCGTCAAGGTATCCCCTTACGACTAATGGGCACACGAGCAGAAAATCCTATATTCTCTGCCCTCGTAGCTCGAACGCTACATCGTGAGGTTTATGCTTTTGAGCCAATGTAAAGGAAGAGCATACCGAGAAGTACAAGGAGGAGGTCGAGGGCCTTGCTTCGTAGATTTTTCTCGCGGAAGAGCAGCGCACCACAGAGGAACGACACGATGACACTACCGCGGCGCACCATGGAGACGACAGAGATGAGCGAACCAGCCTGAGACAAAGAGGTAAAGTAGGCAAAATCGGCCACGCAAAGGAATATCGAGATGAGCGGTATAGCCCACGACCATCTGAATGGCGAGGTCTGCTTACGCTTGGGATACCACAATACCATGAGGACAACTCCCATGATAATGCTCTGATACAGAGTGAACCATGACTGCACCATCATACTATCGAATCGCTTCATGAGATACTTGTCATAGAGAGCGCTCACGGCACCGAACACCGATGCCAAGATGACAAAGTATATCCACCGATTGTGACGAAAATCGATACCCTCCTTCTTACCACTACGGCTGAGTAGCATGAATGACACGATAGCCAACAGCACACCTACCCACTGATAGGCATTGAGCCTCTCACCGAAGATAAGTAGCGCACCCAAGAGCACCATCACAGGGCGTGTAGCATTTATGGGGCCAACGATGGTGATGGGCAGATGCTTCATACCGAAATATCCGAAGAGCCATGAGGCAAGCACTATGAACGACTTCAACACGATGAACTTATGTACCTCCCACCCATGAATGGGCACATATAACATCGTGTCATCGAGCACCGATGTCGTAGCCGACATGATGATAAACGGAGCGAAGATGAACGATGAGAAGAGCGTATTGAGAAATAACACCGGGATGACGGCATTACCCTTTAACGCTTGTTTCTTGCTAACATCATAGAGGCCGAGCAGTGAGGCCGAGAGAAAAGCTAATGCTAACCACATTTTATTTTCGTATATTTATGAGTTATAATTTCTTGTAATGAGTAATGCACGCAGGCAGCTCTTCGGGATAGTGAGTCACCATGATTACCGTTTTGCCCTCTCGTAGGCCAAATGCATTGATGATACCACGCACCTCTTCGCGGCGCTTCGTATCGAGGCCGTGTAGCGGTTCGTCGAGAATCAGCAGTTCGGGGTCTTTGACAAAAGCACGCGCCAACAAGACAAGGCGCTGCTCGCCACTCGATAGGGTAAGAAAGGTGCGGTCAGCAAGCTCCTCTATGCCAAACGTGCGCATCCACTCCTTACACACTCCCATTTGCTCGGGGCGCGGACGTACGTATAATCCTATGCTATCATGCAGGCCCGAAGCCACAATCTCGATGGCAGGTAGGTCCTTCAGGTAGGCACGGTGCATCTCGGGCGACACATAACCAATGCGACGCTTGATATCCCAAATGCTCTCTCCCGTACCACGTCGACGGCCAAAGAGGCTGATGTCGCAAGCATACGACTGAGGATTGTCGGCACACACCAAGCTAAGCAATGCCGATTTGCCACTACCATTGCGGCCCATCAGCGCCCATCGCTCGCCTCGGCATACTGTCCAGTTCAGATTATTAAAGATTGTATGTTCGCCATAGCGTAGGGTGACATCACGAAAATCGATTACCACGTCATCAGATGTCATGTCAGAGACCTCCTCTACACGATGCTCTTCTGTACCGCCCACCGAAGGAGCCGTATAGCACACCTTGTCTCCTACCACCCTATCGGCAACAGGCACCACGTGGGTGATAAAGTCAGGTATCTCATCCTCACGCGAGAGCACAAGTATCAATTGCAGTCCACGATCATCTATCAGCTTGAGTAAGAGCTGCTTGAGCTGGTTACGCATCGTATCATCAAGCCCGATAAAGGGATTATCCATGATAAGCACACGAGGGCTCATCATCAGTGCCTTGACAATCTGCAAGCGGCGCAACTCACCACTCGACAACATCACCATCTGCTTATCCATGAGCACATCGACGGCGAACTCACGGAGTAGCTCCTCGCTCCCCTCGGTCACCATGAGTGACTCTCTTACCGTGAGCGATTGCTCCACATCTTGAGAGTTCCATCTCTGCTGATAGTAGTAGTGAGGATCATAGTCGCCATAGCTATCACGAAAGGCTATATAGCATATATTCTCATAGGCCATACGTCCATTGGCATCGCCAAAGTCATAGCGCACCTCATTCATCAATAGTGGATAGCGTCCGATGAGCGTATTGACCAACATCGTCTTACCGCCCCCATTAGGGCCCACGATAGCCAACTGCTCACCCTCACCAAGCACAAAATCTATCGGCTCGTGCATCCTATAAAGCGGATGCCTGGCCACTCCACCTACAATCTCTATTACCTTACGACTCATCTCTATAGTTTCTTTTTATCCTTATTCTTCAAACAATGCCGCACGGAAGCCCTCACTCCTGGCGAGTAATACTCAAGCTCCATGCTCTGTACTATACAACAGAACTCACTCCATAGGCCTTCATCTGTGCTACATATACGTGCCGCCAACTTTATCGCCAAGGCTTGTACGCCTGGAGGTGCCTGTAGGCAAACCATCGTATCAAGCAAGCAATTGAGCAACGCTACATCCACCTCCTCTGCATCGGGCATATTATACAACACGCCAAACAACAGACGCTTCAACCCATAAGGTACGTCAGGGCGTATCGCCAAGGCACTCAGCTCACCACGCTCACCGATGAGCAGAGCGGGACACTCCTCGCTCACCTTCACCAATACCCAAGCTACTCTCCAGCGCAAAGGGTCTCCAGCGGTGTATATAAGGGACAACAACGCCTGTAGTACCTGCTCATCGCCTATCGCTTCGTGAGCAATAGCCAACGTCAACGTAATGCTTGGCCGTCCCGATAAGCGCTCCTCGAGGCTATCCCGAAGGGCATCGCCATTATGACCATGATCTGCGCTCACTACCTGGGAAGACTTAATCAAAATACTCGGCTTGAGAGAAAGGCAGCGCCGCCATATCTTTAGGAGAGAGCACCATATCTTCCGATGCGATAGGCCACTCGATACCAATCTCCTTATCGGAGAAGAGCACCGAAGCCTCTGCTTGTGGCGCATACGCATTATCTACCTTGTAGGTAAATATTGCCTCATCACTCAGCACGAGGAAGCCATGAGCAAAGCCACGAGGAATGAAGAATTGCATCTTATTCTCATCACTCAGCTCTACCATCACATATTTACCAAAGGTAGGCGATGAGCGACGCATATCTACCGCTACATCGAGTACACGTCCCTTGATGACACGTACCAACTTAGCTTGGCTATACTCGCCCTTCTGGTAATGTAAACCACGCAATACTCCGTAGGTCGACATCGACTCATTGTCCTGTACAAACTTTACGGGGTATACATTGGCATCAAACTCTTCCTGCTTGAATGCCTCCATGAAATAGCCTCGAGCATCACTAAACACACGAGGCTTTATCAGATAGACACCATCAATATTGGTTGGGATATATTCCATTGAAAATTCTTAGTTTATAGATCATTAATTCGCACCAAAGGCCTCCATCAGTCGTTGCATCTCACGCTCAGTGATGGATATGACAGAGCCATGGCGGGGATAAAAGTCTTTGGTAAATGACTGGGGCTCATCCGTAAAGTTGACCAAGTCGGTAGAGGTCTGATACTCATAGCGTCCACTACCGTAGACATCGTACATGAGCACATACTGGTCACTATCGTTGAGCTTAAACACACTGCTTCCCTCTACACCCGTATGCGTGTCGGCATATACGTCAAGGTAGCGGAAGTCCTCTACCCAGGGGCCATGCAAGCTCTTTGAGGTAGCTTGCTGAATGCCATTCTTGAACTCGTGGCCATGCTCATCCTTCGTATTGCCTTTGTAAAACAGATGATAGGTACCATCATAATAGATGATATCATTGTCTATGCTACCATACTTAGCCGCAAAGAGTGGCTTAGGCTCACTCTTAAAGGCAGTAAAGTCATCATTGGCATAGGCGTAGTAGGTAATGAGAGTACTGCGCCCATCCCCTGTACGCTGAAGGGTGAAGTACACCATATACTCCTTAGCCTCATGGTCATAGATGACCTGTGGCGCCCACACCCAGTAGGCATCTGCAAAGGTAGGCCAATCATGAGCAAGATGTATGGCACCGTGTGTCCAATGTATCAAGTCACTTGAGCGCATCAGCACGATTCCGGGATTGTCACGCCATCCATTCTTGGCCACGAGCATATCGGTAGCTACGATATAATAGTACCCATCTACGCCACGCAAGATATGGGGATCTCGTATGCCTCCGCTATTGCTCACGGTATCGGCCAGCATTATGGGCCTATTGCCATTGAGGGCCTCCCAGTGTCGGGCATCACGGCTCACAGCAAAGCGCAGTTGCTCTTGCATCAGATGGTCACCACCACCCTCAAAGTAGGCAAACAGGTAACCCGTGAAGGGCTCCTGACGAGCACAACTACCCATGCCCACTCCTATGAGGAGGAGTAGGGCAAGGGATAGAGATGTGGTGAAGGCCTTCTTCATTCGATAACAGTTATAAATCGATTATAAAGGGATTACAACTTGCTGATACGGAGCTTATAGCTCATCTTCTTGTTAGGTACGCGATACTCGGGCAAGGTGTCTACATCGTGTCCGCAACTTGCGTTACCCACACCACGAGTCCATGCATCGAGGTGGAGAACGGTGTAGGGGCGAGCCTGCATATCCCAGAAGTGGCGAGCATTCATAAGATCCTCATCGGTGTAGGGGATAGCTGAGAATGATACGGTGCCTTCGGTCTCAATAGTGATGCCAAAGCCCTCATCATCGCGCAAGGTGAGCTGACGCAAGCCTTCGCGACCACCGGTCATCTGAGGCTTCACATAGCGCTCGGGCATCTCGGCTACTGTAGTGGTGTAGCGACCTACGAGGGCGCCATCCTTACGGTCACAATAGTTCTCCCAGGGACCATAAGCGTAGTAATCTACATTATGCAATGATGAGTCGACCATGCATACGAGACCTGCTCGGCGCAAGCCCGCGCTCTTGGGCACGAAGGTAGCCTCTACATCCACAATACCCTGAGGATAGATGGTGTAGTTGATCTCTGTATCGCAGAGCGAACCTGTGCGGCGAGTCTTGATGACGGTGTTGCCATCTACCTCGGCCAGTTCGATAGTACCCTCGGCATCGAGGCCGTTAGATACGTTACCATAGCGGTCATTCTCGATCCAACGATGATTGTCATAGAGGAAGCCCTGACCATCGGCAATGATGTTACGGCCATCAAATGCCAGTGCGGTGAGACGACCTGTCTCTGCATCGAAGGTAGCCTGTACCTTGTCATTGCCTACCATCACATCGTGGAGGCTTGAGGTAGCAAGCATAGGTGCACCCTTGGCCTGAAGTGCGGGCAACTCGCCACGCTCTACGAGGGTGAACTGTGCCAATGCCTCCTCATGGCCTACCTCGCTATAGGTAGTAGCATGGCGACGCACGAGGTGGAGGTTGAGCATAGTCTCTACGTTATCTTTCTGAGCCTTCTTCAACGCTGCCTTGGGGAGCTTCACGGTGAGTACGCACTCTTCTGAGGGCTTCACGTCGGGGAGCTTTTGAGTGCGTACGGCTACTACTCTACCCTCCTTCACCACTTCGTACACGAGGTTAAAGTCGCTGAGTGAGGTGAAGTCATAGTCGTTGTTGATGGTGATGGTAGCCTGATTCTTCTTGGCATTGATGTTCTTGAGGGCAAACTTCACAAACTGGTGTGCAGCCTTCACCTCCTTGAGCTTAGCACCCTCATGGCGAGTAGCGGGGATAATACCATTAGAGCAGAAGTTGCCCTGATGAGGACCGGGATAGTCGTAACCGGTGTGGAGGCGCTGGATGCCCTGCTTCATCTCCTGCGGGTCGTAGATGGCTTGGTCTACCCAATCCCAGATACATCCGCCGATGCATGAGTTAGAGGCTTCGATGTAGTCCCAGTACTCGCGCAGGTTACCGATGGCGTTACCCATGGCGTGAGCATACTCGCAGATAAACATGGGCTTGTCGAGGCCATTGGTGTTCTTCTGCATCCAAGCCATGCCAGGATACATCTTAGAGTAGAAGTCCGAGTAGTCCTCGCCACCGAAGTCGCGTCTACCGCGTGTGCCCTCATAGTGGATGGGGCGGCGGCTACCGGCATAGGTGGCCATGTCGCAACGGCGTGCGGTATTGTAGCAGTGCTCAAAGTTGCTACCATAGCCAGCCTCATTACCGAGGCTCCACATGATGACAGAGGCGTGGTTGCGGTCGCGCTTTACCATGCGCTCGATGCGGTCTTCGAAGGCAGGGATCCACGACTTCATATTAGAGATGCTCTGATTAGCATGGTCCTCGAGGTCGGCCTCGTCGCAGCAGTAGAGTCCGTAGTGGTCAAACATGGCATACATGCGAGCCGCATTGGGATAGTGGCTGGTGCGGATGGTATTGATATTATTGCGCTTCATGAGCAATACATCCTCGAGCATTGACTCGGTAGGTACGGCACGTCCGTAGATGGGGTGTGTATCGTGGCGGTTGACGCCCTTGAAGAGCACCTTCTCGCCATTGACATACATGAGTGAGTTCTTGATCTCTATGTAGCGGAAGCCATGCTTGGTAGAGAATGCCATCTCATCACGACCTGCCATATCCTTCTGCACTACGCGCAGGGTGTAGAGGTTGGGCTTCTCGGCGCTCCACATCATGGGGTTGTCGAGTTTGAGTTTTGCCTTTACCACCACCTCTTTCTTGTCGGCGCTATACTTCACTACGAGGCTCTGCTCAGCCACCTGCTTGCCTGCAGGGTCGTAGAGCGATACGTGGATACGCTTCTTGCCATCGAGGCCATCGCGGTTGTCGAGGGTGAGCTCTACGTTGGTAGTGGTCTGCTCCTTGTCCTTGCCTGCAAACTCGGTATGAACGTAGTGGTCGCGCACCGATACGGTGGGTATATTGTACACATATACATCGCGGAAGATACCACTCATGCGGAACATGTCCTGACACTCGAGGTATGAGCCATCGCTCCAGCGGAATACCTGTACGGCGAGGCGGTTCTGCTTACCCTTGTTGATATACGGGGTGATGTCAAACTCCGCCACATTGTTGGCACCCTGAGTGTAGCCCACATACTCACCATTGAGCCATACGAAGGCCGCTGAGTAGATACCGCCAAAGTGAATCATTGTACGCTGGCCATCCCACTCCTCAGGCACGGTGAAGGTGTGAGTATATGAGCCTACGGGGTTGATGCCGTAGTTCTTACCATTGTCGTTGTAGTAGGGACGTGCCTTGATGAAGGGCGGTGTGTTGGCATGCGGATACTCTACATTACAGTAGATAGGTTTGTCGTAGCCATGCATCTCCCAGTTTGAGGGCACAGGTATCTCATCCCACTTGCTATCGTCGAAGCCGTTCTCGAAGAAGGTGAGCGGACGTTGTGAGGGCTCGCTCACGAGGTTGAACTTCCAGTTGCCATTGAGCGACTGATAGCGGCTATTCACGGGCACTGTCCACGGTGTAGCGTAGTACTCAGCATCGGCAAGCATAGCAGCCTCGCTCTCATAGGGCATGTAAGTAGCCACGGCACGCTCCTTGTTCTCCTCGAAGATGGTCTCGTCTTCCCACTTGGGCTGTGTGAAACGTGGCTTCCTTACCTCCTCGAAGGTAAACCATCCCGACTGGTCCTCCTTGTCATAGGGGACGAGCATCATGCGACCCTCGCGCAGGGCAAACATCTTACCCTCCTTATGCTTTGAGGTAGAGAGGATGCGGTAGGGTCTCGAAGGTTGAGGGTTGAGAGTTGAGGGTTGAGGGGTCTTCCCATCCGGACGGCTACTTTCAACACTCAACTCTAGACTCTCAACCAAATCCACGGGCTCGAAGCGGAAGCGGGCATTGTTCCACACGCCAGCCTGTGCGGGCCACTGCAGCAGGTAGTCAACGGCAGGGTTACCACCACCATCGTCGAAGTTCTGTGTATAGAAGGCACCACCTACGGCACGCTCGGTAAGACCGATCATGGTCATCGCCCAGTACTGACCACGGTTGGTAGTGTCAGACTTCTCGGCCACGATACGTGAGTTATTCTCACCGCTATCACCATTGCCCAACGACAGCTCCGGAGCATCAGCGGGATGTATGCGATAGGTAGCATCAGCATCGAATCCGTACTCTACCGACTCTTCGAGACGGAAGGCAGCCGCATTCTTGGTGCGCGCATCCTTCAGAGGGATAAGAGAGAGTGTACCATTGCTCTCGCGACACATCGCCACATCGGGACGGTTGGCCGGGATGAGCACCACTGCACCACGCATCTTACCCTGAAAAGTCTCCACCTTCCACAACTGCGCCTCGTCAGAACCATTATTCTCACCTACGCCCACCTTGTTACCATCAGCACGCAAGGCCTGATTGGTGAAGGGATTGATGATACGCACACTACCAGAGAGGTCAGTCACTGTCCAGTACTGACCGGGAGTAGCAGCGTCATAGGCCTTAAACTTTATCGAAGAACCATTGAGCTCAAGCGCCATACGTCCGTCTGTAGCCGGATATAGTCCATACAGCGCACCTTTACGGAAGGCATCCTGCGCCATCAGAGCGCCCGACACCACAAGCATCATTACAACGAGCAATGAGCGAATACCTAAGTTTCTGTGTTTCATATTGTTTTATTTGTTGTTATTGTACATTTTTACATTTGCAAAGATACGAAATTTTCCACAATAATGCAAACTTTTCGAGGCAAAGATTTTATGAAAATATCACTCTATTTTTCATAGCCAACATTCCCGCACAAGAAGGTCACTAAAGGAGTGAGAGAGTCAACCTCAGACACACGAGCATTTCAGGGCAAAGGTATTCAGGTATTCAGTATTCAGTTAAATAAAAACGAAGTGAAAAGGTAAAAAAATAGGTTATATATATTATAATATATATAAAATTTCTTTTCAATGTACCCTCTCCACTTTTAAATAACTGAATACTGAATACCTGAATACCCCTACTCACGCTTTATATCCAAACAATTCACCATGTTACAACATATTAATATTCTATTATTTACAACGTGTTTTATGTACAATAATCCACATCCACGCCCGAGGCCTTTCTGCCCTCATTGTGATAAAATAAGGAAGGAAGTTCGATAAAATCAAATCGAATAGGCGATAATTTCGCGCCGATTTGGCAAGAAAACCGAGAAGAAAGCCCCCAAAATTCACACCATTTTTGCATAAAAACACGCGTAAAATTTCAACAACTACGGATTTTTTTGTAAATTTGCAAAACGATAAATAATACCTCGAACCAACGTAAAACAATAATAAACTTTGACAATCAAAAGGTTATGAAAATCAGACCCACTCTTTTAGCACTCGCCCTCAGCATGGGAATGAGCACTTTTGCACAAAAAATCGTGTATACTGACGCTTCGGAGTTCCCACTTTACGGTAAAATCTCGACGGAAACTAACGAACGCTACGAACGTCTGCCGTCAAAATTAGAAAATGTGAGCCGCAAAGAGGTATGGAAATTGGGCCGCAACTCGGCTGGCCTATACATCCGCTTCTGCTCAAACACCACATCGGTGCGCATCAAGTGGGAGGCACTCTTTGACAACGAGCAAAATCATATGACCGACCTCGGCACTCGCGGACTCGACCTCTATGCCCTCGTTGATGGCGAATGGAAGGCAGTAGCTCCCATCAGACCTACCAAGAAGGGACTAAACGAGTGGACCGTAATACGCAATATGCAGCCCATCGAGAGAGAATATATGCTCTACCTCTCGCTCTACGACGGAGTGAAGTCACTGGAGATTGGCGTAGACGAGGGCGCTACATTGGAGCAGCCTAAGGTAAACAGTCCCTCTACCGAGAAGCCCATCGTGATGTATGGTACCAGCATCCTGCAGGGTGGCTGCGCAAGCCGTCCGGGCATGGCATATACCAAC
Organism: Bacteroidaceae bacterium; assembly: GCA_017556045.1. Taxonomy (GTDB): domain Bacteria; phylum Bacteroidota; class Bacteroidia; order Bacteroidales; family Bacteroidaceae; genus UBA1189. The sequence goes on along the minus strand of JAFZFF010000002.1, from coordinate 7,706 downwards.
ATCTTGGGACGCAGATTTGACAGAGAGGTATTCAACCTCGGATTCAGCGGCAACGCTCGCCTCGACATGGAGATCGCCGAGCTGATGGCTACCGTCAAGGATCCAGGCGTATTTGTCATCGACTGTATCCCCAACTCTTCAGACAAGCTCATCGCAGAGAAGGGCGAAGCATTCTTCCGCGTGCTGAGAGATGCTCACCCCGACGTGCCGGTAATCTTCGTAGAAGACCCCATCTTCCCCCGCACAGCATTTGACACCAAGCTCGACGAGGAGGTAGTAGGCCGCAACATCGCGCTGACAACCCTCTTCAAGAAGCTCAAGAAGGCAGGCGAGAAGAAGATCTACTACGTATCGGCCGAGAAGATGCTGGGCTTCGATGGCGACGCTACGGTAGATGGCAGCCACTTTACCGATGTAGGCATGTTGCGCTACGTAGAGAACATGATGCCCACAATGAAGAAGGCACTGAAGTAATCGTGGACGACACACACATCACGCGTACATATATAATAAACTCATAAATCACACGTCCTATGAAGACATTTAACAAGTTTCTTGCGTTTCTCGCATTGTCGGTAGTATCGGCAATGAACGCGAATGCAGCTATCGACATGTGTCCTCTGTTTACAGACAACATGGTGCTGCAACAAAAATCTGACGCTCCCGTATGGGGTACCGCTGACCCCAAGGCTAAGGTAGCAGTGACAACATCTTGGAACAAAGCCACATACACCGCCGAGGCTGACGCCAACGGTAAGTGGATGGTGAAGGTGCGCACACCGAAGGCTGGTGGCCCCTACTCTATGACAATCAAGGAGAATGGAGCCAATGCAGTGACCATCAGCAACATCCTCATCGGTGAGGTATGGCTCTGCTCAGGCCAGTCAAACATGCAGATGCCCGTAATGGGCAACTGGGCCAAGGTGACCAATTGCGAAGAAGAGGTAAAGAATGCTAAATACCCCAAGATCAGACTCATCGGCGTAGAGAGAGTGACCAGCTCTATCCCCGAGGAGGACTTCACCACCTATGGTGACGGATGGATGGTATGCTCACCCGAGAACATCGCTGAGTTCTCAGCTACTGCATACTTCTTCGGTCGCGAGGTACACCTCAAGACAGGTGTTCCCGTAGGTCTCATACACTCATCATGGGGCGGCACCGTCATCGAGGCATGGATGAGCAAGGACGCACTCGCAGGAGTAAAAGACCTGGGCGCACAGGCTGAGATGGTATCAGGATGGCCCACTACACGCGAAGAGCGCAAGGCTAAGAGCCAAGGCGCTGTAGAGGCATGGAACCGCCTGGCAAACACTTTTGACGAGGCATTCATACACTTCGACGACTTCAAAGACGCTACACACAACGACTCACGCTGGGACGACATGAAGCTCCCCGGCAACCTCGAGCGCGTATACCGCGACTTTGATGGCCACGTACTCGTACGCCGCACCGTAGACATCCCCGCATCATGGGCAGGCAAGGAGATCAAGATGCATATCGCAGGCGTTGATGACAAGGACTTCACCTACTTCAATGGCACTCTGATCGGAAAAGAGCAGGGTTGGAACAAGTCACGCGTCTACACCATCGCAGGTAACCTTGTCAAGGAGGGTAAGACCCAGGTAGCTATCCGCATCATCGACAATTCAGGTGGTGGTGGCATCACCGGTAACGACCAGTCATTCTACCTCGAAGGTCCTGACGGAAGCAAGATCTCGCTTGCTGGCACATGGAAATCAAAGAAAGATGCCGACTATGGTAGCATGCCCGCACGCCCCGTCAATATGTACAACGAGCCCTACTGGTCAACCGTACTCTACAATGCCATGATCGCTCCCCTCGTACCTTACACCATCAAGGGCGCTATCTGGTATCAGGGCTGCTCTAACGACGACAGAGCATACCAGTACCAAGACCTCATGAAGCTGATGATTGCCGACTGGCGTGAGCAGTGGGGCTACGACTTCCCCTTCTACATCACTCAGCTGGCTAACTACACTGGACGTCAGACAAATCCCACAGAGTCTACATGGGCAGAACTCCGCGAAGCTCAGCTCATGGCCGCACGCACAGTACCCAACACCGGTATGGCAGTGACCATCGATATAGGTGAGGCCAACGACATCCACCCCCGCAACAAGCAGGAGGTAGGTCGCCGACTCGCTCTGCAGGCCTTGAACAAGACCTATGGCATGTCGGTAGAGTGCTCGGGCCCCGTATATGAGAGCTATGAGGTAGACGGCAACGTCATCAGACTGAAGTTCTCATCGACCTCTAAGCTGGTAGTGAAGGGCGACAAGCTCGAAGGATTCACCATCGCTGGTGCCGACCACAAGTTCTACTGGGCAGATGCCAAGGTAGTAGGTAACTGCATCGAGGTGAGCTGCAAGGATGTACCCAGACCTTTGGCAGTACGCTATGCATGGGCACACAACCCCCTGGGCAACCTCTTCAATGCCGCAGGACTCCCCGCATCACCCTTCCGCACAGATAGCTGGCAGGGCGTGACCATCAGCAAGACATCAAGATACTAAGAATACATACACAAAACTAAAGATACTATGACTAAGAGTTTTGTAACCATAGCCGATCTGAGCAAAGAGAAGATCATGAGCTTGCTCGAAGCTGCTGCACGATTTGAGGAGAACCCCAATCGCAAGACTTTGGATGGCAAGGTAATCGCTACCCTATTCTTCGAGCCCTCTACACGTACCCGCCTCAGCTTTGAGACCGCCGTAAACCGCCTCAGTGGACGTGTCATCGGATTTAGCGATGCCGCTACCAGTAGCTCATCCAAGGGTGAGAGCCTGAAAGATACCATCATGATGGTCAGCAACTATGCTGACCTCATCGTGATGCGTCATTACCTCGAAGGAGCCGCACGCTATGCCAGTGAGATATCACCCGTGCCCATCATCAATGCTGGTGACGGAGCCAACCAACACCCCTCACAGACGATGCTCGACCTCTACTCTATATATAAGACACAGGGCACACTGGAAAACCTCAACATCTACCTTGTGGGTGACCTCAAGTATGGACGTACCGTACACTCTCTGCTGATGGCAATGCGCCACTTCAACCCCAACTTCCACTTCATCGCTCCCAAGGAGCTGGCGATGCCCAACGAGTATAAACTCTACTGCAAGGAGCACGGCATCAACTACGTGGAGCATACCGACTTTACCGAGGAGACTATCGCCGACGCCGACATACTCTATATGACACGCGTACAGCGCGAGCGCTTCACCGACCTCATGGAGTATGAGCGCGTGAAAGACGTGTATATCCTCAAAGCCGACATGCTGAAGGGCACACGCGACAACTTGCGCATACTACATCCGCTACCCCGTGTTAACGAAATCGCTACCGATGTGGATGAGAGCCCCAAGGCATACTACTTCCAGCAGGCTAAGAACGGACTCTACATACGCGAAGCACTCATCTGCGACTGCTTGGGATTGGAGATTTAACTGAGAGTTGACAATTAAAATTGTACTGACTATGACTAATAAGAAGACCGAACTACTCGTTGCCGCTCTCGAGAACGGCACCGTTATAGACCATATCCCCTCAGAACTGGTGTTTACCATCGCATCATTGCTCGAACTGGACAAGCTTAGCTCAAGCGTTACCATCGGATACAACCTCCAAAGTAGCAAGTTGGGCAAGAAAGGCATCATCAAGGTAGCCGACAAATTCTTCTCTGACGAAGAGATCAGCCGCCTGGCAATAGTAGCACCAAACGTAGTGCTCAATGTCATCCGTAACTTTGACGTAGTGGAAAAGAAGGAGGTAATCATCCCCGACGAGCTACACGGCATAGTACGTTGCGGAAACCCCAAGTGCATCACCAACAATGAGCCGATGAGCACCTACTTCCACGTGATCGATAAGCAAGCAGGCACACTCAAGTGTCACTATTGCGAGAAAGAGCAGAACAAGGATAAGGTAAAACTTGTATAATATTATAAGACTACAGTCTACGGCAAGCTTCGTCACCGTAGACTGTAGCTTATTTTGACCATACATACAATTATATGAAACAAAACTGGAAACCAGGCACGATGATATATCCCCTACCCGCCGTAATGGTCAGTTGTGGCGCATGTGAGGAGGAGTACAATATCATCACCATATCGTGGACAGGCACCATCTGCACCAACCCTCCCATGTGCTACATCTCGGTACGCCCCGAACGCCACTCGGCAGCTATCATCAAGAAAAACATGGAGTTTGTCATCAACCTCACCGATGCCGCTACGGCACGCGCTACAGATTGGTGTGGAGTGCGCTCAGGAGCCGACTATGACAAGTTTCGCGAGATGGGCCTCACCCCTGGAAAAGCCTCTATCGTATCAGCCCCCATCATCGAAGAGTCTCCCCTATGCATAGAATGCCGCGTTAAGGAAATCGTCCCCCTCGGCTCACATGAGATGTACATCGCCGATGTGGTAAACGTGATGGCCGACGAGAAATACATTAACAAAGAGACCGGCAAGTTTGAACTCTCTGATAGTGACCCGCTGGTATATCTCCACGGAGGATACTACCATCTGGGCGAGAAGATAGGCAAGTTTGGCTGGTCAGTAGAAAAGAAAAAAGGAAAGTAATGCGTCACCGATTGGCTCTCATCGCACTACTCATCATCAGCATACATGCTTATGGTCAGCACAAGCCTGCATTCTCCATCAACTATGGATTGAAGACAGGCTTCAGCTCCACCATATATGATGTGGATGAATTCACCATACTCCATACCCCCATTACGGAGTACACGAGCCACTCAGAGATAAGTTCGTTCTACACCGGCTTCGTACGCTTCAATATGAAGCGCCACTACCTGCAAACCGAGTGCAGCTACAACATCAGCAAATACTCCATCTCATTCCCCATCAAAGAATGGTACCCCGTTACCGAAAGCCAAGAGAGCTCAGCCATCTACACCAAGATCACAGGCATAGAGTTCCCCTTCTACTACGGCTATCACATCATCAGAGATGGTGACTACGGCATGTCATTCTTCATGGGCCCCAAAGCCAAGTTTGTAATTACCGACATCAGTAATCACATTTTCGAGAAGCTCCCCTTCTCTAACGTGGCCGAAACCATCCACCCCATCAACTTCAGCCTTATGCTGGGCCTGGGCATCAATATCAGTCCCGTATTCTTCGATTTCTCCTTCGAATATGGCCTTCACAACATCTCCGACCACTTCGACGCTACCCTCTTCAATGGAGAGATATCTCAAGATCTCTTAGTGTTTGACCGCCGAAAAAACGTGCTGAGCTTCTCCATTGGCTTCATGTTTTAGAAAATCTGTTAAAAAACACATTTTTTATCGGGCGAAACGGTTCTTCGTTTCGTCATTTTTATATACATTTGCAGCTCATTGAGAAAAATTATAGGTATTAGGTTATTTTTAGCTTTTAAGAACAATGAAAAGAGATGATTTAGTGTTCCAATTAATCGAAGAGGAACATCAGCGACAGCTCAAAGGCATTGAGCTTATCGCATCAGAAAACTTTGTTAGCGACCAAGTAATGCAGGCTATGGGCTCATGCATGACTAATAAATATGCAGAAGGATACCCTGGCAAGCGTTATTACGGAGGTTGCGAAGTAGTAGACAAGAGCGAGCAATTGGCTATCGAACGCCTCAAAGAGCTCTTCGGAGCCGAGTGGGCAAACGTACAGCCCCACTCAGGAGCACAGGCCAACGCCGCAGTATTCCTCGCCTGCCTTAATCCTGGCGACAAGTTTATGGGCCTCAACCTCGCTCATGGCGGACACCTCTCACACGGTTCGCTCGTCAACACATCTGGTATCCTCTACACTCCCTGCGAGTATAACTTGAATAAGGAGACCGGCCGTGTAGATTACGATCAGATGGAAGAGGTAGCACTTCGCGAGCAGCCCAAGCTCATCGTAGGTGGTGGCTCTGCTTACTCACGCGAATGGGACTACAAGCGTATGCGCGAGATTGCCGACAAGGTAGGCGCTATCCTCATGATCGACATGGCCCACCCCGCAGGACTCATCGCCGCAGGCTTGCTCGACAATCCTGTGAAGTACGCACACATCGTGACCTCTACTACTCACAAGACCCTGCGTGGTCCTCGTGGTGGTGTTATCATGATGGGCAAAGACTTCCCCAACCCCTGGGGTAAGACCACTCCGAAGGGCGAAGTTAAGATGATGTCAGCATTGCTTGACTCAGCCGTATTCCCCGGTATCCAGGGCGGTCCGCTCGAGCATGTCATCGCCGCTAAGGCAGTAGCATTCGGCGAAGCTCTCCAGCCCGAGTACAAGGAGTATCAGACACAAGTACAGAAGAATGCCAAGGCTTTGGCAGAGGCACTCATCGCACGCGGCTTCACCATCGTATCAGGCGGTACAGACAACCACAGCATGCTTGTTGACTTGCGTGATAAATATCCCGACCTCACAGGTAAGGTAGCTGAGAAGGCACTCGTATCAGCAGACATCACCGTTAACAAGAACATGGTACCCTTCGATAGCCGTTCAGCATTCCAGACTTCAGGTATCCGCCTCGGCACTCCTGCCATCACCACACGTGGCGCTAAGGAGGATCTCATGAGCGAGATCGCAGAGATGATCGAGACCGTACTCTCTAACGTAGAGAACGAAGAGGTTATCGCAAGCGTTCGTGCTCGCGTAAACGAGACAATGAAATCTTATCCCTTGTTTGCATACTAAGCAATAGAAGGCAAATAATTAAATATATAGAGGGGATGTGTTGCCACACATCCCCTCTATTTTATTCACTAGCAAGTACAAGCAATGAAGCAATACAAGTAAAATAATATATATGAAAAATTTAATAAAGGTTATAAGAGAAACCAACAAGGAATAAAACGAAATAGGCCGAATCCTAAGATTCAGCCTATTCTTTGTATGTGAGTCGTTTCGTTGATTAAGCCTCCTCAGCTACAACCTCGAAGGGAATCTCTACAGATACCTCCTTGTGGAGCTTAACGATAGCCTTGTAAGAACCTACCTCCTTAACGGTGTCCTTAACAACGATAGTCTTACGATCGATCTCGAAACCAAGCTTAGCCAACTCCTCAGCAATCTGGATATTGGTAACAGCACCGAAGATTGTACCAGTAGCGCTTACCTTAGTAGCGATGGTCAATGCAACGGGAGCGAGCTTAGCAGCCAACTCCTCAGCGTCAGCCTTGATCTTAGCGAGCTTGTGTGCACGCTGCTTCAAGTTCTCAGCCAATACCTTGCGAGCGCTCTCAGAAGCAATCACTGCCTTGCCTTGGGGAATAAGATAGTTACGGCCATAACCCTTCTTCACTGAAACGATGTCATTCTTGTAGCCCAAACCTGCTACGTCTTCAACTAAAATAAGTTCCATGTTAAATTCCTCCTTTTAATTATTTCATCATATCAGTTACAAATGGGAGCAATGCCAAGTGGCGTGCACGCTTTACAGCCTGAGCCACACGACGCTGATACTTCAAAGAAGTACCGGTGATGCGACGGGGAAGGATCTTACCCTGCTCGTTCAAGAACTTCTTCAAGAACTCGGGATCCTTATAGTCAACATACTTGATACCGCTCTTCTTGAAACGGCAATATTTCTTCTTCTTAACGTCTACTGTAGGGGGGGTCAAGTAGCGGATTTCACCATTCTGTGCTGCCATAATTATGCCTCCTGTGCTTTAGCTTGTT
>JAFZFF010000077.1 GCA_017556045.1 Bacteroidaceae bacterium | reverse complement strand
TCATTTAATAATTTCATAGCAAATGCATTGGGAGCAATCGCTGCCTATTGTTTCTTCGAAAAGAAACCCGCCATTGAACTTGAATTTGTCAATGACGGGCAACTACAAATGTTCTAATAATTATATCGAACTCACGTTAATTATCTATCAGTGACAGATTAGAGCAGCCCGTTGATACCCAATATGATGAGTACACCGTAGCCGAGGAGCAAGCTCACCAAACCTACGATGAGACCTACCTTAACCATATCCTTCTGCTGGATGAGACCAGTAGCATATGCCAAGGCATTGGGAGGAGTACTGATGGGGAGCACCATACCTACAGAAGATGCGATAGCCACACCTACGAGCAAGGTAGCCACACCACCTACGGGACCCAAAGCGGTAGCCATGCTCTCACCAACTACTGCAAGGATGGGCACGAGGAGTGCAGCGGTAGCAGTGTGTGAGATGAAGTTTGCCATAGCATAGCAGAGGATACCTGAACCGATGATAACGAGCAGCGGTGACCATGAGCCGAAGGGGATAGCATCAATCATGTGCTGAGCCAAGCCAGACTTATTGAGCGCTACACCGAGAGCGAAACCACCAGCTACCATCCAGAGCACTGACCAGCTGATCTGCTCGAGGTCACGCTTGGTGATGATACCTGTAGCACAGAATACAGCTACGGGGAACATAGCTACGGCGTTGGTCTTCAGGCCGAGGTTCTTATCGAACAACCACATGATGATGGTTGCGAAGAAGGTGATGTACACCAATGTGGTGCGCCAGCCCTTCTGTGAGTTATCGGGGATATCGAGCTCGATAGTCTTCTGCTTGAAGGGGAAGAGCTTGAGCAGAATCCACCAAGAGATGAGCAGCAATGCAATGGTGATGGGACCCATAAAGGCAATCCACTCACCGAAGCCCATACCGAGACCCATGGGCTCGAGATACTTCAATACGATACCGTTAGGAGGTGTACCAATGGGAGTAGCCATACCACCGATGTTAGCTGCTACGGGGATAGAGAGAGCGAGACCGATCTTACCCTTACCGTCAGCGGGGAGCGCCTTGAGCACGGGAGCCAAGAAGGCAAGCATCATAGCTGCAGTAGCAGTGTTGCTGATGAAGGCAGAGAAGAGACCTGTTACCACGATGAAGCCGAGCATCACGAAGCGTGACTGATTACCGAAGGGCTTGAGCAACACCTTAGCAATCTTAGCATCGAGACCATACTTGGTAGCTGCGATAGCGAGCATGAATCCACCGATGAAGAGCATGATGATGGGGTCAGCGAAGCAGTGGAGGATGTCCTGATACTTGAGCACAGTACCCAACTGCTCAGCGGTGTAACCGGTGTTGAGCACCTTGAATGCACTGTCTGATGCCATGAACAGGAGCAAGCCTACTACGATGAGCGAAGTGCTCCATGCGGGGATAGCCTCAAGCACCCACATCAGTGTAGCGAATACGAATACGCCGATAACGCGCTGCTCTACTACGGTGAGACCCTCGATACCGAAAGAGGTGGTGGGGAGTAACCAAAGGGTGAGTGTCACTGCGATGACGAACAATAACTTGAAGGTCTTAGCCAAGGGATTGTTAACCCCAGCATCCTTCTTTGCTTTTTTCCACTTATGGTAGCTTTCTACCATCTGTGAACCTGTGAAATTAGTAAACATGTGCTTAAGTTTATAATAAAATTATACTATTTTTTCTATTTCCACATTTCCAGTACCCCCGATGAGAATCGAACTCATATTTTAGCTTTAGGAGAGCCACGTTCTATCCATTGAACTACGAGGGCGCCAGAAATCGGCTGCAAAATTACTGCAATCTGAGCGGAATGCCAAATAAAATCCCTATCTTTGCACCCGTTTCATAAAAAAGGTAAAAAATACTTAAACCTTTCGGTCTGAAAGTAGTCTAAAAGAAAACTATATTTTACAAAGCATAAATCATATTGATTCAATGAAAAAGATCTTCTTGCTTCTTCTCGTAGGAGTGTTGGCCCCCATTGCTGCGATGGCTCAGGGTAGCATTAAAGGTAAGGTTGTCGACAAGGACTCTGGCGAGGCTATCGAGTTTGTCAACATCGTAGTAAATCCTAAGGGCAGTACCGCTATGGCAGGTGGTGTCATCACCGATGAAAAGGGTGTTTTTCGCATCGAAGGCCTCAAATATGGCAGCTATGTGCTCACCGTCAGCTACATCGGTTATCAGAATACGACACGTGAGTTTACCCTCTCTCCCGAGAACAAGCATGCCTACTTCAAGCAGATTGCCATCAGCGAAGACAATCAGATGCTCAATGAGGTAAAGATCGAGGGCATACGCTCACAGATGAAGTTTGAGATTGACAAGAAGGTCTTCAATGTCGACCAAGCCATCGCAGCTACAGGAGGCTCGGCTTCAGACATCTTGCAGAATATCCCCTCCGTAGAGGTCAGCACCGAGGGTACCGTATCGTTGCGCGGCTCTGAGAGCGTGACCGTATGGATCAATGGTAAGGCACAGGGACTCACCGCCGACAACCAAGGCGACATCCTCGAGCAGATGCCCGCCGAGAGCATCGAGCGCATCGAGGTCATCACCAACCCCTCAGCCAAGTACAGCCCCGAGGGTACAGTGGGTATCATCAACATCGTGCTCAAGCGCGACCGCAAGGCTGGCTACTATGGTAGTGCACAGGCAGGTGCAAGCATGTACGACACCGACTTTGGTGGCTATAACGCCAGTGCCAATATCAACTATAGCAGTGGCAAGATTGATGCCTATGCTAACATCAGCTATCGTGAGCGCCATCACAGAAACGAGAACACCAGCTATCGCGAAAACTATTATGGTGCCGACACCACCTATCTTGACCAGTTTGGCTACGGCAATATGAACGGCCGCAACATGTTTACTCGTGCGGGACTTACCTGGCACGCAACAGACAAGGATCACATCTCTGTAGACCTTATGGGCATGATGGGTAACCCTCGTCGTAGCAATGAGATTGACTACAAGGGCGGGACATTGGTTGCTGGCGAAAGAATAGAAGACTATACCCGCCTCCGCACCACACAGAGCACAGGCCAGATGCTCATGTACAACCTCAGCCTGGGTTACAAACACGAGTGGAGCACCACACACTGGCTCGACTTCACCGCATCGCGCCACCATTGGGGCAACAGCAATCGTAGTGAATATGTTGACAGCACCTTCCGAGGCGAAATGCCCGAATATGCCTCATACCAGTTGCAAGAGAATACTGGTAGCAATATCGATTACGAGTTGCAGCTCGACTATGAGAACACTTTCGACAAGAATCACAAGCTGCAGGCAGGCTACCGTGGAACGTTTACTCGCGAGAACAGCCCTGTGAGCACCTACGCTGACCCTGCCAAGCAACAAGAAATCGAGAGCCTATATAACTGCTTCATCTATAATCGCGACCTCCACGCCCTATATGCCACTTACTCGGGCAAGGCATGGGAGAACTTTGGCTACCAGGTAGGTCTGCGTGGCGAATACTATGCAGTGACTACCGACTCGCGCCACAAGCAAGATGGCACCATCAGCACTCATCCCGAGAAGATAGACCCCGTATTCCAGCTCTTCCCCAGCGTATTCTTGTCGTACCAATTGCCTAACGACAATGAGTTGCAGGTCAACTACACCAAGCGCGTGCGCCGTCCTTGGGGCGGACAGCTCAACTCGTTCCAAAACATCACCGACTCTACCAACATTCAGTTTGGTAACCCCCTCTTGAAGCCCGAGTACTCTAACGCCTTCGAGTTCAACTACCTTAAGTCGTGGGAAAACCATATGCTCTCTATCTCAGCCTACTACCGCACTACCGACGACATTATGCAGCGCATCTCATACCTCCAAGATGGTATCATGTACAGCACCACCGAGAACGTGGCGCAGTCACTCTCATCGGGTGTAGAGATCGTAGGTAAGAACCGCCTCTTCAGCAAGGTAGACCTCACCACCACGCTCAACATGTATTACTATAAGCTCGATGCCTTCGACTTCCTCATGCCCAACGGTCAGAACCTCCATGGCGACGCCAGCGAAGACTTTTCATGGAACCTCCGCATGATGGCTAACGTGGGCTTGCCCAAGTCATGGACTATGCAGGTCACCGGTATGTACAATGCCAAGAGCGTCATCGCACAAGGCTACCGCGCCCCTAACTACGGCCTCGATGCAGGCTTACGTAAGCAGTTCAAGGATGGCAAGTGGAGTTTCTCGCTCAACGGCCGCGACCTGCTCAATTCACGCCGATTCCACTCTTTCAAGTGGGTCGATGGCGAGTTCTACCAAGACAGCAGCAACTTCCGCGGAGGTCGCCAGCTCAGTGGTACACTTACCTACAGCTTCGGCAATATGCGCGCCAAGAAGCCACGCAAGATGGACAACAATGGCATGCAGCCCGAGTATAGCACCGGTGGCGACGGACTCGACTATGATATGTAATTAATTAGGAATTAGGAGATAGGAGTTAAGGAAATCTTGATGGTTCCTAAGTCCTAACTCTTAATACACCATTTGGCTCCTAATTTTTAAGAAAAAGTGAAAATACTCTATTGCCTCCTCGGTACACTTAGTCTCATAGTGGGCATCATCGGTATCTTTCTGCCAGTGTTGCCCACTACTCCACTCATACTCCTTGCCACCTACTGCTACTACCGCGGCTCACGCCACATGTATCACTGGCTCATGCATCACCCCTACCTGGGCACATACATCCGCAACTTTACGGAGAAGAAGGTCATCCCCCTCCATGCGAAGATCCTCACCCTCAGCCTCCTGTGGGCCTCACTCCTCTTCTGTGCCTACATCCTCGACCCCATCTATCTCAAAGCTCTCATGATAGCCATCGCCATAGGAGTGACATGGCACATACTCTCCTACCGTTTAAAGTGACGACATCATCAGTGTGATCACTACACTATGAACTCTTTAGAGCACCTGCGATAATCTGTTTTCGCACCTGCGATAAATTGCCGTCGCAACTAATTTGCAGCATATACATTCTTGCAAACTTAATCTTAAAAAAATGAAAAAAGCATTTAATATGCACATTTTTGTAGATGGTATGCGAGAAAATGAGTAATTTTACACGTTTTTTGTAAAATTCGCACGAAATGAACAATACACCAACAATTACGAAGAACCTTATCATCATCAATCTGCTCTGCTTCTTTGCCTCTATCGTGGCTGGCAAGTATGGCATAGAACTCAATGATGTACTGGGACTTCACTACTTCGAGTCGGACAAGTTTCGCCTCTATCAGCTTATCACCTACATGTTTATGCACTCGGGATTTGAGCATATCTTCTTCAACCTGTTTGCTGTATGGATGTTTGGCCGCATACTAGAGACGGTATGGGGGCCTCAGCGCTTCCTCTTCTACTACGTGCTATGCGGCATAGGTGCGGCACTGGTGCAGGAGGTGACACAGTATATCGACTTTATGCCCTACATGAAGGATATAGCTCAGCTCTCGGCCTACCCTGCAGATACGGTGATTCCTATTAGCGGTATCTCACACACCGCCGAGCAATGGCTCAACCTCTATATGCACCGCATCAGCGTACCTACGGTAGGTGCTTCGGGTGCCGTATATGCCATCTTGATGGCTTTCGGCATGCTCTTCCCCAACCAAGAGATATTCATCTTCCCCCTGCCTATGCCTATCAAGGCCAAGTGGCTCATCATCGGCTACTTCGTGCTCGAGCTGGGTATGGGCTTCATGAGCAACGATGGCGTGGCCCACTTTGCTCACTTGGGTGGCATGGTGTTCGGATTTATACTCATCATGTATTGGCGTAAGAAAGCTGGCAGATATGGCAGGAATTATTGATGACTTGAAGCGCACGTTCAAGCAGGGCAACATCGTATCTCGCCTGATCTTCATCAACGTAGCAGCCTTCGTGCTGGGCGCGTTGCTCAGTGTGGTGCTGGGCCTCTTCAAGGTCAGCGCCAGCTCATTCATGCAAGCTCTGTACCTCCCTGCCGACCTACTACAACTATTGCGTCGTCCCTGGACGCTCTTCACCTACATGTTCCTGCACTCGGGTGCATGGCACCTGCTGGGAAATATGCTGTGGCTATACTGGTTTGGCAAACTATTTCTCTACTTCTTCTCTGCCAAGCACCTGCGCGGACTCTATATCGTGGGAGGTCTATTGGGCGGACTGCTCTACATCGCGGCCTACAACCTCTTCCCCGTGTTCCACGGCCAGTTATATAGCGCTACCCTCGTAGGAGCCTCAGCCTCGGTGCTCGCCATCGCTATTGCCACGGCAGTAAGAGAGCCTGAGTATCGTATCAATCTGATGCTCATCGGACAGGTGAGATTGAAATATTTTGCCCTTTTCATCGTACTCTTCGACATGCTATACGTAGGCTCTAACAATGCTGGCGGACACATCGCCCACCTGGGAGGTGCGCTGGCTGGATGGTGGTTTGCGCGAGGCATCAGTCAGGGGTATGACATCACCAGCTGGGTCAATGCGTGTATCGATTTCCTGGGTGGACTCTTCGTGAAGCGCCAGCGCAAGCCTCGCAAGCCCAAGATGAAGGTACACGTCAACAATGCCCGTACGGCCGACTATGACTATAATGCCAACAAGAAGGCTCAATCTGACGAGATAGACCGCATACTGGAGAAGCTCAAGAAGTCGGGATATAGCAGCCTCAGCGATGAGGAGAAACGTAAACTCTTTGAAGCCAGCAAACGATGAAGTGGATACTACGGATACTCTTCCTGCCCATCTTGGTGGTGAACCTCGCTGTAGCGCTCATGCTCATCGGGTGTGCCTATAGTCCGCTACTACCCCCAGCCACCCTACCACTGCTCTCATTGGCAGGACTGGCCTTCCCCTTCGCCTTAGCTGGCAATGTCCTCTTTATCATCGCATGGCTCCTGGTGCGTAGGCGCTACGCGTGGCTTTCGGTCATCGCCTGCTTCCTCTGCCTCCCACAGATACGCGCCTTTGCCCCCATCAATGTGGGCTATCAAAAGGCTCCTGCCGACGCCATCAAACTGATGTCATACAACATCTTGGGCGAAAATTTCACCTCCTCTACAGCCAATAGGGACAACCCCATAATTACCTACCTCGAGGGGTGCAGTGCCGACATCATCTGTCTGCAAGAGTTTCCCTTCGCTCCGCTCAAGAACGCCAAGGACAAGAAACTATTGGCCGACTACCCCTATAGATCATACAACATCTCTAAGGACAGTCAATCCGCTTCCAACTTCCTATGTTGCCTGTCTAAATATCCGATATTGAGTGTTGAAAAATTAGACCTTGGCAACACTTCAAATGGCTGTACTAAGTATCGCATCCTGCACGACATCGATACCATTGTAGTATATAATTGCCACCTACAATCAAATGGTCTCGATACCAATGACAAGAGCGCCTATGAGCAGTTACTCTCTAAGCCACAAAAAGAGAAGATAAAGACTGACGAGACCAAGACATTGGTGAAGAAGCTTCGCGATGCCTCTGTCAAGCGTGCCGAGCAGGCCAATATCATCTTGGCCGACGTATGCGAGGAGACTACTCCCTACATCATCGTCTGCGGCGACTATAATGACTCGCCCATCTCCTACACACGCCGTCAACTGACCGCCAAGCTCGACGATGCCTTCATAGGTAGCGGCAATGGCCCTGGCATCAGCTACAATCGCAACAAGATGTACTACCGCATCGACCACATACTCCACTCGAGCGCCCTCGAATCGTACGCCTGCAAGGTCGACCACACGGTAAAGGTCTCAGACCACTACCCCATCTCTTGCTACCTGGAGAAGCGCCGATAGAAGGAACTTCGCCCTACTTTCTCACCACCTTGCCGATGCCGTTACTCTTGATATTGGTCTGCTTGGGATTGCCCATGTAGTAGATGCTACCCACACCCTCAGAACTACAGGTAAAGCGCTCGGTGACGTTACATTCTATGCCGCCTACGCCTTCGAGCTCGGCATTGAGATTAGCCACCTGCAGCCCATAAGCATTGATGCCGCCCACGCCTTCAGACTTGAACACGGCATGGGTAGCCTTACCGGTGATAATGATCTTTCCCACCCCCTCGAGGAGCACCTGCAGGCGCTCACACTCGATGTCAGCGATGGTGATATTGCCCACACCCTCATTGGTGATGGTCATCATCTGTGTCTTAAAGTCTCCTTTGGTGCGGATGTCGCCCACGCCCTCATTGTATATAAGGTCCAGTTGCGGTGTCACGACGCGGATGGTGATGCCCTGCTTCTTGGTCTTATACTCCCTCTTGGCTTTGAGGGTCAGCGTGCCACCCTCCTTCTCTACTACGGGCTCGATGAGCTGGATGAGGTGCTCGGGGCCGTGAGCCTCAACAAAGTACTTGTCACCCTTCTCAATGGTGATGCTGGCCACCAAATCGCTATATACTCCGGTGAATGCAGGGAGGTCCATGCGAGCCACCACGCCCGAATTATCCTCAGAGGCCGTAGAGGCAATGTTTGCCCCCCCCGAGGCCTGCACGGAAAGGGCGTTCACCATCATCACACAACTCAGGAAGAGGGTCTGTAGAGTCTGTCTCATAACTTTTTCGGTTTTATCAGTCGATGTATTCTGCCTATTAGACGGAACGAACGGGGTGTTAGGTTGCAAGAAGATGAACTTTTTTTCTCAAAACTTGCATTTTCTTTCTCGCTACGCCGCCTCAGACTTCTCTGCAGGGGTGCTCGGCAGTAGACGATTGAGCCAAAGGGCCGCCATCACAAAGGCCACGAGCGCCACCAAAGCCCATAGCCACATGACGAGGTCGCTTGACATCTGCTCCTCTATGGTAGCGTCGCCGTGGAGGTACATATTGACCGTAGCCACAGAGTTATTGAGCACATGACCTACGATGCCTGGGAGTAAGCTACCCGTACGGTAATAGAGCCAACCAAAGAGCATACCGAGCAGGAAGGCAAACGGTATCTGCGCGGGATTCATGTGTACCACCCCAAAGAGGAGCGACGACACGATGATAGCCTTCCACGGGCTCATCTGACGCTGCAGGTCGCCCTGTATGGCTCCGCGGAAGAGCAGTTCCTCTAATACGGGGCCCAATAGCGTGATAGAGAGTATGCCCAGCGGATTACGACTCATGGCAAGGAAGGTCTCCTCCATCGTATTGGGCAGGCCCGTCTGCTCGATGAGCAGATTGAGCACATACATCGCCGAGAAGACAAACACCACCGACACGCACAAGACAGGCGGGGTGAGCGCCTTGTAGTTGTCGCGCCTGAGGGTCACATATCCGTGATGTATGAGGTGCCACGACATGGCCAGCGTAGATACCACCATGACGAGCGATGTCATCGTGGTAAGATCCATGTACACAAACTTGGACACGACCATCGCCACAGCAGTCAAGCCGAGCTGATAGCCCAAATAGTATAATATGAGTTTAAGTGATTTCAGCATGATATATTTATGTTAATTCGTGAGGTGAAACAGACTCTTTACCTTCTCTCTATCTGCCGCGAGCTGAGTAGTGAGCTCATCGAGGTTTGCAAAGCTACGCTCCTCACGCAGACGCTCTACAAACTCGATACACAGTTCCTTGCCATAGAGGTCGCCCTCGAAGTCGAGGATATGCACCTCGATGCTGCGCTCTGCGCCATTGTTCACCGTGGGGCGATGCCCTATATTGAGCATACCAGCCATCTGGCCACTACCGTCCCCATCGCTGACCCACACGGCATATACCCCATCCGCAGGGAGCAACTTCTCACCACTCTCCATGCCGATATTTGCCGTGGGGAACCCTATCGTGCGTCCCACCTTGTAGCCGCCAACGACCTTGCCACACAGCCTGTAGCCATACCCGAGCAGCTGAGCCGCCTCGCTCACCCTACCCTCTATCAGACATTGTCGTATACGGGTAGAGCTCACGGCCTCATCGCCCTCCATGCATGCCTCGCCACGCACCACCTCGATGCCAAGTTCGCTACCATAGCGCACATAATCATCGAATCCATCGGTACGCTGACATCCAAACCGGTGGTCATACCCTATCACCAAGACCTCCACGCACAGCTCCTGCCGCAACACCTGTTGCATAAAGTCTCGCGCGGTCATCTTAGCCATCTCATGGGTAAAGTCGAGCACACACACATCATCCATCCCCATCTCGCGCAATAGCGCTATGCGCTCCTCTACGCCACCCAGCGGCGCCATGTCGCATCCACCGAGCACCTTGCGGGGCGATAGCGCGAAGGTCACCGCCACTGCACTCAGCCCACGCTCATCGGCGATGCCGCGCACCTGTCTGAGCAGACACTGATGCCCGCGATGCACACCGTCAAATGAGCCTATCGTAGCTACACGCCCGATAGCTGGCTTGGGGGATGGGGTCACTGTACTCATCGGTCACAATTCATAGTTAGCAAACCAGTCCGTATTAGCTGGCGGACAATAGGTACGAAATCCCAACGCCTCAGCAGCATCGCAACTCACCTGCAGGTCATCAACGAAGAGCGTCTCCTCGGGCACGATACCCGCCATCTCGGCCACCTTCAAGAAAGCCTCCGCCGTGGGCTTCAGCTCATGTATCTCGTGCGAGAGGAATATCTGGTCAAAGTAGTCCTCAGCCCTATGCCCCTTGTAGTCGAAGCACTTGCGTCCTACCCTCCAATGCACCGCATTCGTGTTGCTCAGGAGGAAGAGGCGATAGCGTCCCTTGAGCTCCAGCAGCTTGTCGAGCTTATACTCCGGTATGCCCAGCAATAGTGCCGACCAAGCCTCATCAATCTGCTCATCACTCAGCGTCGGAGCATATATGCGGCGCACCGTCTCGTGAAACTCCTCCACCGTCATCAGCCCCTTCTCAAAGTCCATCAAGTCAGCACGCTGCCCATACGGATTGGTCAGCTCATCACTCACCACCACGCCATACTTGGCAAAGGCCTCCGTGCAGCGCTGCTTATCGAGATGGATGAGCACTCCTCCCCAGTCAAAGATGATATTCTTTATCATTATATATCGTTTTGCGTCGTTATCCCCGTCTGTCGGGTATATTAGCTACAAAAGTACAATAAAGCCATCAATAAACGAAGCCCCCACCCACGAAAGCTACAAAAATGCACCATTTTAACCCTTTTTTATCCAAATTTCTTGGTGGATTCAAATAAAGCGCGTACTTTTGCACTTGCAAACGAAGGGGTACACCCACGTCTTGTGTCGGGCTTTTAGCTCAGTTGGTTAGAGCAACAGACTCATAATCTGGAGGTCCTAGGTTCAAGCCCTAGATGGCCCACGACTAAAGAAGAGAAGCTAAGTATCTACTGATAAGATATTTAGCTTCTTTGTTTATACCTGATTATCCAGTGTTTTGATATCGATAATACTATCGCTGATAGTCACAAAGGAGTGAAAACATTTCAACGATGTAGCTTAGTCAAAACTATTTCATTTTCAACATCCATTTCCAACAAGGAATGACCTCAATCTCTCCATGTTTATCTACTATCACTCCCTCCTCATCGAAAGTGATTATCATACGGCGTCGACAAGGATGTACGTTGGGAAGTTTGGCCAGTGCTCCAGCTTCACGCTCCCTGGTTTGTTCGTCTGAGATGGAGTAGGCAACTTGTATGGCCAATTCATCTTCGGGAATGTAAAAATCGACCTCTACATTGGCATTGTAGAAATAAACACGCTCATTATCCAAGTCGTGTCCATATTTACGGAACAGAGACAAAGCCACTATGTTTTCAAGCAGGATAGTATCAATGTTCAACAACTGAAGGGACAAGATACCATTATCAATAAAATAGTACTTACATATGCTCTCCTTCTCAGTAAAGGCAGAGGCAATGTTTCTCAAACGCAACAGCAGCCAAGCATCTTCGGAGAAACTTACGTAATTGGATACGGTGGGTACACTGATGCGACCAGCTACACTGGAAAGAATCTTCGATAGGCGGGTATAAGAAACTGGTTGCATTACGCCTTCAGCCAGTTTCTTAGTCAGCAGTTGGAGCAGTTTGGGATTAGAAACCCCATTGCGTTGTACGATATCGCCCAGATAAATCTTTTGGTATACGCTTGACAGATAGGCTCGCTTTACCGGCAGATTGATTGCCTCGGGAAGCCCTCCCCAAGCCATATACTCCTGATAGGCTCGCATGAAACGAGCTTTCGACTCGGTTGCTGCCAGCGACAGCTCATCATAAGGCACTTGGACATAGGTAAGATACTCATTGAAACTAAGTGGATAGACCTCTACAGGAAGGTATCGACCACCCAGATCAGCCATAATCTCGCGTGAGAGCATCTTGGCATTGCTTCCAGTAATGAAAACACTATACTTCTTGTCTGCCAGGTTGCGGGCAAACTTTTGCCAACCATCTATATTCTGTATCTCATCAAGGAACAACATGGGGCGCTTGCCATACATCTCTTGATGACATTCGAGAATGAGGTTAAAGTCTTCTGCAGCGAAACCTTCGAGTCGTGTATCCTCAAAGTCGAGATACAGCATATCTTCCCATCCATGCCCCTCGCTGAGCATCTTGCGAATCTTCTGAAAAAGCAAGAATGACTTGCCAGAACGTCTCACACCCACAAATACCTGCAAGGGGAACGAGTCTAAATCATATTCGCGCGGCAGTATTTCATATCGCTCAATATCTTTCTGGTTATCGAGCAATACTTGTCGAAGCATATTTCTTGATATAGCCATAATACCAGCTTTTGCTATTTTGTTAATCTCGGTTTTATATAACAATGCAAAAGTATAAAATCACACTTAACAAAACAAGAAATAATAGAGATTATTTTACCTTCATCATATTTTCCACAGCATTGAGGTCGCGGGGGTAAGACACCCCACGTCTTGTGTCGGGCTTTTAGCTCAGTTGGTTAGAGCAACAGACTCATAATCTGGAGATCCTAGGTTCAAGCCCTAGATGGCCCACGACGAAAGAAGAGAAGCTAAGTATCTACTGATAAGATATTTAGCTTCTTTGTTTTTTACGATGCGCATGGTAAAAATCTTTCGAGCACGCTTGATGCTTTGTCCACTTATGTGTACCTTTGCAATCATTCAACCCATTAAGCAAGCATTCACATGAAAAACACACGCCTTTTAACGCAGCTTATCCTGCTCTTTGCCATAGCTTTAATGTCGGGATGCGCCCAACTGACCTATCCCAAAAGATATAAAAAGGGCTTTCTCTATCGCGAGGGTACCCAGCTAATGCTCGATGGCAAGCCCTACTCGTGCGCCTCGTTCAACTCATTCCAATTTTGCGGTTGCGGCCACGATTACGAACTATTCAGCGATGAGGAGATAGACCATCTATTTGCCACGTTACCAGACAATATCATCCTACGTACCTGGGCAACACCTGCATTTAACCACAAGACTGATTTGCTGGTGAGCTTAGCAGAGAAGCACAATGTAAAGCTGCTACTTTCTCTGGGAGATGGACGATGCGGTTGTGGAGATTTTGATGGCGCTATCAATGGCGATGGCAATGGCAAAACTCCCGAGTGGTACGAAGGGGGATTTCGCCAGCAATACCTACCCCACGTCATAAGCATGGTCAGCAAATACAAGGATTCACCAGCTATTGCCATGTGGGAGATTATCAATGAGCCTGGTGAGGCCGAGTGGACGGTCATACGCGACTTTCTTCACGAGGTAGCCGCCACCATCAAGAGATACGACCCGAACCACCTGGTAGAGAGTGGCACATTTGCGGGCTGGGCATACGAAGGCTATGCCAACTACAAAGCCATGCACGACTCGCCTCATATCGACGTGGGCAATCTGCACGAATATGACTACGACTATCAGAACTCCAACATGATAGAATCGCCCCACTTCAAGCCCTGCCTCAAGGCGATGAATGAGTTAGACAAGGTATTAATCGTAGGCGAAACGGGTATCAATAGTGGAGACAATTGCCGCACCTCACGTGAAACTCGTGTAGAAGCCATGCGCAAAAAATTTGACATCTACCTCGGTGGAGGAGCCGGAGCGGTATTCGTCTGGAATCTTGCCAATAAGAGCAAGGGTTGCGGATTTACATTCGGCATAGATGACCCACTACTACAGATGATCATTGAGTATGAGGAGGCTAAGCCCTAGATGGCCCACGACGAAAGAAGAGAAGCTAAGTATCTACTGATAAGATATTTAGCTTCTTTGTTTTATACATTTGTGTCCTACGTATTGATATCAATAATGCTATCGCCGATAGTCACAAAGGTTAAGTTCGCTACTCAAGAAAGAATACACATACCCAGGGCTTTGATAATACAACCCAGTGTCAGCATCCTGTAAGCGGGCAAATGTATCAGAATTATAAAGTGTCTCCATAGCTTTATCCTGCGTATAGCCATACTCTTCCATGAGGATTTGTATAAGTTCGGCATACATCTCCTCCTGCATCATCTTTATCTGCGCCTTATTCAATGTCATAGTCTTTTCAGTTTTGATAAAGCCAATTTCGTTCCGAAAAAGTATTGGAACGTTATTCCACGTGCATATTGAAGCTCCTTCACCAGTTCCTCTATGCTAATCACTCCAGACTGGAAACGACGAAGCTGAAAGGTTACCCCATCATCAGCTATAGGTCCATACACAATATCATAGTCATGCGTTGGATGCTGCTCGCGGATGTCTCTATTCTTCAAAATAAACGTTGCCCACTCCACACTGTAATCAGGGAAAATCTTCACCTTGAGTTCATCACCCTGCAGCAATGCTTCCTCAAATTCAAAAACAGATACAATAGGCTCACCTTCAAGCAACTGCAAAGTCTTCTGCTCAGCCATTCTCATTGCCTGACCCTTATCTTCAGACAGATAGAATCCTCGCCCAAAATCCTTATAAGGTTTAGACTTCGTAAGGTCTGGCGTGCCAACCTCTACATTAGATCCATGATATAGTTTCATCTCAAGCCTCCTCCGTTATGTCCACAAATTTGTACCATAGCATCTACTGCATCATCAAACGACTGAGTGTGTATCACATCATAGTAGGCGGTAAGATGTGACAATCCCTTAAAGCGTGACAGATAATTAAATGCCTGCTTCTCACCAATACCAAACCTGTTAGCAAACTCTGCAACAAGCGCTATTGTATATCTCAATCTGTTACTCTCTTCGCGTGACATAACGATACATTTTATGGGGCAAATATAGCGTATTTTTTTGATTCCTCGAAGATAATACTATTTAACTTGATAATATTTTCTTTCTTCGCTTTCGCCATAGGCCCTCAACAAGCTAAATGTATAACCCCCAACGTGTATCAAGGTTTGCAATATCTCCTCAAAAATCAAAGCATTCCTCACACCTACATTAAATAGATGCTTGACAACAAACTCATAATCTGGAGGTCCTAGGTTCAAGCCTATACAGTATACTCCTCCATTAACCAAATAATTATCGACTATGAATAAGTAATGGAAACTTTCTTGCAAATAGTTTTGACTTTTCAATACCTTTTGCTACTTTTGCTGATGCTTTTCCGTAAGATTGTAGCGCAATCTGCAAGGGAGAGTACTTTTTTAGTAAAAGGTGTTATTGAAATTATCTTGGTCTCTCGAATCTCGCAAGTTTGATAGGACTGTAAAGATAATAACAGTAGCACCACATCCGATGATTATATCACCTATCGCGTAGATAGGCTTTCGATATCGTCAATTGGGTGTGGGCTATTGTTTTATCCACAGTCAAGGCAATGCGAGAGCCAGAGAGATAGGGTAAGGCAATATGTTCCCGCACCTTATTTTATTTTAAAAGCTGACCTTGGGAGCAGGGAGGTTAAAAGAATAGAAAAATGAAACAGAGACAGAAACTGCATCATACTCTGAAATTTGTGGTTTTGATGCTTTCGTTATCCTTCGGTTTAACATCATGTGAAGAAATTATGGGAGAGATTTCTCCTAACAAGCCTGAAGAAGAACAAGGCAAGTATGTAATTTACGAAAATCTTGGTTCTTTCAAATGGACTTATCTTATAGCTGATGATGAAGATAATCTATTATTAGTAAGTGATGATGATGGAAAATTTAGTTCTGCATATGGTATTTTTTCAAATGATACTATTTTTGTTCTTAGCGACCTTGAAGAAGGTACTTTGGCTATTAATATCAATAAAAAACATCTTGAGATTGTATGTGAGGATGACAGCGTAGTTGTTTATTCAAAGAACAATCGCGAAAAGTATACCTTACGCGAGGCTCTAACTAGAGCATATACATCTGTTTCTAATGATGACATGCTTAACGTTTTGTTTGGTTCAGTGGTGAATAAGGCTGTAGAAAAAGTAGCTCCCAGTCTTATAACCAAACCCGTTGAGATGATAAAGCATTTGTACCTATCAGAAACAGCAAAAGTGAATTACCTTTTGAATGGTGATAACAAATTGATAACCTCAGACAAACTTGATGATTTGCTTACTTCAGCAGAGAAAACAAAATCAAATTACATATCAACTGTTTACTATTACATAGGAGTTGAAACTGGAGGAGTTACAGTTCGAGGGCTGACAGCTGAACTAATGATGGAAGGTTATCTTCATATAGATGCCAATAACTCAGTTTATGAATATGAATGTGGTATTTGTTATGCTGAGTCTCCTAAGCCAACAATTAGAGATAATGTTTCTTATATTGGTGGATGGATAAATAAAAGAAGTTATGATGTAGAGTTGCCTACCTCTTTTTATTTTTCTAACTTAGGACTAGGAAAGAAATACTATTATCGAGCTTATTTTAAGGATATTTTAACTGGAAAGGTTGAGTATGCAGCAGAAATAAAGGAGTTTACAACTCAAGAATTATGCTCTGATGTTAATCATATACATGCGGTTGATTTAGGTCTGTCCGTTAAGTGGGCATGTTGTAATGTTGGAGCTGAAAGTCCTGAAGAATATGGGGGATATTATGCATGGGGAGAAACTGAGGAAAAGGCAATAGAGGATTATACATCGCTTAATTACAAGTATTATTTAGGAGATTTAGATGGTGATGGTTCTTTTATGGACTCTAATGAATATGTAAACATAGGAACGGATATCAGCGGTACTCAATACGATGTGGCTCATGTAAAATGGGGAAATGGTTGGCGTATGCCTACATCCTCAGAATTTCAAGAGCTAATTGACAGTTGCTCTTGGAAGGAGTTGACGATTAACGGAAATGTAGGCTATCATGTTGTAGGTCCTAATGGGAATAGTATTTTCCTTCCTGTTGCGGGTGCAATATATGTAGGGGGGTATATTGAAGTTGGTTATCATGGAATGTATTGGTCTAGTACATATTGTCCAGACGATGAGCCCTTGGCTAGTTATTTAGAATTTAGTATATATGGAGACCCTGGCGTTGGTGTCATAGGTCGCTTAGGTGGCTGTACGGTTCGCCCTGTTCAAGATTAAAAAATGATTTAACCATAAAAGCCAGCCTACCAATCAACGGTAAGTTGGCTTTCTTTTTACCCACATTTCTTGCTTAATCTGCGGCATGAGACACCTCTCCATAAATCGGTGCAAACATACGTAGAAAAAGGCAAATGAAAAGGCAAGAAAAAGGCAAGTCTTGTCGTAGGTAATCGGGTTTGTATCAGCGAGATAGGTATAAGAAAAGGCAAGTCTCTGATTTGTCTTATATTTTTTTGCACACTTTTGAGAGCTCTTAGCCCAATCTTTCCTAAACTCATACGTTGATGCGAAGGGGGAAGGAGTTGTTTGAAAAAGGCAGGTTCGATAAGGGGATTTCGTAGGTTTGAAATCATTCTTTTGAGCCTTCTTTAGTTCGCATCACTTGCTTGTGATGAGTGTATCACTTGCTTGTGTTGCTATCGTCGCTTGCTTGCACCGAACGCATCACATGCTTGTGACGCATATTTAGGAAGGCTGCAAAATAGAAAAGTGACAAGGTGTTTTTCGGAAATCACAGGCTCGTTTTTGCAGTATAAAATACTGTTATTTAAGGTGTTGCATTGTTAAAATAGTTGTATTATCTTCGCGGCGGAAATAACATTTCTCTTGTCATCTTGAGCAACGCGAAAGATCTCGCAAGGAGAACTGGCCAAGCACACTACGAGATGCTTCGCTTAAGCTCAGCATGACACTTAAAGTATCCATTAACCCTATAAACTAATTTATTATGACCAACACAAACCTAAACGGAACAAACAACATGACAGAATCTAATGTAAACAATCAGTCCGTATCGTACGGCGACATGCTGAGAGAGACCCAGCAAGCGGAGTTCCCCTTGCTCAGTGAAGTGACCCAAGGACTCGTAGATGACCCACTCACCTTAATGAATGCCCGTGCCGATGAGGAGGGCGTGGTGGTGCCCTGCGCCTTGCCCCACTCGATGATGGAGCAGTTGCCTGAGATGATGAGCGAACCCCTGTCGTTGTACGAGGATGCTGATGTCCGCACCATGCTCCTCGCTGCTATGATGCCCACCTTAGGCTCAGCCATGAGTAATGTACGTGTGCGCCACGAGCGCAAGCTCTATGCCCCTGGCATGATGAACGTATGCGTGGGCCCCTCGGCCTCAGGTAAGGGCGCTGTAGGTGATGTGGCAAGCCTGGTCGATGGCATCAATGAGATCGTATGCCGTGAGTCGGCACAGGAGATGGCAGACTATCGCAAGAAGCATGCCCGATATGACCGACTGGGCAAGCAGCTCGACCGCGCAGCACGTGGCAACACCTCCGAATTGGTGGATATCAATGACATTGCTAACGATGTAGATGAGCCCGAGAAGCCCCTACGCCGTATGCACAAGCTACCCTCGAAGACGACCGCGGCCAACTACTACCGTCTGCTCTATGCCAATGGCGACAATATCTCATACCTGCATATCCCCGAGCTGGCCGAGATGAATGCCGCCAATCGCAATGCCTTCGGAGACTTTATGTATATGATGCTGGCAGCGCAAAATGAGGAACCTCTACACACGGCTCGCAAGACCGACGATGAGGACTACCACATCGAGCGTACCCGACTGGCTTTGGTGGCTACGGGCACGGAGTCATCGGTGCGCGCCTTTATCCCTAACCTTGAGGATGGTCTGTCGACCCGATTCATCTATCACAATCTGCCCGCCAAGGACACCGTACGTGACGAGATGGATGAGGCCATGGCCGAGGCGATGAACGATGTATACGCCCACCACCGCACGCAGCTCACCGAGATTTGGAAGGAGCTACGCCAGTTTGAGGGCAAGGCAGACGAGGAGATGCCCCGCCTCATGCTCAGTGATGCGCAGCGCGAAATGATCAATGAGTATTATCGTCAGTTGGTGACCTTCATCGCACTCACGCAGCCCGATAGAGACTTGCGTGCTCCTATCCTGCGCACTCGCCTCAACCTCTACCGTATGCTGATGATTATCGCCGTGCTCCGTCGTCACGAGGAGATGGGTGTGACCGAGGGAATGTTTGCCGAGAAGCGCTTCGCCACTACCGACGCAGACCTGCGCTGGGCGCTTGCCTATACCTTCTACCTGGTGATGCAGACCTCGGCCATGTATAATCGCTTGCGTGCTCCCATGGTGGTGAAGATGGCTACGCATATCAGTGCGCTCGGTTTTCTGAGTCTGCTGCCCTCATCCTTTACTACTGAGGAGGCATTTGGCATAGGTGAGAAGCAGGGCATCAAGGATCGTGCCGTACGATACCAACTCAACACATTATGCTCCAAAGGGTATATAGAACGTATCCGAAAGGGGGTATATCGCAAGGTGAGAAGAATGTGTGTGCGAAAAAATGCAGCATAACTTGCCATTTGCCTTTTCGAGCACTTATCTCGCTGATATAAATAGTATTACAAGAGGCAAGACTTGCCTTATCTCTTGCCTTTTGTTTTGCCTTTTCTGATTTTGTTATTACTTTTGTACACACTAAACAGAACATACGATGAAACGAAATCCACAGACCAAGACCGTAGTGAGCAATAATACCCCCGTGATGAAATGCCGCGCCATACGCCGCCGCAAGATGGGCTATGATATGGACGAAGACGAATGGGGTGTGGGTGTGACGTTGGTGCCCAAGGAGAAGATTGACATGGATGAGATGGGAGCCATCAGCCAGCAGCGTTGCACGGTGACCCAGTCAGACGTGAAGGCAGCGTGGAGCATGCTGGAGGTAATCATCGCTGATGCCTTGGCCAATGGGCACAACGTGGAGCTGGGACAGCTGGGTACGCTCTCGCTCGGCGTACGCGTCAAAGAGCTGAAGGAACCGGGCGAGAAGATACGCGCCACGGATGTGGAGCTGGGCAGTGTGACCTTCAAGCCAGGCGTATTGCTACAGAAGCAGATGCGCCGTGTCACCTTCAAGGTCGACAACGACTGCCTGGAACCTACCGATACAGCTTCGCTTGCCGATGCCCTGTATGACTACTTTGCCGACGGGGCGCACGATGCCATCAATGTGAAGCAGTTCACCCGCCTCTGCGGCTACAGAGAGACTCGTGCCCGCAAGCTGATGAACAGCTACGTTGCTGATGGGCTCATGGAGCGCATCCCCTACAGTCGCGGCTACTATCGCCCCACGAAGGGTAACTTTGGTAGAGATTAGTTATGGGTGAGACGGCGTTCAATAATGGTAAATAACACGAAAAAAATCGCTAACTTTACCCATTCCCTTCGTATAATCGATTTTTTGCCGTAATTTTGTAGAAAATTATGCATAAGAACTTATAAAAACAACAATAGTCATGGAGATTAACATTAGAAGTATTGTCCCTGAGTGTGTGGACCAAGAAAGAATGGCTTATTTCCCTGATATAGAAATGGTAAAAGCAATGAAACTATTATTATTAGGCAGCGGTGGACGCGAGCAT
>JAFZFF010000076.1 GCA_017556045.1 Bacteroidaceae bacterium | reverse complement strand
TCTACCAACTTTCCCTTCTATAAAAAGGCAACGGATAGGTAGCAATTCTTTCTCTAATACCCACCATATACGGCTATTTCTGCCGAAATTAGAAATATGGCGGGCTAACACAAAAATGGTATAAGTACCAACCACTTATCACATTTTGCCCTCATTCTGCCATTTTTACGCAAGTTCTTCGTATCTTTGAGTTAAAACTCTTAGATACTTGCACTCGCTTTGAAAAATATCCAAGTAAACTTGATATTTCTCGCTCGTTTATTCGTATCTTTGAAGCATGAATGCTTGTGTGAGACATATTGTGGCTATATTGTGTGCCGTGTGGCTGGTAGGCTGTTCGGTACATGGCACTCATGCTGAGGGCGGTCAGCCTGAAGACCTGCTTAATCGTGAGGCGCAATATTGGAGTTACTGCAATCTCGACTCTACGCAGCACTATGCTCATCAGGCGTATGAGGTGTCACACTATGCTCATGGGCGCATCATGGCATGTAATATGTTGGGCTTTGTGGCTACTATGCGTATGGAGTATGACGATGCTATGCGCTGGTATAGTGAGGCTTACAAGCATTCGGGATGTGAGCTTGAGCGCTTTGTTGCCGATGTGGGTAGCATGGAGGTCTATCAGCGCATGGCCGATAATCTGGCCTTCTATGACTCTAGGGTGAGGGCCGATAAGAGGTTGGCCCACATCGAGGAGGAGATTGATAATTTCTCTCCTGCAGAGCGCTATCGCCTATCCGCAACTATCAATCGTATGCATATGGTGACTGCTCAGCATCACTACATGATGGGGCAGCTCCCTGAGGCAAATGCCGAGATGGCCTATGTGGTAGAGGATGATGCTCTGCGTGCCGATACGGCTCAGTGGCTCATGTATACATATCTCAGGGGTATAGGCATCAATGTCGATGGAGATACGCGCGAGCAGCGTATGTTGCGCCGTTATACATACCTTAACAACTGCTTGCGTACGAGTAGGGTAGGCGAGTACGACTACTTCTCAGGAGTATCTTCGATGGCCCTCTCCCAGCTACTGGCCGATACGGTGCGCACGGAGTATATTGCTCGTATGCGCCCCAACTCATTCTCGCAACTCGCCGATTCGGCCCATGCATCAGTGACCATGAGCATGGATTTTGCCCGTGAGGCGCTATATTTGTTAGATCGCTATGGCGATGCCTATGGTGTGTGGTCAGCCATAGTGCAGATGGCCTCACTCCACAATCGTCGCGACGAGTATGAGGTGGCTCTCTCCATGTTGCCCTTGGCCGAAGACCTTGTGAGTGCTCCCGATGTCATGGCCCGTATGCATGAGGAGGCAAGCCTCTCCTACGCAGGGCTGGGCGACAAGGAGGGCTCTGACTATCACCGCAATCAGTACCTCGACTTGCTCGAGACTACCAGGCAAGACAAGGAGCTGGAGAGCCGTTATCACTCTCTCGAGCGCCAGCGTCGCAGGATGGATGCCATGCTCTACGTCGCCGTAGCAGGTATGCTGGTGCTGGCCCTGCTCATCTATCTGCTCAATAGGCGTCGCAAGCAGGGCGGAGGCTATGAGCAGAAGCTCATTGAGTTGGCTCAAGAGGCCGGCAAGCGCGTATATCTGCACCGCAAGCATATAGAGTCGGGCAAGCGTGACAACATCGTGCGCAAGGCTTCGTTCTCCGTCGTCACAGGCATCATGCCCTACATAGATCGCATGGCGCATGAGATAGAGCGCCTACAAGATCCCGAGGTATGGGGTGACAAGGCATTGCGTGCGCGTAAGCTCGAGTATGTGTCTGAGCTCACGGCAGAGATCAATAGCCTGAATGATATACTCACTAAGTGGGTCAAGCCCACGCAAGGTATGGTGGGTCTCCATATTGAGTCGTTTGCCCTTAGCGAGGTGTTTGATATGATCGAGCGCAGTGCCTCCTCCTTTGCTCATAAGGGGCTCACCCTCGAGGTGAAGCATACTGATGCGGTGGTCAAGGCCGACAAGGCGCTCACCTTCTTCATGCTCAATACCTTGGCCGACAATGCGCGTAAGTTCACCCCCGAGGGAGGGCTCGTGGAGATCTCCGCCGAGGCTACCGATGAGTATGTAGAATTGTCCGTAGCAGATAGCGGTTTGGGCATGTCAGAGGAGGATATAGAGCACATCCTTTGTACAAAAGTACACGACGCGTCCGCTATAGGTAAAAACCTCCCTCCCATGCACCACAAGCATAAGGGAAGCGGATTTGGCCTGCTCAATTGCAAGGGTATCATAGATAAATATCGCAAGACCGACGCCCTGTTTGATGTATGTCGTTTCGGTGTGGAGAATCGTACAGAGGGAGGATGCCGATTTTGGTTCCGCCTGCCCAAGGGCGTGCGCCGCATGATGCTCCTGCTCTGCCTCTTGATGCCCGCCAGTAGCTATGCCTTGCCAGAGGCCGATACCACCTTCACCTCTGTGACGAGTGCTCCCTATGAGGCCGACCTGATGGGTGCCGACTATGATATGTTGCTGGTGAGGGCATCTGCCTTTGCCGATAGTGTCTACTATGCCAATCTACAGGGGCTATATACCGAGGCGTTGCGCTATGCCGACTCAGCCTTTGTATATCTCAATGCCCACCATCACAAGTATGCCGAAGACTACATAGGTGAGCTGACGGCCACTATGGGCGAGAGCGATGTGGAGACCCGCTGGTGGCTCAGCGACTTCTCTACCGACTATCACACCATCCTCGATGTGCGCAATGAGCTGGCCGTGGCCAACCTCGCGCTACGTCGTTGGGGCGAGTACAGATATAACAATCGCATCTATAATGACCTCTACAAGCTCGTGAGCGAAGACCGCTCGCTCCTCGAGTATTGCGATCGTATGCAGCGCTACAATAGCAATATCTCCGTAGCCATACTCATATGTGTGTTGTTGGTGTTGGGCTACCTGGCCGTCATCATACATGCCTTCATGGGTAGGGTAGAGAGTGCCTATCGCGATATCGAGGAGGTCGAGGAGGATGAGCGCCGTGCCCGTCATGAGAAAAATCGCCTACACGTGCAGAATATGGTGCTCGACAATTGCCTCTCTACCATCAAGCACGAGACCATCTATTATCCTAACCGCATCAGGCAACTTGTCACCCGCCTCGATGAGCATGACGAGCGCCTCCAGATGAAGGAGCTGGTAGAGTATTACAAGACCATCTTTACCACCCTCACCGCCTGTGCCTCACGCCAGCTCGATGAGGTCACCTTCCGTCGTACGACGATAGCGGCCGACGCGCTCCTTGGAGAAGCCCTCAGCTACCACACCAAGCGCCTCAAGCAATACCCCATGGCCCCTGCGCTCACCATCCGTAGTTGTAGTGCCCAGGTGTCGTGTGATGCTCAGCTCATCGCCTTCTTGATAGAGCAGCTCATCGATGCTTCGCTGGCCCACTCGGCTACCGACGAGCTCGTGCTCCAGGCAAGCCCTGACGGGTGTTTCGTGCGCTTTGAGCTCATCAATATGTCGCGCACCATGGAGCGCGAGGCGATGAATGACCTCTTCGCTCCCTCGCCCGAGCGCCTCAGGCAAACGCCCGATGGCAAGGTCTGTGGCATGGAGTATGTGGTGGCTCGTCAGATCATGCGCGAGCACGATAGCAACTTCGGCCATCCCGGTTGCCGCATCAAGGCCGACGCCACCGACCGTGGTCATACAGTGTGGTTTACGATACCCCTGGTGCATACCGAAGCCCAATAATAACTCAGCAATACATCACTCAAAAATACAGATATGTACAACGTAATAATAGTAGAAGACGTAAAGCTCGAACTCAAAGGAACCGAAGAGATATTCCGTAACGAGATCCCCGAAGCACAGGTCATAGGCACTGCCATGACCGAAGAGGAGTTTTGGCCACTCATGGAGCAGCAGCTACCCGATATGGTGTTGCTCGACCTTGGCCTTGGTGGCTCCACCACGATAGGCGTATCTATCTGTCGCACCATCAAGGAGCGCTATCCCGAGGTGAAGGTGCTCATCTTCACAGGCGAGGTGCTCAATGAGCGACTATGGATAGATGCCCTCGACGCAGGTGCCTGTGGCATAGTCCTCAAGACAGGCGAGCTGCTCACCCGAGGCGAGATCCGTAGCGTGATGGAGGGCAAGAACTATGTCTTTAACCAACCCATATTGGAGAAGATCATCGCGCGCTTCCGCCAGTCGGTACAGCTCGATGTCATACGCAACAAGGCCATGCTGGCCTACGACATCGACGAGTATGACGAGCGCCTCTTGCGCCACCTCGCCCTCGGCTATACCAAGGAGATGATCTCTTCGCTACCGACGATGCCCTTCAGCCCTAAGTCACTCGAGCGCAGACAGATAGACCTCATCGGACGCCTCTTCACACCGAGCGAGCAGCGCGGCGTCAATGTCACCCGCCTCGTGGTGCGCGCCATCGAGCTACGCATCATCGATGCCGATAACCTTGTGGCCGACGAGTAATCTCATGTATAGTGTTAATTC
This sequence comes from Bacteroidaceae bacterium, assembly GCA_017556045.1. GTDB lineage: Bacteria > Bacteroidota > Bacteroidia > Bacteroidales > Bacteroidaceae > UBA1189. The sequence continues at coordinate 38,810 of JAFZFF010000076.1, read as the reverse complement.
CTTGATAAAAAGGCAATAATATAGCAGATGTCCATCCTCTACCTTGTCATACTCGTGTTGCTGGTGCTCTTCTCCTGGATAGGTAGCGCCTGTGGTCTCATGCTCCCCGACGGCATGCACCTCCCCAATCTGCTCGGGGCCGATAGCGTGCGCTACTTCGTGCGTCATAGCATAGATCATATCTCGGCGTCACCCCTCGTCGAGGTCATACTCCTCCTCCTGATGATCAGTGCAGTGGTGCAGAGCGGCCTCTGGGGCTCCCTCGTCGAGACCCTCCGCGAGCGCACCCTCCCCACGCTCTCGCGCCGCCAGGTCTACTCGCTACGCGTGTCCCTGGTCATCTTCGTCGTGTGCCTACTCATCATCGCCATGGGCTTCGTAGGCCCTCAGGGCAATCTGCTCAGCGTCACAGGCCGTATCGCCGGTGGCCCCTTCGCCCAGGGCTGGCTCCCCCTGCTGAGCCTCTGCGTATGCCTCCCCTGCATCTGCTATGGCTGGCTTAGCGGCATGTGGAGCACCGAGCGCGACATCCTCTCGGCCCTCACCGTCACCATCGCCCGCCGCTCCAGCTATTTCGTCACCCTCATCATAGCCTCACAGGTCATGGCCGCCATACGCTACCTCCACCTCTTCGAGTTGCTTGGCTGGGGCGACATGGCATCATCGGTCTGCTACCTCCTCCTCTATGGCCTGCCGCTACTGATCGTGCCACGGGGTAAGACAAGAGCGCCACATCAGTGATGTAGCGCTCTTTTTTCTCGTCTATTGCTCTACCCAGATGAGCTTATCCGTGTCGTAGCCCCGCCTTTGCAGGTTATCTACAATCCTCGTCTTCACCTCCGGGCTCAGGTGAGGCGTCCTGCTCAGTATCCACAGATACCTCGGGCTACTGCTTCCCACCACCGAGTACGAGTAGTCAGGTGCCAGGTCCAGTATGTAGTAGTCGCCATAAAACGGGCCGAAGAAGCTCACGCGTAGCTGTCCTGGCTTGCCATTGCTATTGGGCTTAGCCTTGCCCACGCTCTGCTGGTAGCTCCCATCCAGCGTGTCGAGATAGCCACTATTGAGCACCTTGATCTTGCCATCGCCGCGCCGCGTATACTCAGCCGTGGTACCCACGAGTCCCCGCTCGAAGGCGTGGTCATAGCGTGCCACCTCATACCATTTGCCCAGGTAGCGGTCCAGGTCAAATGCCGTGATGGTAGAGTTGTCGATCTGCCGTGCCGATGCCACGCCACAGAGACCCACGAGGATAGATGTGATAAGAGTAGTCTTCATATTGCATGAGGAGTATTAGATGTTGTAGTACATATTTAACACCTCGCTCCGTATAATGTTCTTCCCTGTTTGCCACCAAAATTTTCAGGTTTTATTTGGCAGTTATCACAAAATATCCTACTTTTGCAACCGCTTTGCCGAAATAGCTCAGTTGGTAGAGCAACGCATTCGTAATGCGTAGGTCACGGGTTCGAGTCCCGTCTTCGGCTCAGAGTGAAATCACCTTCTTCATCAGAGGAGGGTGATTTTTTTGTTATGCTCACGGCTCATAGGCTCTAACCTACACACGACATCACGCCGAGGGTACCTGCGATGGCGGTGAGTACAGCAATAAGTAGCTTGAGTATTTCTTTCCAGTTTTTCATCTTTGTTATTCGTTTAGAGGGTTGGTTAATTAGGAATTACTCAACCCTAAACTCTAAACATTAATTCCTAATTAACAACATGAAATACTTTAAACTAGAAGAACTAACCTATAGCGCCACCGCTTAGACACGTCACATCGAGAACGTGCCCTCGGCGGAGGCCGTGAGAAACCTCGAATTACTCGTAATGTGTGTGCTCGACCCTATACGCAAGGCATGGGGAGCGCCTATCATCGTCAATAGTGGCTACAGAAGTGAGGAGCTAAACAAGGCCGTAGGCGGTGCTAAATATAGCTATCACATGCTGGGCATGGCCGCCGACATACGCCCACAGAATGGGCTGGTATACAAGCTCTACTACCTTGTCGTGCACCTCTTCCACACAGGGCAGTTGGGCCTCACGGAGTGCTATATCGACCGCAAGCGGGGGTACATACACATTGCCTACGACATCGAAGGGTTCAACACATGGCCATTCATTTCAAATTAAACTTGAGAAGTTACTCAGTACTCAGTATTCAGTAAATAAAAATCAAAAGTATGGGAAAGTTTCAAATAAAAGATTACAATTTTGGAGAGTTGGCTCAGCTCTATTATCCTGATAGGATGAAGCACAATGCCGTGCAGCTCTTCCGTAGGGAGTTGGTTCAGACCTCGGCCTTATGCAAAGCCCTGCAGGCGTTAGACTATAAGGGCAATGAACGAGTATTGACCCGTAGCCAAGTAAGAGTGATTGTTCAGCATCTTGATGACCCATAGTTTATAATTAGTTTTTAATCATACTTATTCGGGCTGCGCTGCGTCGTGATGACGTGGCGCAGCTCTCTCTCATTAAGTTGTGCCTAATATGGAAAAATTGGAAAAAAAATTCAATGAAAAGGGTGACTTTTTTCAGAAAAGTCGTAAAAAAGCAGTACTTTTGTAGCTAAATTCGAAGAATAGTGATGAAAAAGAAGGAACTATATGGCATGGGAGTGGCACTGGTCACTCCGTTTATGAAGGATGGCAGCGTTGACTACGAGGCGTTGGGTCGTCTGGTGGACTATCAGATTGAGAGTGGTACCGATTTTCTCTGTGTGTTGGGTACTACGGCTGAGACTCCGACGCTCTCTGCTGATGAGCAGCTCAAGGTGCGCCAGGCGGTGATAGCTCGCAATGCGGGACGTCTGCCAATCTTGCTGGGTGTGGGTGGTAACTGCACACAGGCTATCGTAGATAAGCTCAAGAATGACCCAATGGAGGGTGTTGACGCTATACTCTCAGTAGTGCCTTATTATAATAAACCTACTCAGCAGGGTATGTATGCGCACTTTAGCGCTATCGCTGAGGCTACCGAACTGCCTATCATTCTCTATAATGTGCCTGGACGTACGGGCGTGAATATGTTGGCCGATACGACATTGCGCTTGGCTAATAACCATGCTAACGTGGTGGGTATCAAGGAGGCTTCGGGCAATGTGGAGCAGATAAAGGATATCATGGCGCGTCGACCCGAGGGATTCAAGGTGTTCTCAGGTGATGATGGTATCACTCTGCCGCTCATCGCAGATGGTGCCGATGGGGTAATCTCGGTGATTGGTAATGGCTTTGCTGCTGAGTTTGCTCAGATGGTACGCTTGGCCTTGGCTGGTGAGATGGAGCAGGCAAAGGTTATCGACGAGCGCTTGCGTCAGATGTATGACCTGCTGTTCCTCGATGGTAACCCTGCGGGCATCAAGGCTTTGCTACAGTTGCGTGGCATGGTGGAGAATGTATTGCGCTTGCCGCTGGTGCCTGCATCGGACGGTACGATAGAGAAGATACGCGTGGCTCTCGGAAACATTTTGTAATGCACGAGAGCTTGTTGAATATTAAGATTCTGAATTTGACCAATGAAACATATTAGAAATTTCTGCATCATTGCACATATTGACCACGGTAAGTCAACACTTGCTGACCGTCTGCTGGAGTATACCAATACCATCAAAGTGACCGAGGGACAGATGCTCGACGATATGGACCTGGAGAAGGAGCGCGGCATCACCATCAAGAGCCACGCCATACAGATGGAGTATGCCTACCAGGGCGAGAAGTATGTGCTCAACCTCATCGATACTCCGGGACACGTGGACTTCTCATACGAGGTGTCGCGCTCTATCGCGGCGTGTGAGGGTGCGCTGCTCGTGGTAGATGCGTCGCAGGGTGTACAGGCACAGACCATCTCGAACCTCTACATGGCTATCGAGCACGACCTGGAGATTATCCCTGTCATCAACAAGTGTGATATGCCAAGTGCCGAGCCCGAGAAGGTGGAGGATGAGATTATCGAACTGCTCGGTTGCAAGCGCGAAGAGATTATCCGTGCTTCGGGTAAGACGGGTCAGGGTGTAGAGGATGTGTTGGCTGCTGTCATCGAGCGTATCCCTGCTCCTGTGGGTGACGAGAATGCTCCGTTGCAGTGCTTGATCTTCGACTCTGTATTCAACTCATTCCGCGGTATCATCGCATACTTTAAGATTCTTAACGGTACCATCCGCCAGGGCGATATGGTGAAGTTCTTCAATACGGGCAAGGAGTACGACGCTGACGAGATTGGCGTGCTCAAGATGGATATGTTGCCTCAGAAGGAGCTGAAGGCTGGTAACGTAGGATATATCATCTCGGGTATCAAGACCTCTACCGAAGTAAAGGTGGGCGATACCATCACTCATGTCAAGGGTGGCTGCGCTGAGGCTATCGCAGGCTTCGAGGAGAGCAAGCCGATGGTGTTTGCCGGTGTGTATCCCATCGATGCGGAGGATTATGAGGACTTGCGTGCTTCGCTCGAGAAGTTGCAGCTCAATGATGCTTCGCTCTCGTTCTTCCCCGAGTCGTCATTGGCATTGGGATTCGGTTTCCGTTGCGGATTCCTCGGATTGCTCCATATGGAGATCGTGCAGGAGCGTCTCGACCGTGAGTTTGACATGAGCGTTATCACTACGGTGCCCAACGTATCATACAATGTATATGACAAGCAAGGTAACTGCATCGAGGTACACAACCCCGGTGGTATGCCCGATGTGACACTCATCGACCATATCGAGGAGCCCTACATCAAGGCTTCGGTCATCACGGTTACTGACTATATCGGCCCCATCATGACGCTGTGTCTCGGCAAGCGTGGTGAGCTGCTCAAGCAGGAGTATATCTCTGGTAATCGCGTAGAGATACACTATATGATGCCGTTGGGTGAGATTGTGATTGACTTCTACGACAAGCTCAAGAGCATATCTAAGGGTTACGCTTCGTTTGACTATCACCCCGCAGGGTTCCGCCCCTCAAGGTTGGTGAAGCTCGATATCCTCCTCAATGGTGAGCCTGTAGACGCGCTCTCTACACTGACTCATATCGACAATGCTTACGACTTTGGCCGACGCATGTGTGAGAAGCTCAAGGAGCTTATCCCTCGTCAGCAGTTTGATATTGCTATCCAGGCTGCTATCGGTGGTAAGATTATTGCTCGTGAGACCGTGAAGCAGGTGCGTAAGGACGTGACGGCCAAGTGTTATGGTGGTGACGTGTCGCGTAAGCGTAAGCTCCTCGAGAAGCAGAAGAAGGGTAAGAAGCGTATGAAGCAGATCGGTAACGTAGAAGTGCCTCAGAAGGCCTTCCTTGCAGTACTGAAACTGGACTAATAGACTTAAATATATGTAGAAAAAGAAATATCCCGCTTGACGTCAGGCGGGATATTCTTGTATGTGGGGAGTGTATTGTATACGTATTATTCCAAGAGGTCAGGGCGTAATCGTTGGGTACGCTCGAGTGATTGCTGAAACTCCCATTCGCGTATCTTAGCCTCGTGGCCTGAAAGCAGTACATCGGGCACACGCCATCCCTTATACTCTGCAGGGCGGGTGTATACTGGCGGAGCCAACAGATTGTCTTGGAAAGAGTCGGAGAGGGCAGACTGCTCATCACTGATGACGCCAGGGATGATGCGTACCAGGCTATCAGCCATGACTGCTGCGGCCAACTCGCCACCTGTGAGTACGTAGTCGCCAATGCTTACCTCCTTGGTGATGAGGTGCTCACGTATGCGGTAGTCGATACCCTTGAAGTGTCCGCAGAGGATGATGAGATTCTCACACATCGACATGCTATTGGCCATCTTCTGATTCCATTGCTCGCCGTCAGGTGTGGTGAAGATGACTTCGTCGTAGTGGCGTTCGCTCTTGAGCTTAGTGATGAGGTTATCGATAGGCTCAATCTTCATCACCATGCCAGCACATCCTCCGAAGGGGTAGTCATCGGTGCGTCGGTGCTTGTCGGTAGTGTAGTCGCGTATGTTGTGTATGACGATGTCGGCCAATCCCTTCTTCTTGGCACGTGCCATGATAGAGCAGTCAAAGAAACCCTCAATCATCTCGGGCAGTACGGTAAGTATATCTATGCGCATAGTCGACGGGGATTATTTAATCGTTACATATACTACCTTCTTCTCAGCGAAGTAGGGTTCACGGAAGTAGTCTTTCAGTGAGGTGATCTCAGCGATATGCTTGTAGGCACGTGTCTCGTGTTGCAACTCGCCACCTTTGAGGCAGAAGAGTCCGTTGGGGTAGCTATTGCGTTGCTCCTTAGAGATGTTCTTGCGACATATCTTAAGCAGGTCTTCGAGTGGCATCACGGCGCGGCTCACGGCAAAGTCAAACAAGCCTTTCTCCTCTTCGCAACGGCAATGGCGGAAGGTTACGTTTTCGAGTCCTATGCTCTGAGCTACCTCAGTGGCTACGCGTATCTTCTTGCCGATGCTATCTACGAGGTGGAACTGGACCTCGGGAAACATGATTGCCAAGGGGATGCCAGGGAAACCGCCACCAGTACCAATATCGAGGATACGGCTTCCGGGAGTGAAGCGCACTACCTTGGCGATGCCCAGTGAGTGAAGCACGTGGTGCTCATAGAGGTTCTCGATATCTTTGCGTGAGATAACGTTGATCTTTGAGTTCCAATCTGTATAGAGTGCATAGAGTTGCTCAAATTGAGATATCTGCTTCTCTGTGAGATTGGGAAAATATTTGAGAATCGTTTGCATTTGTCTGAATTAGGTATTGTGGGAATATATCACTTTACTGCCTTAGCCGCCTTGCGTGCCATGCGGAGGGCATCCTTCTGGCGCTGCTTGATGACTTTGGGGTCCTTCTCATTGATGACCTTAGCGATCTCATATGCGATGACTGCTGCTCCGTCCTCACGAGGGTGTACAGCGTCGGGGCAGAGGTGCATATAGGGCTTGAAGGGAGTGTAGAGGTCGATGATGGGGAGGTCCATCTCCTTGGCTACCTCAGCGATGTAGGGGATGACGTGGTGGTATGCAGTGCTATCGTTGATGCCCCAGCTCAAGCGATGAGCAGCTATGGGGTAGCACAGATATACCGTAGGATTGCTGGGGAGCTCACGAAGGCTTGTTACGAGAGCGCGGAGGTCATCCTTGAACTCTGCGTTATGCTCCCAGTTGTGGGGCTTGGTGTCGTTAGTGCCAAGCTTGATAGTTACGATATCGGGGTTGAAAGCCTTGGCGTCGCGATAAGCCTGTTCGTTGATATAGGGGTGATCACCCTTGCTGAGCAGAGTACGTGCACTCACACCAAAGTTGCGAACCTCATATTTGTCGGTGCCGAGCAGACGATTCAGTACGGCGGGATAGCTATCGTTGCGGTCCTTGATGCCAGCTCCGTAGGTGATACTGTTTCCGATGCAGGCAATCTTAGTTTTTTCTTGTGCAGTCATTGTGCCCATGCATACCAGGGCGCAGAGAAGGATCAATGTTTTCTTCATCATATTATTATGTTTTATGTGTTTGTTTTGTCAATAAATCATTCGACTCCAAATCAGAGCACGAAATTACGGAAAGTTACGCATTGTAGAAAGTTTTTTTATCAAAAAATGGTTTCTTGGCAGATAAATTCCTTGGTTCATCCCTGTGAGTTGTGATAATACGACTACTCCCCTTATCACTAAGAGGAGTAGCCCGGATAGATTGAATGATTAAGAAAAAGTTATTTATGTAAGGTAGCAGCTTTTGTTGTTGCTCGATCATATAACCATACAGCGCGGGAGTTTGTTCATGTGGCCATCAGTTTTTTTTTGTGCAATATATCCCGCTTTTGTACGTTATAGACATGATATATATGCATACTATGAGATTCTGTACAAAAATACAACATATATTGTTCACCGTAGCCCTGATGATGGCCGTCATGGGATGTAGAGAAGATGTGGGCTTCTCTGTGAATCTGGCCCATCGCTTGACATTCTCATCAGATACGGTGAGGTTCGATACGCTATTTACTGAGGTGAGCTCGTCTACCTACTCATTCCTTATATATAATAGACATAAGGAGTCGCTTCTCATCACCCAGGCAGCCTTGTCGGGAGGGGATGATTCACCCTTTAGAGTAAATGTCGATGGACTCTCTGGAACTACATTTGGCGATATCGCAGTGAGAGGTGGAGATAGCCTATTTGTCTTCGTAGAGGTGACGGTAGACCCTCGTGGGCAGGACGAACCTTTTGAGGTGTGTGATTCATTGTGGTTTGCCCTTGAGAGCGGTGTCATCCAGCAGGTGCAGCTCTGTGCTTATGGACAAGATGCTGTGGTATTGCGCGGTGTCACGATAGACGAGGATACGCGCTATACTGCCGAGCGCCCCTATCTTATCTATGATAGCCTCAGGGTAGGCGAGGGGGCTACACTCTATCTCGATGCCGGTGCTCGTCTCTACTTCAGTGAGAAGGCCGAGCTACAAGTCCATGGACGCATATGTGCTGAGGGTACTGTAGATGCGCCCATCCTATTCCGTGGTGCCCGCACCGACCGTATGTTTTCCTATCTTCCCTACGACCGCCTTACGGCTCAGTGGGGTGGCATTACGTTGCATCCGACAAGTTTTGATAATCTCTTCACGCATTGTGATATCCATAGCGGAGTGTACGGTCTTCGCGCTACTGGTGCAGATATGAGTCGCCTCAAACTGACGATGTACAATAGTCAGATACATAATGTGGACGAGGATGCCCTGCAACTTACGCTATGTACGGCAACACTTTACAATAACCTCTTTACCAATGCAGGAGGGCACTGTGTCAATATCCTTGGCGGGCAGATGCAATTCTCGCATTGTACGATGGCAAATTTCTACCCTTGGAGTAGCGAGCGCGGTGGGGCCGTGAATATCTCAAACTTTAGCTCTGCCGATAAGCTCATCTACCCATTGGTGTCCACCACCTTTACCAATTGTATCATCACTGGCTCTAAGGACGATGAGCTCATGGAAATAGTGTTAGAGAAAACCGACTCGGTAGACTATTCTGAATATGCGCAATATCTCTTTACTCATTCGCTCATCAACTCTAAGGGTGAGGCACGCCAGCCTGATTCATTGCACTTTGAAAACATCGTATGGGAGCATAAGGATAGCACGGCGTATGGTCGTACTAATTTCCGCAAGATAGACCACTCTAACTTTATCTACGACTTCCACCTCGACTCACTCTCTTGCGCACGTGGTATAGGTGAGTACCTGGGAGGGTATCCTCGAACGGATTATGACAAGGATGGTCAGCCTCGCCACGCAGAGGGTCCCATCGATGTCGGATGTTACCAATACGTAGCTCATGAGGAGTAGGGTAGTGTCTCTCTTGCTGATACTCTTGTTTGTCTGCTCACTCATGGCACAAGAGCGCATCCGCTTTGTTACCTACAATGTGGAGAATCTCTTTGATTGTGTTGACGACTCGTTGACTCAAGATGAGGAGTTTCTGCCTACTACACTACGTCGTTGGACCCCCACTCGCTATTGGCGTAAGCTACATGATGTGGCTCGCACGCTGAGTACCATAGGTGCCGATCGCGCTCCAGATATTGTTGCTCTCTGCGAGGTGGAGAATGATAGCGTGCTGCACGACCTCACCCGCCGATCTGCCCTGCGTAGCGTGAGGTATGAGTACCTGATGACCTCTTCGCTCGACCCTCGTGGTATCGATGTTGCCCTGCTCTACAAACCCACTACCTTTCGCCCCTTTGCTCATGAGTCGCTACGCTTGCCAGCCGGTGAACTCTCTGAGGCATCTACAGTACGCGATGTGCTCCGTGTGAGTGGATGCTTGGTCACGGGCGATACGCTCGATATCTTTGTCTGCCACCTCCCCAGCAGACTCAATGGTCGCCAATCTGCTCGCTTGCGCCATGGCGTTGCCTCCCTTATGCGTAGTGCCATAGACTCTCTCAGTGCCGTACGTGCAGTGCCTCGCATCGTCGTGATGGGTGACTTCAATGACCTCTCTACCAGCCATGCCCTCAGTCCACTCATCATGCATGACGGCTTGGTATGTATTACGTCAGACTTGAGCGGTAGCTACCGCTATAAAGGCAAGTGGGAACAGATAGATCACCTGTACCTCTCGCCAGCACTCATAGACATTACCCACAACCTCCATCTCTCTCCCTCAGGAGCATGGGTGGCCGACGAAGAGTCTCTCACCGAGCCCGAACCTCTCTACGGAGGTCGTCGTCCCAAGCGCACCTACCATGGCATGCGCTATCATGGTGGCACCAGCGATCACCTCCCCGTCTGCTTCGACCTGCAATTCTCGTGGGGTGATTATTAAGAAATCATTTTGTGTAATTACAACTCGCAATCTAAGGTTAGCGTACGGGCATTTCCTCTCATATCTGTCACCTCTACCTCTACTCTGAGTTTGCTAGGTTTGATACCCTCGGCCTTGAGGTCACATGTGAGCTGGGCGGTCTTGCTACTATATTTGAAGAGTACCCATCGTCCATCTATGGTGCCGCGATAGTCGCGTATACCTGTTTCACCATCAGCGATGCGAAGCACTACTTTCCTATTGCTGCGCCATGAGGTGCTGCCAATGGGGGTAATCTTCGGAGCTATAGTGTCGGCACACACGGTATAGGTGCCCAGTTCGGTTATGTTGGCCGTGATGCGTCCGTAGCGATAGGTGCCTCCACAGTAGGTGCGGCGCTTTCCATTAACGCGAGCAACATAGAGTTTAGAGCCATCGATGTGCCACTCCTTATGGGTGGGGATGGTGATCTCTGCAGCTCGTCGTAGTGGTACTATAGCATTGGTCAAGCGATAATGATGAGATTGGTCAATGTCTGAGGGGATAACCTCATAGTCAAGTTCTATGTCGTCAAACAAAGTACCTTGTGGCATCCATAGCTCGAAGCCCTGAGTATAAAAACGACTATTTCGTGAGGCATCCATGCGGTAATAATAATTGGGCAAGCGCTGAGGGAGATCCATACGCTTACCACGTACTACGAAGCGGTAAGTTGATTTATTGCCATAGAGATCCTCCAGTTCGTAGCGGAAATGATAGTCTCGCTCCTCATCGATAGTCACCCATCCGCGCTGCTCGTCGGCACTGAGCATACGCAGGTCATTGTTCTCAGCAATGGGCGAACACATATACCAACGTCCCGAACGGCGTTGCTCGGCATAGTCTGTCCACGAGTTGATAAGGCGATTCTCATCGAAGGAAAAGCGGTCAACATCGCTACTGCTCACAAGGCGATCGTCCACATAGAGTCTCACGTAACGCACTCCATAGTTGTTGCTCGTACCATCCATATAGTCATTGGCGGAGATGGCTGTGGAGATACGTCCCCAAGCGGTGAGCAAATTGAGAATTGAAAATTGAGAATTAACATGGTTGAGCCTCGGCTGCGCTTGCTGTAAGAGTTCAAGCGAGCTTGACTCTTGTTCGCTGGCACGAGCCTTGAAAATTATTTTTCCATCCACATCTTTCACCTCTTTTGAATTTCCAGCAAATGTTACCTTTCCTTCATTCCCTGCTCCATACACCATGATGTGTGTGGCGCGTGGCGCGATATGGTCAGCAATCTTATCCTTATAGAAGGGTAGGGGGTCTATGGGCTCATTGGTGTCGGTAGTGCGTATCTCCATGTGTAGATGCGGGCCAAATGAGTAGCCTGTATTACCGGCATAAGCTACTACATCACCTTGTCGTACACGGAATTCCTTAGGACCAAACTCAAGGGTGACGACAAACGATTGCTCCTGGTACTGACGCTCACGTATGCGACGGGCTATCTCGGGCAAGAAATGATCGAGGTGTCCGTGCACTGAGGTGTAGCCATTGTCGTGAGTGATGTAGAGCGCATTGCCATATCCACCAGCGGTCACAGTAACTTTAGAGATGTAGCCATCAGCAATCGCCAAGAGAGGTTTGCCTACTACACCTTGCGTCTTAAAGTCAAGTCCGCCATGAAAATGGTTTGAGCGCAATTCACCAAAGTTACCACTCAAGAGGAGGGGAAAATCAAATGGCACACCAAACTGCGGCTCAGTAACTTGAGCTCTCAGTGGCATTGCTCCCATAAACAAGCAACATATATATATAAGGAATAGACGCTTTCTTCTCATGCTAAAAATTTACGGCACGCAAAGATACGAATAAACGAGCAAGAAATATGAAACTTACTTCAATATTTTTTACAGCGAGTGGAAGTATCTTGGTGATTTATCACAAAGATAATACTTTTGTCTATATCTGCCAAGTTCTTCTTTACTTATAAATGCAGCACGGGACGCAGTGTGTCTCTGCGCCCCGTATGGTGATTTTACATAAAGCGTATTATCTACATCAATACGACGTCATTGATTAATCCCAGAGGTCACCCCAATCTCCACGACTACCTGGAGCATCGGGGGTACTAGGTGTATTACCCATTCCAGTATCAGCACTTAGTGCAAAACCTTTTTCTACTTCTACTTCGATAACCTCAACCTGAGGCATTTCATAATTCTGTTTCATTGATTTATAACTTTATAGTTTGTAAAATATTCTTATTTCTCTATCGTTAGAATGCTATCTTCTTGCCATTTACGATGTATATGCCCTTGAGGTTGCTGATATTGTTGATGCGGCGACCCTGCAAATCGTACACTACTGCCGACTGCTGACCATTGCCAGACAACTCCAACTCGCAGATTTCGGTTGTGCCATCTTCGCCGATAATGCGCATACGGATGGCCTTATTGCTTTCGTTATTCAAACCATCACGACTCTCCACTTTGAGGTAGAAACGGAATGCACCGAGCGATGCATTCTCAGCCACAGGTTGCCATACTCCACCACTCAGTGCATAGTAGCCCTGGCCTTGTGGAAGTTCGTCAGATGACAGGCAACTATATGTGCCAGTGAAGGTGAATTTCTCGCATATAGATGAGCAGTCGATGCTATTCTCCTCGGTAGCATACAGCGTAGCGTCGGTCACTGTGATAGTCTTTTTACCTGCTTCCTTAGCACGGATGAGGTAGGGATAGTTTGCTCTCATAGTGCCCTTTGTCATCTTGAATGACTCAATCACCGTTTCGTCCCTCTCTCCATCGTCATTGCGGTCATACTGACGTACATCATTGAGTTTAGCTACCTCAAAGTCGGCAAGAAGTTCTTCGGTAATCTCTATCTCAAAGGGTACATACAAAGCTTGCCAGTTGGTATTATTGAAGGTGCGGGTGTAGGTGATTTCTTCCACTATCATATTCTCCTCGTTCTCGAAATCATCCCCATCATTCAGAACTAGGGATTGTGGTACGATGGCAAATTTTTTGAATTTACTCCAAGGTGCAGTCGTCTTATAAACCCAAAGCACACTGGCAGGCACATGCAGAGTGACATTTTCAATATTTGAATCTTCGAATGCATTAGTTTTTGTCGTAGGAACATCCTCTGCGTAGCAATACACATCGGTGAGGCTGCTACAACCATAGAAAGCACCGTATCCAATGCTCGTCACGCTCTCGGAGATAGTAATGGTAGTGAGGCTGCTACAACTAGAGAAAGTACACTCTTCAATGCTCGTCACGCCCTCAGGGATAGTGATGGAGGTGAGGCTGCTGCAACCAGAGAAAGCCCACGCTCCAATGCTCGTCACGCTCTCGGGGATAGTAATGGCGGTGAGGCTCTTGCAAACAGAAAAAGCACTGCGTCCAATGTTCGTCAGCTGCGAATTCTCGGGGAAGGTGATTGTGGTGAGGCTGTTGCAACCTAAGAAAGCTTGGCTTCCAATGCTTTTCACGCCCGCAGGGATAGTGATTGCTGTGAGGCTGTGGCATTCATAGAAAGTATAGTTTTCAATGCTCGTCACGCTCTCAGGGAGGATTAATTCTGTCACCAACTCTCCATTTAAGTATAGATTCCCTGTAAAGTAGAGGGGATTGGAGTCGTAACGTGAGAATTTAATGTTACACCAAGCAGCAATGCTGCTGATATGTACGGCGGTGAGGTTGCTGCAATAATCGAAAGCATCGTCTCCTATGCTGGTCACACTCTTAGGGATGGTGATGGAGGTGAGGTTATAGCAATACTTGAACGCCTCATTTCCAATGCTCGTCACGCTATACTCCTTACCTTCGTGGGTTACCGTAGCGGGGATGGTGATGGAGCCAGAATATTTCGTCTCTCCTGATGTCACCTCGGCCAGCTTGGCCTCTGCATCGATGTTATACCAAATACCATTGATCTCGACTTTGGAATCGGTTCCCTTGATTGTAACAATTGTGCCAAAGCTAGTCCAAGGCACAGTGGTCTTGTAGGCATTTAATGCGCTGGCGGGCACATGTAGAGTGGCATTCCAAATATTTGAATCATAGAATCCATCAGTACCTGTCTCAGGAACATCCTCTGCGTAGCAATACGCATCTGTGAGGCTGCTGCAATCATAGAAAGCATTGTTCCCAATGCTCGTCACGCTCTCTGGGAGGGTGATGGAGGTGAGGCTGCTGCAACCAGAGAAAGCAAATTCTTCGATGCTCGTCACGCTCTCGGGGATGGTGATGGAGGTGAGGCTGCTGCAACCAGAGAAAGCACCCATTCCGATGCTCGTCACGCTCTCGGGGATGGTGATAGAGGTAAGGCTGCTACAACCAGCGAAAGCCCATTCTCCGATGCTCGTTATGCCCTCGGGGATGGTGATAGAGGTGAGGCTTTCGCAACCATTGAAAGCATTGTTCTCGATGCTCGTCACGCTCTCGGGGATGATTGTTGTAGAGCATCCTAAAATTAGGGTATTGCTATTAGTTTCTATAATCGCATTACACCCACTACGAGAGTCATACACCGTATTCCGTTCATCTACAGTAATGGAGGTAAGTTTGCTGCAACCATAGAAAGCATGGTTTACAATGCTCGTTATGCTCTCGGGAATAATGATGGAGGTGAGGCTGCTGCAACCCCAGAAAGTATTGTTCCCGATGCTCGTCACGTTCTCGGGGATGGTGATGGAGGTGAGGCTGCTACAACCACCGAAAGCCCACTCTCCGATGCTCGTCACACTCTCGGGAATGGTGATGGAGGTGAGGCTGATGCAATTATAGAAAGCATTGTTCCCAATGCTCGTCACGCTCTCTGGGAGGGTGATGGAGGTGAGGCTGATGCACCAACAGAACACATCATTTCCAATACTCGTCACGTTATACTCCACTCCCCCGTAGATCACCGTAGCGGGGATGGTGATGGAGCCGGAATACTCATCTGAGTATTCATCATAGCTATTCCCCTTATATGTTACCTCGGCCTGCTTGACCTTCGATATGAGGTTGTACCAAATGCCGTCAATCTCAACTTTCTCGGCATTGGCTAAGAGGGGCAGCAGCATCGCAAATAGCGCCACCAGCACTTTCTTTGTGTAAAATGTGTTCGTTTTCATTTTGATAACTATTTAAGTTGAATATATAAGCCTATTCTTTGGCCTTTATCTACGCAGCTATAAAGAAAGCGCAGACTTACTGCCATATTCCCAACAGGTTCACCACAAACCCTAACGCACTATGGAGAAGTCTACGCTTAAGCGTAGCTTCAACGTGCGTTAAATTGCTCTAGTTCTTCTTTCGAGGTGGTGATTCGTTGGAAAGATGAGCAATCAAAATGTCGTGTGCTCGAAAGCACGGAACAAATGTACAACTTTATTTTGAGATTTGGATATCTGTAAGAACATAATTCTAAAAATATCACGTTTAGCTTGTAAATTACAGATTAATCATCTACATTTGTATAAGAATCTGTTTGGATTTTAACGTTAATAGGTTTTATGTTAAACTTTTCAGTTTATTTGAGATCCTTTTTGGCATCTTTACCCTCTTTGCCCTTGCAAATAGACCACTATTTGCTGCGTCCAAACAGGGCAAATCTGTTCAAAAACGCTTCTCAACTAAACTTGAAATAAACTCAAAACAGATTCTAATAGTAAATGGCACAGCGTAGAGAAATAAGAAATAGCACAGCGGAGTTCTTGATATTCCAAGTGGAGGGCAAGGAACAGGGCGTAGAGGTATACTATAAAGATGAGAATATATGGTGTACGCAGAAAGTGATGTCAACATTATTCGATTGCGACAGAAGTGTTGTAACAAAACACCTGAGCAACATCTTCAACTCTAACGAATTAATAGAAGAAGCAGTATGTGCAAAATTTGCACATACTGCTGAGGATGGTAAAACATATAGTACAAAATTCTATAGCTTAGACGCAATTATCGCTGTTGGATACCGCGTGAACTCTATCCGTGCCACACAATTCCGCCAATGGTCTACGAGCGTCTTGCGCGACTATGCAATACGAGGCTATGTGTTGGACAGGAAGCGCATGGAGAACGGCACCTTCCTCGGTGAAGACTATTTCGAGCATCTACTGGCAGAGATTAGAGAGATACGCCTCTCTGAACGACGCTTCTATCAGAAACTGACCGACATCTACTCTACGGCCGTGGACTATAACCGCGATGCTCCTACCACGAGAATGTTCTTCAAGATGATGCAAAACAAGATGCACTATGCTGTACACGGACGTACAGCTGCCGAACTAATAGTGGAGCGAGCTGACGCCACGCAAGAACACATGGGGCTCACCACATGGGAGAACGCTCCTGATGGGAAGATAGTGAAGACAGATGTGTCAATAGCCAAGAATTACCTAAAAGAGGTGGAACTGGCCGATATGGGACAACTCGTGAATGGTGTGCTCGAATTAGCTGAACGGATGGCCAAGCGACATATCCCCATGACCATGGAGGACTGGGCAAAGCAGATAGACCTCATCTTGGCGGCTGGTGGCAATGAGGTGTTGCAAACACAAGGACGAATCACGGCTGAAGAGGCAAAGAATCATGCCGAAACAGAATTTGAGAAATACCGAATCATACAAGACCGTCTATTCTTGAGTGATTTTGATAGATTCTTGGGGGAACTACCCTTTGAGAATGAACAAGTATTGTAATATCGCCCGATTAATCTTACTGTTTCCCCTTTTTTAGCTGAGGTGTCGGTGGTTGGCTATAATATTCTGAAATATAGATCATTTACGACCGATACCCGGTGTCAGTGGGGTGTCGGTAGGTGTTTACACCTGCGTTAGGGGAATATTGCATGTGCGTAATAAATTTATTGCATGTGTGGAATTTTTGAAATCAATGTGTAGACGCGCCGAAATGGACAGCTGCAATTTTCGTGACGAAGGTCTGTGATTTTTCTCGAGGACAGCTCTGATAATTTTAACAGACAGCTTTGATTTCTATAATGCAGAGAAAGAGTAAAAAAACGCAGGTTCGATCGCAAGAAAAGGCCTTTCTCTTTTCTAAAATTCTAATAGCCCATTTCTAAAAAACGAACCTATGATTTTCCGGCGTAAAGCAAAAAGGGTGACAAAAGTTTATTTTTGGGGTGGCATGGCAATGCTGCGGAGCAGCAAATTGACAAATGACAATTGACAATGGACAATTACCTACCGGATGGAAGTTTTCGTGTTCGTTATCGTTTTCGTTGGTAGCGAGCTCCGCTCGCTCTGCCATGCCACCCCAAAAATAAACTTTTGTCACCAGAAATGGGGTAGTACGAGCCTAAAACGACTGTAGTATATACAGATGTAGATAATTGCAGCGTGTGGATAATTGTACGCAACGCTAATTGTTAGAGATTATCAATCACTGTATTATATGCTTTACTTGGGTAGTAAATGATTGCCGCGAAGCTACTTGGTTGCTTTCTTGCGGCACAGTGCGGTAAACCTGCAATATTTGCAGGCATCTTTGTTTGTCGTGGGAGTATAGGGGACGTCACTATTGAAGATTTCGTCGATGGTGCGGGTAAGCAGTTCGGCAAACTCTTGGCTGTAGCGGCTATAATCGGTGACCTTTACTTGGTTGATGGTGATGTCTGGCTCAAAATCTGTATTTGAGGTTTGGCGAACAAAGAGGAGCGATGGCGCGATGCGGGTGTATTCGCGCTGCAAAAGATGGGCATAGTAAAATGCCTGGAATACATAGGCATCGCGGGCAGCGTTGCTATCAAATAGTTCGCTGATGGCATTTATCGTCTTTTGTGAACCTCCAGTCTTGTAGTCAATGATTCGAGTAATGCCATCTTTGGCATCGATGCGGTCTACAGTGCCTCCCAAGAGTATATCCATGCGGGTGCCGTGGCTATTGATAGTCAGTGGATAGTGTACCTGCTTCTCGCTCTCTATATAGGTGAAGGGGGCGCGGTGGGCATCGATGGCAAGTAGCTGCTTGAGGTACTTGCAGAGCACGCGGTGTACGATGAGCTGCGTGCCATTATAGGGGAGAGGTTCGTCTTTGGGGGTGTGGAAGAAGTCTTCTCTGAAGGCTTGGTCAACGAGATTGTTGATAGCTCTCTCATCGCTGCGCAGTGCATCAAGGTCGCTTCGCTCAATGAGGTCTCCGCGCTGGGTGAGTTTATTATAAGCCAGTTCGGCACACTTGTGAAAAAGGGTGCCAAATAGTGCGTTGTCGACTTCTGAACTATTCTCAAATGGCGGATTTAGTCCCTCGATATGCTTGAGGTAGAAGGAGAGGCGGCAGTTGAGATAGTCGTTTATCGCTGATGGCGAAAGGCGATGTGGGCGTACCTTACCTGGGGTATAGGCAAAGTGCTGCTGTAGCTTGCGGCGGGTATAATCGGTCTGTGGTACGCTGATGGGCGTATGTTGCAGAGGTTGCGTGGGGCTTTGCAATGAGTAACTTTCGATATGTCCGGGATACTCTACCTGCAATTGCATGAGGTAGCGCGTGGGCTCCTGCTTGGTCATACCATCAGTGCCATCATTGTACAGTATGGTGACATGTTCGGCTCGCTGTATGAGGCGGTACATGTAGTATGCGTACACGGCATTCTGTCTGCTGAGCGTGTTCATGCCAAATGCCTCACGCAGATTATAGGGGATGTATGAGGATTCGTTGGCTGCTTTAGGAAGTTTGCCTTCGTTGGCAGACAAGATGATAAGATTGCGGAAGTCGAGGTTACGTGTCTCGAGCAGTCCCATCACCTGGAGGCCTATGGCGGGTTCACCATGGAAGGGGATGCTGGTGCTCTTCATGACGCGCTGTAGTAGGCGTGCCATGGTAGCAGTGCGTAGCTTAAGAGTGCCATCGGAGGTGAGGGCACGCAGGTTCTCTGCTATTTGATAGATGCGGAATAGGGCTTCTCTATTGAGCTGGGTATAGGGAGTTTGGGCAGCCTCCGTAGATTTAGGATCTGTCGGTTCGTCCTCTGCAAAGAGTGAGCGGAGCTGCGTAGTGAGGTGTGTGATAGCTACAAGCAAGGCCGTATTGTCAGCAGGGTGTACGAAGAGGTATCCCATGAGCGGAAGCTCAGCCAAGTCGCTTGCGGGGAGATAGATGCGATTGGCTTTTTGCAAACTGCTGGCATACTGAGGTGCTTCGGGGTACAATGCCACGGTATAGGGATGCGTGAGCATTTGTACGGTATGCTCGAGGGTATAGAGTTGGTTGTCGGCGTCATATCCCTTAGTATGCAGGTTGAGGTAGGTGTTGATGTGGCTGTACACGGGTGTCTGCGTGAGCTTGAAACCCATCGTGACATTCACATTGGTGACTACATCATGTGGCAAGGCATGTAGCACGGGCAGGGCAATATCTTCGTTACACAACACCATGGCAGTGTCTTGCTCACACTCGCGGGTGTGGTGCTCGGTGAGCCATTGGTGTAGATAGCGGGCTTGTGCATTGTCGGTAGGAGCGCTGATAGTAGTGATGCCGCTCAAGTGGCGCAGATTGTCGTAGATGTCGGCTCCTTTGAGGGCATTGCCATAGCGTTTGATATTTTCTCGTACGAAAAGTCCGGCTTCGTGGCGATGATTATCGTAATAATGGTTGTCATAGTCCCAATAGAAGAGCGCGCGGCCACTATCACGGAGGTGATCAAAGAGGGCTTGCTCTACGCGATTGAGCACGTTGAATCCTACGATAATATAACGGTCGTAGGTAAGCTTCGAGGGGTCGAAGTTGCTGATGGCATGGCGCTGTAGCATACCCTCATAGGCGCTCTCTTGCTCGAGCAGAGTGTGGCGAAGGTCATGATAGATGTTGCCCATCACCTGCCATAGCTCGATGAAGCGTTCTTTCAGCTCGGTCTTCTCCTTCGTGTCGCGGAAGTTTGCAAAGAAGCGACTCAATAGATCCTTCTGGTCCTGGGTGAGAAACTCAAAACTACTTTCGAGTTCGCGAGTATCTGCGAGGTTGACAAAGAGTTTTTGCGCATCGACAAGGTTCTTGTCAATATCGTCAAAGTCTGACAACATCAACTCGCCCCAATGGTAAAAATCATCGAGTGCCTCGGTGCTGTGGGTATGCTCGCAATAGATGCGGTGTAGCATACAGATGAGACGTATGGGATTCTCTGCCTTGAGGGGAGTGAGGCTATCAAAAAGTTCGCTGATAGTCATGTAAGCCGGGGCCCACAGGGGATGACCTGCACACTCGGCCAGGTAGCGATCCATCCATAAGCCGGCACGCTTACCTGGGAAGATTACAGCAGTGCGGCTGAGGTCATCGCCACTACGATGGTAGAGGTCTTGAGCTACGGCTTGCAGGAAGGGCGACATCACTCGAGCGTATTATTGATATATAATGTAGAGTCAGTGATGAGTTCTACCTCCTTGATGCCATTTTCGCTGGCTATCATCTCGCCCTCTATATATATACGTATAGGGGTCTGACGGCCATTGTTGTGTACTGCGATGCTCTTACGGAATACACCGGGGCGACGGGTAGTGCCATCGTATGTGACTGTAATCTTACCCTTTTTGCCGGGCAAGATGGGGTCAAAGGTATAGTCGGGCACGGTACATCCGCACGATGCTACTGCATTGTGGATGATGATGGGCGATTTGCCCACATTGGTGAACACAAAGTCGTAGCTCACCACGGCGGTGTCTTGTGAGAATACGCCGAAATTGTGGCGGGTCTTCTCGAACTTTATCTCTCCCTTGTCCTTGGG
Organism: Bacteroidaceae bacterium; assembly: GCA_017556045.1. Classification (GTDB taxonomy): domain Bacteria; phylum Bacteroidota; class Bacteroidia; order Bacteroidales; family Bacteroidaceae; genus UBA1189. The sequence continues at coordinate 17,847 of JAFZFF010000076.1, read as the reverse complement.
GTCAATCTCGTCTTGAGCGAAGGCTATAGTGGCCATTATCAGCATGGTAGCCAATGCGATAAACTTTTTCATATTCCTCTGTAATTATAGATGTTCGGTTTTATATTGCAAACTTACACAAAAAAACTCATTTTCGTGCCTCATTTTGTAGCTAAAATCCTTTTTTAAGTATACTTTTGCAAAAAATATGTGAACAATGAAGTACATCGAAGTAAGTTTTACCGTAACTCCACAGAGTGAGACCGCGTGTGATATCATAGCAGCATTGGTTGCAGAGTTGGGATTTGAGAGTTTCGTGCCATCTGATAATGGTACCGTCGGCTATGTGCCCATCCACTTGTACGATGAGCAAAGCATCTCAGAGGTGTTGGCCGATTTTCCCATGCCCGACACCACGGTGACCTTCACCTCATGTGAGATGGAGGACAAGAACTGGAATGAGGAGTGGGAGAAAAACTTCTTCGAGCCTATCGTGGTGGACAATCGTTGCGTCATTCACAGTACCTTCCACAAGGATTACCCCGAGGCACTCTACGACATTATCATCAATCCGCAGATGGCTTTCGGCACGGGACACCATCAGACCACTCGCCTTATCATCAGCTACCTGCTCGATATTGACCTCACCGGCAAGACGGTGCTCGATATGGGCTGCGGCACATCGATACTCGCTATCTTGGCCTCGATGCGCGGAGCCAAGGCGCTCACTGCTATCGACATTGACGAATGGTGTGTAAATAACTCGGTAGACAACTTTGCCCTCAATAATATCGACAATATTAAGGTATTCCAAGGCGATGCCTCTTCGCTCGCGACTGAAGGCCCCTTTGATATCATCATTGCCAATATCAATCGCAATATCCTGTTGGCTGATATGCAGTACTATGTGGCTCGTATGAATGAAGGTGCAGAGATATATTTCAGCGGCTTCTATGAGAGTGACCTCCCGATGATACAAGCCGAGGCTGAGCGACTTGGCCTCACCTTCCTCAGTCATCGCGTAGAGAAGGAGTGGACCGCCGCACAGTTCGTGCTAAGAGGATAGGTCTGACGCCTCGCAACAATTCTTAACGGAAGATGTTGTAATAGAAAAGTAAGTAGTAAAATGAAGATAAAGGGAGATAAATGGAGATAAAGGCCAAATGATTTGTACGCGGAGTGCTATGCTATTGGCATTTAACTCCCCAAGAGCGAAGCGATATCTCCTTTTAACTCCTTTAACTCCAAAGTGTTTTTTTACAGGTGCGATAACTTTTTATTGCCAAAGCGATAATTTATGCGAGCAAGTGCGAAAATATGGATTGCATGTGCATGGGCTGTGATAGCGCTCTGCCTACTCTCTGTGGGCAGAGTGGCTGATGCTCCTCGCGAGGGACAATATTCTCAGATCGCTGTGGATGAGTCGGATGCGGCAGGTGATGTAAGCACTTGTGTGCTGAGCACTCCGTATGACGATGACCTGCAAGCCAAGCGCGAGGCCAATCGATGGGCTATGCCCTCTACTGCTATTACGCTTCAAGGCGTAGCTGGGCGCACCTCGCCTACAGATGTTCTACATCGCCTTTTGCGTATGTATGCCTTGCTCCCACATGCTTCACAAAGCACACCTACCTACTCGGGTGATGGGGCGGAGCAGATTGTGTTGTCTAAACGCTTTCATACCGGATACTATATCTATCATCGCTGCCAGCTGAGGTGTTAGCGAGATTTCCTTATTCTTGATAGTTGGAGAGCTCTTGAAGTTCTTCGTTCCCAATAGTTGCGAACTCTTCGCAGCTCTATACCCCTATATACAAAGCACAAATTAAGAATCTGTTTTGATTTTACCGCTAATAAGTTCTATGTTATACTTTTTAGTTTATTGAGGTTCTTTTTGGCATCTTTACACTCTTTGCACTTGCAAATAGACCACTATTTGCTGCATGCAAACAGTGCAAATCTACTCAAAAACACCTCTCAATTAAACTTGAAATAAAATCCAAACAGATTCTAAAAAAAGAATAAAAATGGAAACCTTGCATAACGTAGATACCTCTCTTGGTATCAACTCATTCCCCGAAACCGTAAGTGAAATAAAGTCTGTCATCAATCCCCAATCGCTCCTCTGGGCACTGATTGCCGTAGTTCTCTTCGTGATATACAACAAGCAGCCCGACAAAGATACCGCTTTAGGTATGGTGCAGATTAGCTTGGTGCTCATATGTGCTATATTGGCGCTGGTCAAACTCTTCTCTGGTAGCAAGAAGCTGGTGTATACTCCTACGGGGAGCATCATCACTCAGGAGCAATATTACTACAATGTAGATCGTGAGAGCGATATCCTCAAATACTTGAAAGAGGGCAACGTAGAGCGCATTATGATGATGAGTACCGACGACGCCGGAGGTATATTGATAGAGACCCTGGAGTCTAAAGATAAGGCCTTTGTGGCACTTCGTATGTCAAAATATACCCTTGGCGGATACGTGCCTCGCACCGAGTGGGTGGTGATGAAGGAGACTCTTTGATGGGTGTGACTCTAACGTAATTTCTTATGAGTTACCTTATCTTATTGGTCAGCCTTGTGCTCCTGGTCATAGGAGCCAATTGGCTTGTCGATGGATCGGCAGCAATAGCCAGGCGCTATCACCTATCTGAGTATCTTATCGGTGCTACCATTGTAGGTATGGGCACCAGTACGCCCGAGCTTGTGGTCAGTGTCATCTCTGCCCTCGAGGGGCATAGTGATATTGCTATAGGCAATGTCGTGGGGTCAAACATCTTCAATGTGTTTCTCATCCTTGGCATCACGGCGCTAATGATGCCCATCAAGTATACGCGTGAGAATATCCGCCGCGATATTCCTATAAATATAGGTGTCTCCGTCTTGCTGCTCCTGCTATGCTTGCGAGGCATGCTGTATCGCGGAGAGTACGGATTGGGCCGCTTCGATGGCGTGTTGCTCCTATGCGTGTTTGCCCTCTATCTTTGGATAACATTGCGTGATGGACATCAGCCTGCTACCGAGGGCAATGCATGTTCTGAGGAACCTGGGCGATATAAGTCCATGGTCGTATGCATACTCTCCATCATCTTCGGTTTGGCAGGTCTCATCTTCGGAGGCGATATGTTTGTCGGTGCAGCCTCTGCCATTGCTCGTGAGTGGGGAGTGTCTGAAGCCGTTATCGGACTCACTATCGTGGCTGGAGGTACCTCGCTCCCCGAACTCGTGTCCTCTATCATTGCTATCACTAAGAACAAGGGGCAGATGGCGCTGGGCAATATTGTCGGCTCTAACATCTTCAACCTCCTCTTGATACTCGGTGTAGCCTCGCTCATCAGTCCTCTCACGATGGGCGATATCACCTTCGTCGACTGGGGCGTGATGTTGCTATCTGCCGTAGCACTCCTACTTGCTGCTATTACCTTCAAGCGTAATCAGCTTGACCGCGCCGATGCCCTCATCTTCCTCCTCCTCTACGGAGGCTATCTGGCTTGGTTGCTGATGTAGTTGATAAGAGAATTTGTGCGACAATGAGAAAGCCTGTCTTCCCTTCGGGATGATGGGCTTTCATTTTTATTCTTCGAATCATAGGGTAGGGGCGTGGAAATCTTCCATGTGAAAAGATAAATAAAATAAAGTGAAGAAATATTTACTATTTTTTAGTGTACGATTGTAGGGAATTGTGTAACTTTGAAACGGATTTTAGGGATTAATAAAATTCTGCAATCTGGATGATAGAAAATACGGCGGAGGAGACTCTCTGTATACAAATGCAAAACTTTTATAATATACAACTTTGATGGATATACCTTACCACATACCTGTCATGCTGCACGAGACGGTCGACGGCATGGATATCGCTCCCGGAGGAGTATACGCTGACATGACTTTTGGTGGCGGCGGACATTCGCGTGAGATATTGCGCTGTATGGATAGTACGGCACGTCTCTATAGCTTCGACCAAGATGCTGACGCAGAACGCAATATTATGGATGATGAGCGATTCACATTCGTTCGTAGCAACTTCCGCTATCTACACAACTGGATGCGCTACCATGGCGTAGAGCAGCTCGATGGCGTGTTGGCAGACCTCGGAGTATCGAGCCATCAGTTTGACGAGGGCGAACTGGGATTTTCGTTCCGCTTCGATGCTAAGCTCGATATGCGCATGAATCGTCGCGATGGTCTCACCGCAGCTGATATCGTCAATACCTATGATGAGGAGCGTTTGGCAGAGATCTTTTATCTCTATGGTGAACTGCTCAATAGCCGCAAGCTGGCTTCAGTCATCGTCAAGGCACGTGCGCAAGCTCCTATTGAGACCACAGGACAGCTGTATGAGACGGTGAAGCGTCTCTTTGGCCGCGACCGTGAGAAGAAGGAGATGGCTAAGCTCTTCCAGGCTCTGCGTATCGAGGTGAACGAGGAGATGGAGGCTCTCAAGGAGATGCTCCAGTCTGCTACCGAGCTGCTTCGCCCCGGAGGTCGTCTCGTGGTACTCACTTATCACTCGCTCGAAGACCGCTTGGTGAAGAATCTCATGAAAACGGGCAACGTAGAAGGTAAGGTAGAGCAGGATATCTATGGAACTAAGCCTTCGCCCTATCGCATGGTAGGAAAGGTTGCTGTAGCAAGTCGTGAAGAGCAGGAGGAAAATCCTCGCTCACGTAGTGCAAAGTTGAGAATCGGAGAAAAGCGTTGATACCATGAGTGCAGAACAGAAAAAGAAGAAGAAAAAAAATTTCCTGAAGTCGTGGATCGATGGTGATATGCTATTGAGCCCCTTCTGGTCGCGCCAGATTGGGCTTGTCGCCCTCATTGCGGCCTTGATTATCGTATATGTGGGCAATCGCTACGCCTTTCAGTATGAGCAGGTCGAGATACAGCGCTTGCGCGCCAAACTAGAAGACACGAAGTATGAGGCATTGGCGCGTTCAAGCGAGCTGATGGAGAAAAGCCGTGAGTCAAACATCGAAAAATATATCGAAGAGCAGGGTAGCCAACTACAGATGTCTACCTGTCCTCCCGTAGTGATAAAGAAGTAAGTAGAGCATAATGCAGAACCCTAAAGACAAAAAGATAATCTCCCGTTACTTTACCATTATCATATTTATGGCAGTGGTGGGCATCATCATACTCCTCAAGTCAGTATCGGTGATGGTGTTTGAGCGCAACTACTGGAAAGAAGTTGCCGACCGTTCCGTGAAGGATAGTATAGAGATAACTCCTCGACGTGGTAATATCCTCAGCGACGATGGTCTGCTGATGGCTACCACAGTGCCCCAGTATACCCTGTACATGGACTTCAAGGTATCTGACGCCGATGAGACTCGCCGCAAGAAGGCACAGTACAAGCGCGATACACTCCTCACCAATAACATGACTGAGATCTGCGAGGGTCTGCACAGTGTCTTGCCCGACAAGAGTGTGGCGGAGTTTCGTCGTACCTTCGAGGAGGGGCGTGTGGCAAAGAAGGGCTATCGACGTTGGCAGATATATCCCAAGCGTATCTCCTATGCTCAGTACAAGGAGATTACCCAGCTGCCCATCTTTGCGCAACACATGAGAGCTATAGGCTTCTTTGCCGAGAGTAACATTGAGCGTAAGAAGATCTACGGTTCGCTGGCACGTCGTACTTTGGGTGATGTATATGCCAAGATTGACTCTGCCAAGAATGGTATCGAGCTTGCTTACGATGATGTCTTACGCGGTACTCCTGGCTTGGGCCACGTCAAGGTTGTCAATCGTGAGAAACTGACCATCATCGATGAGCCCCCTGTCAATGGTATGGACGTACAGACTACGCTCAATGTAGAGATTCAGGACATTGCCGAGAAGGCTCTTCTCAATGTTCTACACACGCAAAATACCGTATATAATGGTAATGCACGCACGGGAGTGGTAGTAGTGATGGAGGTTGCTACGGGCGACATCAAGGCCATGGTAAATATGAGCCGTGCTGACGATGGCCAGTACTATGAGATGAAAAATAATGCACTCACAGATATCCTTGAGCCAGGCTCTACCTTCAAGACCGCTTCGCTCCTCGTAGCCCTCGATGATAAGAAGATTTCCATCAATGACTCGGTGAATGCCAATCGAGGCCTCTATAAGTTTGGCTCGGCTACAATGAAGGATCATAACTGGAATAAAGAAAGTGCTTACGGCATACTTAGCGTACCCCAAGTACTCATGTACTCCTCTAACGTGGGTACTGCGCGCCTTATCAATGAAAACTATAGCAAGAATCCCGAAAAGTTTGTCGAAGGACTCCATCGCATGGGCCTCGCCACACACTTCGAACTGCTCCCTGGTACAGGTCGACCCATTATTCGCTACCCCAATAAGGACAAGAGCAACTGGTCAGCTACAGCATTGCCTTGGATGTCTATCGGCTATGAGACCCAGATTGCACCTATCAATATCGTTTCTTTTTATAATGCTATAGCTAACAATGGTAAGTTTATGAAGCCACGCCTCGTCAAGGCTGTGCTCGAAGATGGTCGTGTAGTTCAGGAGTTCAAGCCCGAGGTACTCATCGATAAGATAGCCTCACAGCAAGCTCTCAATGACATCACCAAGATGCTCACCATGGTCGTTAACGAACCTACCGGATTGGGTAAGCAAGCCAAGTCCGACGAATTCCTCGTGGCAGGTAAGACTGGTACCGCACAGATTGCCAGTGGCGGACAGCTCAAAGGCGGTGGTCACCAGCTTAGCATCTGCGGTTTCTTCCCCGCAGATAATCCCCAGTACACTTGTATAGTATCTATACAGACCCAGGGTGGACTCATTTCGGGTGGTGGCGTTGCCGGTGTTGTCTTTGGCGATATCGCCAAGCGTGTGATGGCTCGCGATGCTCGTCGACCCATTTCCGAACTCGTAGACTCAGCCGCTGTTCTCATTCCCCCTGTGAAGAGAGGCAATATCGCCGATGCCCGTTTCGTGCTCGATCAGCTCGATATTCGTCATGAGTGGGATGCTCAGAGCTCCTCTCGTGGTGGTGAACCTGTGTGGGGAAAGTCTCAGACCAGTGGTACCATTATACAGCTCAGCGAGAGCAGCATCGATACCTCATCTGGTCTCGTGCCCGACGTGCGTGGTCTCGGAGCCAAAGATGCTCTCTACGTCCTCGAGTCATGTGGTCTGCGTGTATATATGAGCGGTGTGGGCAGTGTCACATCGCAGAGTCTCGCTCCTCGTACAGTGATAGGCAAGAGTAAGAGTATCCATCTAACGCTGAAGTAAAGCCTCAAAATCACAGTTTGCAGAGCGAAAAACCACGAAATTATCCATGAGGATTAAAAAAACATGCCGTTTTTCATGGTATTTCTCATTTATTTCGTATCTTTGCACTCGCATTTTTGAAGGACGTCCTTAGATGTGCTCGGGAAATACTTCAAAAGGTGTTGCAAGATAGCTCAGTTAAGAGCTCTTTGAAATTGTATTGCGGAAATAGCTCAGTTGGTAGAGCATAACCTTGCCCCAAAAGAATAGGAAAATATAACCTAACCTTGGCAAGGACGTTCTCCGAGAGAGTTGTTAAATATTGCGGAAATAGCTCAGTTGGTAGAGCATAACCTTGCCAAGGTTAGGGTCGCGAGTTCGAGTCTCGTTTTCCGCTCAAGACTGCTCGAATGGTGGAATCGGTAGACACGAAGGACTTAAAATCCTTTGGCCAGTGATGGCTGTGCGGGTTCAAGTCCCGCTTCGAGTACTCTTAATTACTTACAAAGCTCTGTAGTTCTATGAATTACAGAGCTTTTACTTTATCTCTACTGAAACTTTTTTCCTAAACTCATTTTTTAGAGTCTTTTGAGTGTATGCAAAGAAAGGAAATGAAGATATTTCAGTTATGGTGTATCCATAAAATTTCAGTTTGGGGACTTCGAGAAGAGTACTCCCAAGCACAATTGTCCCAACATGATAGGATTCTAAACATCGGATTTGTATTATCTGGATTACAAAATAAGAGAACACCCATTGGGGAAAGTTCATAATTTTACATATAATCCCCCAATAAGACATAAAAAATAGGGGAGGGGATCGCTTGCGATTTAGAAAAATATAATTATTTTTGAAGCGAAAATTTATATAAAACTATTTCAAACCTATTAACACAAAAGAAAATGAACCGACACTTATCACAAGCGAATTTCACGCTTAGGAACAGAAATCCGTTTGCGACCTTAAAAGTGGCAAAGTACCTGGGTTTAGCAGCAGTTGTAATCTCATTGGCTTCATGTCAACAAGATGATGGAGGAGTGGATTTACCGCAGGCAGAGTTAACAAAAAGTTCGGTGATTGTTAATAATAACAGTGCCGAGTTGTCAAAACGCGTTACTATGTATGGCAAGAAGTCCAGTACTATAGTGACAAGAGGAACAAAGGCGATTCTTACGATGCCTGAAGCACCAGAATCGCCCCAGTATGATGCGGTGATGGACGACAACTATCAGGGTTGGGCAGCCGAGGCTAAGGACTATTTCTTGCCTGCAGGATCTACCCTGACCAAAGATGTACAATTCAAGGGAAATACATACTATATCAGTGGTGAACTTACTATCAATAACTTTTGGGGTAAGGGTACACTCATTGTGTTGCCTGGCGGTAAGGTGAACTATCCGTCACACATGCCCATGCACGAACTTAATGTATACAGCTATGGTGACTTCAATATCACTGGTGAAAGCCGCTTCAATATCAATATGGGGTCTACGTTTATGACCTCGGGCGACCTCTGTTATCCTGAGATCTGGGTAGGTGGTACGCTCTATGTTGGTGATGCCCTGTCAGCCTCGGTGGTTGAGGTGCGTGAGAATGCGGTGTGTCATGTAGAGTGCGGTATCTTTGCTGATGAGTATCTTATCCTACACAACAATGCTGATCTCCTTGTGGGTAGCTACCTCTCATCTCCTTCGGTGGAAATGAACTCTGCATCATTATTGCAAATTAAAGCCGGAAGCCTTGTTGACACAGATGTGCTCTACATGAGAAATCCGTGTACAATCACTGTTGAGGGTGGTGATATGGAGTATGCTGTACTTGCAGCAGACAAGATTGAAATTAACCAGAGCAACGTGAAGGAAATGTTCACCGGTTGGATGGATATTCACTATCAAGAGATTGATAACCGCAGTGGTAGTGAGTTGGAGTGGCTCTCAAGTATCAAATTCAATGGCGACACCTACCTTGCAGCTGAGGGATGTCACCCCGAGTTTGGCACTCAGCCCGAAGTTGAGCCTGAGTTGGTGGTAGGTCTTGAGCACATTGCACAGGTGGTGACACCTGACCATGGTCACTACATTTCCTCTACATGCATCCAGACAGTAGGCGAAAAAGCTTATGTATCATACCACACTCAAGGTGATGGCTTCCATGGTTGCGTCGAGGTAATGAACGTTACTGATGGCATCTGCTCTATCCTCTCTTTCATGGAGCATCCTACCTTTGACTTCAACCATCTCATCGTGGATGGCGACCGCATCATCACCGCTGGTGGTGAGCCTAAGAATGGTGCATTCCTTGGTGTTGTAGGCTTGAGCGATGGCATCTTCCAGACCAATGCAGCCGAGTTCACTCAAGTGAAGCTCAAGGGGGGCTCATCAGCTAGCTGTGTCATCCGCAATAGCGATTACTTACATGTGACCACCAATGGCGGTTACCGCACACTTGATGCCACCTCGTTCGCAACATTGGCATCTGTGAATTCGGCAGGATCATCTAAGTTCATCAGCTCTGATGGTACCAATATGGGTATAATATCGCTTACAGACAAGAATTCAGAGCAGTCTATGGCAGAGTTGAATGTCTACAATGCATCTGACTACACCTTCAGCAATCCTTTGCTCACTACCGAGCTGGATGTAATTGCGCCTGTCAATGGTAAGAATGTGTTGCACTTAGAGGGTGACGACGCCTATGTATGTTTGGGTAAGAATGGTGTGAAGCGCTATACCAATGGCGTTGAGGTAGCCGCGTTCAAGGTTGGTGGCGACACTATTGCTGCAGCTAATGGCTTGACAGTAGATGACAAGTATGTATATGTAGCTTACGGCCATGGTGGTCTGTTTGTTCTTGACAAGAATGACCTGTCTGTAGTTACATCGTACCGTTATGCAGGTGGTAAATCTGCCAACTACGTCACTTTGTCTGATGACATCTTGTACGTGGCTTATGGCCTTAGCGGTGTACAAATCTTCCGCTTGATTGAGAAATAAATGTAGTAAATAATAGATTATAAACACGGGGCAAGATCATGGTCTTGCCCCGTGTTTTATTGTTAGACAATAGCCGAGAGGGATTACAAACGTTCAGTGATGATGCTCTTGTCAAGTACTCCCTTTACATCGTAGAAAACTCCGTTGGGCTTGCGTAATGAATCAAGACCGAGAGAATTGAAACAGTCATGCTTTACACAATAGATGACTGCATCGTACTGGCCATACTCTAAGTCACGCTCGTCCGTGCTTACTTCGACACCATATTCGTGCTTTGCCGATTCCTTACTTACCCAAGGGTCATACACACAGATGTCTGTAGTGTAAGCTTTCAATGCATTGTATATGTCTACCACCTTCGTATTGCGGATATCGGGACAGTTCTCCTTGAAGGTGAATCCCAATAGTAGAAACTTTGCATTGTGGGCTGATATATCGTGCAGGTTAAGACAGCGTACTACTCGTTCGGCCACATAGTTTCCCATTGTATTGTTGAGTCGACGAGCTTCCATCATAATGCGTGGAACCACTCCGCGTGAAGTGGCACGTTGTATCAAGTAGTAGGGGTCAACGCTGATGCAGTGTCCTCCTACCAAACCAGGACTAAACTTCAGGAAGTTCCACTTAGTTCCTGCGGCCTCTAACACATCAGTAGTGTCGATGCCTAACGCGTTGAATATGATCGCAATTTCATTCATGAATGCAATATTAACGTCGCGCTGTGTGTTTTCCAAAATCTTAGCCGCCTCTGCAACCTTGATACTGGAGGCTCGATGGGTACCATTGAGCAATACTGAATTGTACAATGCGTCGATAACTTCAGCTGCTTCAGGGGTAGAACCTGAGGTAATCTTTGGGATGTTCTCCACAGTGTGCTCTTTATCGCCCGGGTTGATACGCTCAGGCGAGTAACCCAAAAAGAAATCTTCATTCAACTTCAACCCTGATACTTCCTCTAAAATGGGAGCACAGATTTCTTCTGTCACACCAGGATATACGGTCGACTCATATACTACGTAGTCGCCCTTCTTGAGCACTTCACCTACTACGATACTGGCATTTTTTAGGGGCATGAGCTCAGGATTGTAGAAGTCATCCACTGGAGTAGGGATAGCTACTACATACACGTTACACACTTTCAAGTCGTCAATACGATTTGTACACACCATGCCATTGGCCAAAGCATTCTTCAATGCTTCTGGAGCGACCTCGTTGGTAGAGTCAATACCCTGATTTATCTCGTTGATACGATTTTCATTAATGTCATATCCGATAACTTGATACTTTTTGGCAAATAAGCAGGCCAAGGGGAAGCCCACATAGCCTAATCCTATCACTCCTATTTTTATATCCATACTTTTGTAATTTATAAATTGTTATTAAATTCCTTCAATCTGTGCTAAGTCTGATGTCTTCTTCGGATTCCATGGGTCTTTATAAGACGAGAAGAAGAAGAGTTCTTTAGTATGTGCTATCAAACGTGTAGCACGCAAGAAATAGCCTGTGTAGAATGTGCTGACAAATAGGTAGGGTATCAGCTTTCGCTCTTCGGATGCTCGCTCTGATACCAGCATGATGACTCCGAATGCTACTAAAGAGAAGCAGTATCTAATCATCCATCCGATGAGGAATATTTCCATTAGCTTGTCGGTGTGTACGAACATCAGTGATATTATATAAAACAGCCACAGGTAGTTAAATATGCAGTCGAAAAGTAGATTTTCCATATTTGATAGCCAATTTAGGAAGCTGAAGTGCTTGTGCGGCATCAATATGTCAAAATGCTTGCGCAAGCGGAAGCGAATAAGCGATTTGCTCCAACGCTGGCGTTGCTTGAAGAGAGCATGCCACTCGGTAGGTACATTGGTCATACAGATGGCATCTTCGGCAAAGTATACCTTGTCACCAGACTTTCTAATCTTCTGCGTGATATCTCCGTCAAGGCCTGGACCTATATCCCACATACCTATCTGCATTAGCTTCTCACGCTCAAAAGCTCCGAAAGCACCCGATATGATATGATAAATCCCCAGCGTATTTGTTACCATACGGCCCACTTGAATCGTCTTCAGATACTCTAACGCTTGCATTGAGGTACACAGCGTGTCGCCTGCATTGCGCACTTTGACGCAACCTCCAACAGCTTTAATCTTTGGATCATAGTAGAAGGGGATGAGGATTTTCTCTATAGCATCGCGGTCGAGTGAGGAGTCTGCATCGAGGTGTACGATATACTTTCCCTTTGCATAGTGTACGCCAAAGTTGGCAGCACTAGCCTTACCTCCACGTATATTGGAGCGCAGATACAAATCGATGTATCCGGCCTTCTCCAAATCTCTACATATCAATGGGGTGGCATCATCTGACCCATCGTCGACAATGATAATCTCATAGTTACGATAGGTCTGTTCATTGAGTGACTTTACCAGCTTATAGATATGCTTACCTTCGTTCTTTCCTGGGGCTAGGATAGTTATTAGTGGGTTTTCTATGTAGAGTTTCATCCTTGCCACAGCCCGTTTTCTCGCTCTGCTTTTGTAGGTTATCTTGTGCCAGATTGCGATAACGAATTCCAACAGGTAATAGCGTGGAAACTCGATTGCAAACAAAAACCAATAGGTGCTGATAACCGCACTCCATGACAGATTTCGAGTGAAGCAAGCTATAATGCCATCTAATATGTCAAAACAGAAATCCAACATGGTATTTCTCCTCTTATTGACTTTTGCTTATCCTCTTAATGAAATTATCAATTTTCTCACCCTCAGTATGGTATAGAAAATCCTGGTCGACTAACTTTGTGCCAAGATTTCTCAGTTCGACGATTCGTTGCAGTTCCAAATATTCCTCCTCCATCTGTTTCTTTAGTGTCTCCATCCTGCTATGCTGCACTTTAGCTGCCAAAAAGATGTAATGAGAATTGTATGAGAGGTTATGATAGTGGTACTTCCTCTGAAGGTCATCCACAAAGTGCATGATCCCTTCTCTGTTGACATTGCCTTCGAGTTTGAAGCGGTTGATGAGAACTGACTCATTCTTTTCATGCGAGTATGAAAAAAGTCGGATTTGCGACAAAAAGGAATCAAATCGAGAGTAACCGGCCCATACATCTTTACTTACAGCCAGCAATGCGTCGTTTGATGATAAGGCTTGCAGTCCTTCTGTCGTAAACTCATAGCTGTAGATGTCCTGCGCCAACAAATCCGAAGGTCTTGATGTCTTTTGACACGATGTGCAATATACCTTCATTCGCGTATGCAAGAAGGTATGGCTGCATTCTTGGCATGTGTACACGTTGGCTGGACGGTCATAATCTACACCGATATGACGGAGCATCTGATGACACTTGGGGCAACGCAGCTCTCCATCATAGGCGTAACTCGACTCTGGTGAGATATTAGCGCAACGGAAGTGGTGCAATACAGGTTCTTCTTTCAGGAGCGAGGAGTCGCATTTAGGACAAGCCTCCATATAGAACAGGTGAGAGCCTTTGCAGTGTGGACACACATGGATACGCTCCTCGAACTTTTTGCGTTCTGCATAACCCAACTCTCGCAAGGTCTGATTGAAACGAACAAATTCACTCCTCATATTAGTGGTCAAACTATCTTGCTTAGCTAAAAACAAAGCAGTGTGTCCTTGTGCGTATGCTGCCTCCAATGAGGTGGTAAATGTGTATAAACCTCTCGATATGGCATGTTTGCACAACTTCAAAAAATATACATAGTTATTTGTTCTAACCTCTGATATATCAAAGAGATCAATGTATGCCAACTTATCGTAAATTTCCTCGATACGCTCGCTCATCTTCTCATCGTCAGGTGTCGTCGCAAAGCCATCAACCAAAGGTTTTAGTTGGTGTACATGGGGCTTCAGTGTAGCAGCTAAGAATCGGGGCTTCAGGTGAGACTTCATGCCGTGTATAGACGACATGCTTTGCAGCTGAAACGATAGTTCGCTATGCGATTGCCCATAGTCTTCAATGTAGATGGCATCGAAATCTTCAGCCTTGATATCGCTGACATTATCTAGCTGCACTAATCCTCGCACGATAAGTATATTGCGTCCTTTCGGGTTTGCTTTAATCCGATAACTATAGTTCATTAGTTTCTATTGTTAAAATACAGATAATCTTTTACTTTTTTAGGAACTTCCAGACCCCTTGGAGTTTTCAGTTGGATGTAATCATCCGAACCTACATCCTCGTAATCCTTATTGTTGAATCGTATCAGTACAGGCATTCCATTTACCAGTGACCAAAATGGAATCTTCTGTTCAGGATCGATACGCAACACAGCGATGGCTGCAATATGGTCCTTCGAAAGATTGTTACGATATGCCTCAGGTATAGGCTCTGTACGTGCTCCCATAGATACTACTGTTGCCGTATACTCCACATCGTCATTGACGATTACCTTAGCCTTAAAGCCACGATTGATATACTTCGCACGGTCAGGTGTGACATAAGCCATCACATACACATTGTCTTTATCGAGGTCGAATGATTGGGTCTCGATGATGTCCTCACCGCGTAATACGAGCGAGAGCTCTGAAATCCAGTTACGTGTCACTACTCCCGAGTCGGCAGCTACGGTATAGTGCACCACGCCCAGTTCCTTCATCTTCTGCTTGTTGCGCACGTTCTGAATAGTAAATCCGGCACTTACTTCTCCTAGTCGGTCTACCGCATCTTTAGATTCATTGATAGCCTTTTGTAGCACATATAGCTTTCGTTGCTGAGCCTTGAGTTCCTCTTCTGTCTCTTTGTATTCACGCTCCAATTGAAGTTTGTGAACATTGTCGCTAAGGCCGAAGCGGATATTGTGGTCCTCCAAATCGATTTGTCGTTTGATCTCTTCCATCTTAGCTCTCAATACAGCGAGGTTTTGATAGGCCAATCCGTACTGTACCTTCAGGTCACGAGACTTTACTATAACCTCTGATTCTGAGTTGATGTTGCCAATCTCGTGAAACCAATCAAGCGATACATATGAGTATATGGTATCACCAGGTTTGATCAAATCACCATTATGTTTGTATATATCATGTACGAAAATGTCTTCTGAAGCGCGGAATCGTACGTTGTGTACCACTACATATCCATTAAAGTCTATATACACAATTCTACGTACACAATACAGAATGATTATTCCTATGATGAAGACGAAGATTGCCATAAACAAGGTCTGTTGTTTGGTCTGCTTCTTCTTACGCTGTTGCAGGATTTTTTCTATCTCGGCCTGCTCCTGTTCGGTGGTAAAATGAAAATCTTTCATAATCTGTCTCTCTCTCACTTTTGAATCATGCAGAAGTCTACGATGGACTGTCGAGATAGGAATGCCTGTAGGTCTGCCATGTAACAATCTCTTTTATACTGATATGAATAGTAGTTTTCCCAGCATGTCAAGTAGTGGTTATACTCCTTTATTCTCGACATGAAGTTGTATTCTCCAATATGTCCTTGGTAGTGTTGTCGGCGCTGCTGCATATACCCCCTCAGCATCTCGATGCGCTTGAGTTCACCTTGCATTCCCTGGTTGGCACGCTCGATCTCTGCTAACATCGCTTCTACCTCAGTCATCAACTTCTCCTTCAGCTCCTCCTTCTCTGCATTTTTCTGTAGACGTTCAGCGGTCAATACCTTACGTTTGCGAGGCTCCTGACTCGATAGCGGTATCTGGAAAGCTACGCCCACATCCACAGTCGCTGGGTTCTTCACCTCGGGGCGCATGTAATATGAGTATCTTAGGAATGGAGATATATTCAGAGCATTCCAATAGCTCGTATTCTCTTCCTTCTGTTTTAATAGACCTATCTTGAGGTCCATCATTTGCAGCAAGAGAGTATTCTCGCGGATGCAGTTCTTGAGTTGTGCTGTGTCAAGATAGATGATATCGCCCTGTGGTCTTGCCAATTGCGCAGCTATAGGGTAGTCCTTAGGAATGGTCGTAAGCAATCGCTCGGCAATAGCTTGCTCGTCCATCACCTTTAGCAGTTCATCAGTGCCTATGCTGCGATCCGATGCCAAATAGGTCTGTGCATCATTCAATAACTGCAGATTCTCTATACGCAACTGGAGTATACCACCCAGGAGACTGTCATACTCTTCGCAGAAACTCTGCTTCTGTCTCTCTATCATTAGAGATAGGCGCTCCTGTTCCTGATAGGCATGTTCCAGTTTACCTTCGATAGACAATTCATTGAGACGCCCCTTGCGGTTGTGAATTCCACTACTGATGATGTTCCATCTCAACTCTACCTGTACCTTGGCGTTATAAGCCTCTAAGGCATCATTTTCGTCGGGATCTACACTCGTTCCCTCGCCAGAGCGATAATAGGTCTGTCCCGATATGAGCAGTCCCGTCTCGGCTTTTACAGCGCGCTGTTGCACCTCTACTTTCTTGTCGATGAGTGAGTCTACGACACTTGTCGTATACCCTTGTGATACACAACTCGTCATGCCCATCCTCCCATCCGGTTCACAATGGAAGATTAGCGAGTCGAGCATATAGAAGCGCTCTTCGAATCGCTGAAACAAGACTTGGTCTCTTTGCTGAGCTTTACTACAGTTAGGTACTACGAGTGCACCAATGAGCATAGCACACCACAAGGCACATCTCCGAACTGAGGTATCCACCATGCGCTTGTTATTCTGTATAGCAAGAGAGAGATTCTCTCTATGATTTCTCGTTATGCCTTCAAACATACCTATTCACACCACATCATTAACAGTAGGACAGTAGAGAAGCCCCTAAAGATTACTGTTGGTAGAGTCTTTTTGATTTTTTTACAAAGTTAATAAAAAAAAGCAAATGACATACACAAAATATAATGATAAATCCTCCTTTTACCCTTTTCTATGTATTGCAAAGGTAAGCACTCAAGATGTCGCCGACCTTTGCCTTATTGAAAACATCAATGATTATATTGTCAGTGACACTTAATGTAAGGATAATGCATCTACGGAATTTACATAATCACCTCATAATCAGGTTGATTTAAGCACTGCATGCAATACTTGCTTCCACAAGCAACGTTTATTTACTGACACTGAGTGACAATAAAGTGACACATTATTCACTCGTATCTGACTTATTATCTGTGTGTTACCATTTATTTCCTCGTCTTTACTGACAAATTCGGCTGCTTATCCTATTTTGTAAACTAACACTTGTGATAAGTATCTGTTATTTATCTGTCTTTCCTTATGGTTTAATGAAGAAATCAGTCTATCCATACGCTTATCTCATGTGTATAGGTAGAATGTAATTCACATATAGTCTTTTGGAACCGAGACAACATCTCATAAACCTCTTCGGTCAATACCTTAGAATTTCAAGAGTCATTTATCTCTATCATTTCATCCTACAAACTCTCCTATATCGAGATTTATTGCTCTTTATTGAAGGCAATAATATAGATGTTGTCCAACACTGCAAATTTTCAGCGATATGTCATCCTGACGATAGGAAGGATCTCGCGCAGGGAATAAGTAAGAAACGCCTGCGAGATTCTTCGCGTTGCTCCCTTAGATTTGCAGAGTAATAGAAAATACGGTAGGAATGCTTACTTTTGTTGTATGAAAGAAGCAGACCGACCAACTGTACAGGTAAACCATGCTTGCTCTAAATATGATTTATATTC
>JAFZFF010000012.1 GCA_017556045.1 Bacteroidaceae bacterium | reverse complement strand
GTTTACCCATTTTTACAATTCTCCTCCTAAGGTAGGAGGAGTACCCTCGTAGAGGGGGAGGTGGTATGAACTTTCTGCTTATACCCCCTCCGCTTCGCTCGTCCCCCTACATTAGGGGGACAATCCGTAGCTCAGGGTAAACTCCTATATTATTGCTATTCAATTATAATCTTTACGACAGGGCCAGTGTCTCTTTGATAATTTCAGTGACTGTGGGGTGTGGGAATATGACTTGCTCAAGCTCGTGAATTGTCATACCTTGGGTTATTGCGATGCAAGCACTTCCGATGATTTCGCTACACGGGTTGCCCAGCATATGTACACCAAGTACACGTCCTGTGCCCTCTTCTGCAATGATTTTGCATAGGCCCTCGCCACCCTCATTCTCTGCCACAAAGCGGCCTGAGTATGCCATAGGGAGTCGATGGCAGGTGTGGGCTATGCCCTGCTTCTGTGCTTCGGCCTCGGTGATGCCTACCCCTGCGACTTCTGGATTGGTATACACGATGCCAGGGATGGCGTTGTAGTGCATAGTGTCTGAGATACCGCAAATGTTATTGATAGCCACTTCGCCTTCGCGACTGGCTGTGTGGGCCAATAGTGAGAAGCCTGTGACGTCACCTGCGGCATATACGCCCTCTGCAGTGGTACGCATCTTATTGTCTACCTTAATGCCTCCGCGCTCGAGCTCCACGTCCAAAGTCTCAAGACCGAATCCCTTAGTGATAGGGCGGCGACCTACGCTGACCAGTATCTTATCACTTGTGATGGTATGCTCAGCGCCCTCGGCATCTGTAAATGTCACATCGTGATCCTCTACTCGGGTTACCTTACATGAGAGATGGAAGTGTATGCCACGCTTGGCGTACTGTGCACGCAACATGGCGCTTATCTCGGCATCGAGCGCACCGAGGATCTCTGGTAGCATCTCGATGACGTGTACCTCAGCACCGATGCTATTATACAAGGATGCAAACTCCATACCGATGACTCCACCTCCGATAATAGTAAGACTAGCGGGAGCCTCCTTAGAAGAGAGCAGTTCACGATTGGTGACAATAGCCTCGTTTGCAGTAATGTCAAGTCCCTCGATAGGAGGTATAAATGTCTCTGAACCTGTACAGATGAGAAGGTTGCGCGCCTCATAGGTGGCGTCACCTGCAGAGATGCGTATAGCACCCTCAAGAGTGCGTCCTTCGATGATAGCCTCAGCCTTGACAACCTCTACACCGGCATTCTTCATACGCAAGCCTACACCAGCGACAAGTTTGCGTATGACCTTGGTCTTGCGGTCGGTCATCTTCTTATAGTCAAGCTCTGCGCCCTCAACTCGTATGCCATACTTCTCGCTCTTGCGGGCATAGTCATACAGTTTGGCACTATAGAGCAGCGTCTTTGTAGGGATACAGCCCTCGTTGAGGCATACGCCACCCAAGTCTTTCTTCTCGAAGAGAATAGTCTGCAAGCCTTTCTTGGCTGCTTTCTCTGCAGCAACATATCCACCAGGACCGCCGCCGATAATCGCAATGTCGTACATAGTATTTGATTTTAAGGTTGTGTGCTTTTTTTTATAATCTTGTTGCCAAGCGCTTCACCATCATAGGCTTCCAAGTAGAGAAGTCGCCTGCAATGATATGCTTGCGAGCCTCACCCACGAGCCATAGATAGAAGGCAAGGTTATGTATAGAGGCTATCTGCATGGCCAGGAGTTCCTGAGCATGGAAGAGGTGACGCAGATAGGCCTTCGTGTAGAGCGTATCTACCACGGATGCTCCATCAGCCTCGATGGGCGAGAAGTCCATCTCCCACTTCTTATTCTTCATATTGATGATACCATCCTTGGTGAAGAGCATACCATTGCGACCATTACGTGTAGGCATCACGCAGTCAAACATATCCACACCACGCTCAATCGCCTCGAGCAGATTCATCGGCGTGCCCACTCCCATAAGGTAGCGAGGCTTGTCGGTAGGTAATATCTCGTTGACCACCTCGATCATCTCATACATCTTTTCTGTAGGTTCACCCACTGCCAAGCCACCGATAGCATTACCCTCGGCACCCTTAGAGGCTATAAACTCTGCAGACTGACGGCGCAGGTCGGGGTATACGCAACCCTGCACGATGGGGAAGAGCGCCTGATGATATCCGTACTTAGGCTCGGTAGAGTTGAAACGATTGAGACAGCGGTCGAGCCAGCGGTGTGTGAGCTCCATCGACTTCTTGGCATATGCGTAGTCAGCATCGCCTGGCGTACACTCATCAAAGGCCATCATAATATCGGCACCGATAGTACGCTCGATATCCATCACACCCTCGGGGGTAAAAAGATGCTTCGAACCATCGATATGCGAGCGAAACTCCACACCCTCCTCACGCATCTTGCGAATGCCAGAGAGTGAGAACACCTGGAAGCCGCCACTGTCAGTGAGCATGGGGCGGTCAAAGCCATTGAACTTATGCAATCCGCCAGCCTTCTCTATCACCTCAAGTCCGGGGCGCAGATACAGGTGATAGGTGTTGCCCAAGATGATTTGAGCCTTGATGTCCTCTTTCAGCTCCGTCAGGTGTACTCCCTTGACGGAACCCAAGGTACCTACAGGCATAAATATAGGTGTCTGTATCTGTCCGTGATCAGTAGTGATAAGTCCAGCACGAGCATTGCTCTTAGGATCGGTGTGTTGGAGTTGGAATGTCAGCATATATCTTTTTATTTTTTTTAATCTTACACTATTGCAAAGGTATAACTTTTTTGGTATTTACGCCTTGCCTTTCTAAAAGTTTATATCAGAGGCTCTGCATGTCATTGAGACGCTTGTAGTATCCACCTCGTGCCAATAGCTCCTCATGGGTGCCACGCTCTACGATCTCGCCTTCGAGCATTACACATATCTCGTCAGCATGCTTGATAGTACTGAGACGGTGAGCAATGGCAATGGTAGTACGAGACTTCATCAAGCGCTCCAAAGCCTCCTGTACGAGGCGCTCACTCTCGGTATCAAGGGCCGAAGTGGCCTCATCAAGAATGAGGATGGGCGGATTCTTCAAGATGGCGCGAGCTATGCTCAGGCGTTGGCGCTGACCACCAGAGAGACGGCAGCCTCGGTCACCGATGATGGTGTCGTAGCCCTGCTCGCTCTCCATGATAAAGTCGTGGGCATTGGCTATCTTAGCCGCCTCGATAACCTGCTCCATGGTAGCTCCTTCTACACCGAAACTGATATTGTTAAAGATGGTATCATTGAAGAGGATGGCCTCTTGGTTTACATTGCCAATGAGCGAGCGCAAGTCACGAATAGAGATATCACGGATGTCACGACCATCGATAGTGATGCTACCTCCAGTGACGTCGTGAAAGCGGGGCACAAGGTCTACGAGGGTCGACTTTCCCGAGCCTGACTGACCTACCAAGGCGATGGTCTTGCCCTTCTCTACGGAGAGGTTGATACCGCGCAATACGGGATTGCCCGGAGCATAGTGAAAGTCCACTCCCTTGAACTCAATACCCTGCTCAAAGGTGGGCATAGAGACGGGGCTCACAGATTCCTTGATGGGGTTCTCAGCGCTGAGTATCTTATCTACACGCTCCCAGCAGCCCATACCGATGGGGATATTATAGAATGCTTTTGAGAGGTCTTTGATGGGGTTGAGGATGTTGTAGAGCAATACAAGGTAGTAGATAAAGGTAGCTCCCTCCATACCCGAAGTACCATTGAGGATGATATATCCGCCTGCCCACATGACGATGACAATGATGCCCGTACCCATAAACTCACTGGCGGGATGAGCAGCAGACTGACGTATAGTCATGCGCATCACGGCATTGCGGTAGGTGTTGTTGATGTCGGCAAAACGCTGCTTCATCTTACCTTCGGCAAGGAAAGCCTTGATGATACGCAAGCCTCCGAGGGTCTCGTCGAGCTGTGCGAGCAGTGTACCCCAATAGTTCTGCGCCTCCTTAGACTTGCGCTTGAGCTTACGGCTGATAGCGCCCATTGCCCAAGCCAATGCAGGCATAGCGACAAGCACAAAAAGTGTCAACTCCCAACTGAGGAAGAAGAGACTGAAGAGGGTGACCACAATGGCGATAGGGTTCTTGATGAGCATCTCCAGCGAGTTGGATAGTGCAGTCTCAAGTCCGCTCACATCGCTACTCATACGAGAGATAATATCTCCCTTGCGCTCCTCGGAGAAGAAGCTCAGTGGGAGTCCCATCACCTTATTGTACACCTGTATGCGTATGTCACGCACCACACCTGTTCGCAGGGGGATGAGCGTAGCAGATGAGCCGAAGTAACAAGCCGTCTTGAGGAATGTCATCACGATGAGCACCACGCCAGACGCTATGAGTACCCACAAGGCACCACGAGTCTCGATGAAGTGGTTCATGTAGTAATAGAAGTTGTTCTTAATCACATCGGCCACATTGCCATCGGTCCAAGTCATATGCTCATAGGTAGCATCGCTCACCTGGAAGAGTATCTGCAAGATGGGGATGAGCAGGGTGAAAGAGAATACATTGAGTATCTGCGCCAAGAAGTTGAGCACAAGATTACTGATGAGGAACTTTCTATAGGGAGGAATGAACCTGCGGATGAGGGAGAGAAATTGCTTTATCATCGGTTTTATTTACAATTTGACTATTTACGATTTAGATCTTTAGCTATTTGCCTTTTTCCACTTCCATCGCTTGTGTGTCCAGAGATAGAGATGTGGCTGAGTCTTAATATCTTGTTCGAGCATGCGCATATACTGCTTGCTATACCCGAATTCCTCGTTTTCGGATGGTGTGATGGGATGGAAGGTGAGCTCGTAGTAGCCACGGCGCACACACTGCATACTGCCATAGACGAAGTGTGCATTGAGTTTTCTGCCCATAGCCTCACCACCCGTGATGATGGGGGTGTCTTGGTTGAGGAATGTCATCCACTCTGGCTCGGGGCGACGCGGAGGGCGCTGGTCAGCAATGAAGCCCAATAAGGGTTGTTTGCCATCGCGTACCATGGTGATGATGGTTCGTAGAGCCTGCTTTTGAGGTATGCCCACGGTGTTGAATCGGCTACGCAAACGGTATATCAGTTTGTCCATCACCTTATTGCTCAGCGGATGATATATCTGTCCGGTCGTAAATTCGGAGGATGTCCACATGGTGATAGAGATGATATACTCCCAATTGGCTTGGTGGCCGAGGTAGAGGAAGATGGGACGACCATCGCTGCGGAGCTGCTCTATGTACTCGGCGTTGGTGAAGCGCATACGGCGACGCATTTCATCATCAGAGACATGCATCAGCTTCACCGTCTCCATCACATAGTCGCAGAAGTGACGGTAGAACTTTCGCTCTATCTCCTTGATCTCCTGCTCTGTCTTCTCGGGGAATGAGTTTATCAAGTTGTTACGCACCACCTCACGTCTGTACCTCACCACGTAATATACGAGTGGGTATATGAGGTCGCTCAGCACATAGAGCACCCGTAAAGGCCATATTGCTATGGCTTTGAACACCACGGTGAGCAGGGCAAGCGTAATCTTCTCTTTCATCAATTATCAATTGTCATTTGTCATCCTCCTTGTACCAAGAGGCATACATCAGATACTGTCGGGCAATGCGCTGATTGAGCTCACGGCTCTGCTCGGGGTCAACATGCTTGATAAATTTGGCTGGTACGCCACCCCACAAGGTGCCCGGCTCGATAATCGTACCCGAGGTAACCAAGGCGTTGGCTGCCACGATAGCACCCTCGCCCACCACCACATGGTCGAGCAGCGTAGCTCCCATGCCGATGAGCGCATTATCCTTAACCGTAGCACCATGGATAGTCACATTGTGCCCTACCGAGACATTATCACCAATCTCGATGGTCGACTTCTGATACAGCGTATGCAATACACTGCCATCCTGTATGTTGACTCCATTGCCGATGCGTATGCTGTTGACATCGCCACGCAGCACGGCATTGAACCAAATGCTGCAGTCACGGCCCATCACCACATCGCCGATGATGGTAGCATTGTCGGCCAAGTAGCAATTTTCGCCTATCTCGGGTGTGAAGCCCCGAACTGATTTGATGAGTGCCATTCTCGTAATCTTTATATAAGTTATCACAAAAGTACGCTTTTTTGTCTAATTGACAAACTTTTCGCGCATCTTGTCCGTCGATTAGCAAGCATTTCTCCACTTTCGTTCGTCGGGACTTGCTTATTAATTATACATGCATTACTTTTGCACGGATATAAATAATTGGACAAGTGGATATTGTCATTACATATGTAGATGGTCTTGACCCCGCATGGCAGAGGGATTATGAGCAGTATACCAATCAGCCAGTGCTCGAGAAGCGCTTTCGTGATTGGGGTACGCTACCCTATCTGTTTCGTGGCATAGCGGATAATATGCCCTTCATCCGTAAGGTGCATCTTGTGGTCTCACATGACAGCCAGGTACCTGCATGGATCAATCGCGAGCAGGTACACATCGTGTTGCATCAGGATATCATCCCGCAAGAGTTCCTCCCGACGTTCAATAGTACGGCTATTGAGATGTTTTTGCATCGCATAGAGGACTTGGATGAGGAGTTCCTGTATTTCAATGATGATATGTACCCCATGCAGGAGTGTAAGTCCGAGGACTTCTTCCGCGATGGCAAAGGTGTCATTGGGATGAGCTCACACCTCTGGCCTTCGAATATGTATAAGACTCATTGCCGCAGTTCATACCGTGCAGCTTGCCAGGCGATAGGACGGAGACCGGGGCTGTGCTTCTTGCGCCCCCAGCACATCTGTTCTCCTATGTTGAAGAGCAAATGTGAAGAGCTCTATAATCTTATCAAGGAGCAGATCCATGCCTCTGTGACACGCGTACGCAGCCATGGCAATCTGAATCAGTATCTGTACCTTGACTACATCTACTTGAGCGGAAAGATTATCAATAAGCGTCAGCACAAGAAACATTTTTCTGTGGGTGTAGCGTCGGCCAAGGGCTTGTGTCAGTTCATCATGCACCCTACCCATCGGCTGGCTTGCATCAATGATGTACAGCTCAGCGAAGAGCGATATGTCGAGCTGAAGAAGGCGATGCTCTATGCATTTAACCAAAGGTTCCCTAAGAAATCAAGATTTGAAGTATGACCATAGACGCTGTTATCACTTGGGTTGATGGTGACGACCCCCGACATCGCGCAAAGCGACTCAAGCACGGAGGACATGAGCTGCGTGAAAATGAGGACATCGCAGGCAGCACTCGATTTAGCAATCTTGGCGAGATATACTACTGCATAGCCTCGCTGAATCGCTTTGCTCCATGGCTACACAAGATATACATCGTCACCGATGAGCAAGACCCACGTGTCGATGACTTCTTAGCCAAGCATTTCCCCGACGGACATATCCCAGTAGAGGTGGTGGACCACAAAGTCATCTTCAGTGGCTATGAGCAGCATCTGCCCACCTTCAACTCTATCGCCATAGAGACCATGACCTGGCGCATACCGGGGCTGAGCGAGCACTACATAGAGTTTAATGATGATCTGCTGCTGGCCTCTCCCGTAAGCCCCGCGGACTTTTTCTCACCCGATGGCTCTTCGGTGTGCTATGCTACGCGTTGCAGCATGCTGTGGACCAAGCTCACCCGTATGCTCAAGCCTCAAAAGAATGGTCAAAAGCGAGTGACATTCAAGGGAAGTATGTATAATGCTGCCGTCATTGCCCGTAGACACCTCTCATTCTTGAAGCTGGCTCATACCCCCAAGGCTCTGCGCAAGAGCTGCTACGAGCAATACTTCTCGGCACACCCCGAGCATATGCTGATGAATATCGGCCATCGCTTCCGCCACGCAGAGCAGTTCACCTCGCAAGAGCTGCAGTACCTCCTGCTCGAGTCTGAGGGCAAGGTGCAAATACGCCCAGTAGACAAGCACCTTTTCTTCCTTCAGCCCAAGGGGCGCAAGGGATATGTCGGTCAAAAGATGGACAGACTCCTCCGAATGAAGGACTGTAAGTTCTGCTGCTTCAACTCCCTGGACAAGGCCACCATCGAGGAACGTGAGCAGATCACTGCATGGATAAGCGAGCGTGTAGGGTTATAACTCAAAAGAAGACTTGAGGGGAAACTCCTGCTCTAAGAAGGTGCGCACCCTCTGGCGACACTCCTCATCAGCATCTTCACCATCATTCAGGCAATATAGCGTAGGGTTATATTTCTTCAACACTGCACGTATATCTCCCACCGTGATGGCTATTCGGCGAGAGTCATAGCTATACCTGCTGCGCAGCGTGCTCTTCAGTTTATCCATCAGAGACACAGAGCGGTTATATCGGCCCATGAGGCGCAGCTCACCCTCTTTTATGGCCAATAGATAATACTGTACCACTACACGCTGTAGGTCATCTTCGCTACGGAAATGATTATTTATGGTTCGCGCCACATCTTCGGCAAATAACTCCTTGCACTTTTGGATATCGCTCTTCCTATAGGCATCAATATTGTGATGGGGAATATAGGGTATATGCTCGCCGAATGTCTGAAGGATAAGCTTCTGCGCCCTCTCCACAGTCTTGAGATACAGCGATATATGACGTTTGCTACTGGCCCACTTCTTGAGTCTTATGATGGGCTCTCCCTTAGCATTAAAGAAGAAGTCTGGCGACACCTCACGTCCGATAAAGGTGTCATCATTGGCAAGCAAGAAATGCTCTGACAGCCCTGGGATATTGTCGACACACCACTCTATGGCAGGCGAGCTGAATGTAGGCAGCGCCTCCCGAGGTATTATCTCCGTATGGTCGATAATGCTGATACGCGGGTTGGTGAGGTCTATCCACGCAGGCACCTGCCCATCTGTGACGATATAGATATGCCGTATCCACGGAGCATACCGCTCTATGGAGCGCAGCGAATACTTCAGCTCATCATTATCTACGAAGCGTGCCTCATCAAGGGCCTCACCAGCCGTGCTGGCTACTCCCTGCTCAAAGGCATTCTTCTTTGCGAGCCATACAGGGTCACTGCCATCTACCCACATGTATACGATATCTATGTCCATAGTCTTACAGTAAGGCCACAAAGATATTTCTTTTGGGTGAGATAATAAAATGATTTCTTGTTTTTTCGGGAAGAATAAATGGTATAAAAAAAAGAGACACCGAAAGGTGTCTCCCTCACTAACCCTTAAAAATCTTTTTTTATGGAGTTGTCCTACCTGGATTCGAACCAAGACAAACAGAACCAAAACCTGTTGTGCTACCATTACACCATAGGACAATCCTAAGTGCCTCCTTTCGGAAAAGCGGTGCAAAGATAGATGTTTTTATCTATCCTTGCAAGTTTTTAGCTGTTTTATTCTGCGATAAGCAAGAAATAGTTCTTCTTACCACGCTGTACGAGCAGGTATTTATCGTTCAGAAGGTCAGCTGTAGTGATCTCCTGGTCAAAGGCTGCGAGCTTCTCCTTGTTGAGTGATACACCACCGCCCTGAGCCATCTTACGCATCTCACCCTTTGAGGGGAACACGGCAGATTCCTCAGCGAAGAGGTCTACAGCCTTGATGCCAGCCTCGATCTTCTCGCGTGATACCTTAAACTGGGGAACACCCTCAAATACTGCGAGCAAGGTGTCCTCATCGAGCTTCACCAATGCATCGTGAGTGTTGTTACCAAAGAGGATACCCGATGCCTCTACTGCAGCCTCATAATCAGCCTCTGAGTGTACCATGATGGTCACCTCCTTAGCCAAACGCTTCTGCAATGTACGCATGTGGGGAGCCTCAGCGTGCTCAGCGATGAGCGCCTCGATCTCCTCACGGCCAATAGCGGTGAAGATCTTGATATACTTAGCAGCATCGTCGTCGCTTACGTTGAGCCAGAACTGGTAGAACTTATAAGGAGAGGTGTAGCGAGGATCGAGCCATACGTTACCCGACTCGGTCTTACCAAACTTACCACCGTCAGCCTTAGTGATGAGCGGACAGGTGAGCGCATATACCTCATTACCGCTGGTACGACGGATGAGCTCAGCACCGGTAGTGATATTGCCCCACTGGTCGCTACCACCCATCTGGAGCTTACAGCCCTTATGCTCATTGAGGTAGAGGAAGTCATAGCCCTGGAGCAACTGATAGGTAAACTCAGTGAATGAGAGACCATCGCGAGCCTCACCATTGAGACGCTTCTGCACAGAGTCCTTAGCCATCATATAGTTTACGGTGATGTGCTTACCCACCTCACGTGCGAAGTCGAGGAAGGTAAAGTCCTTCATCCAGTCATAGTTGTTTACCAACTCAGCACAGTTGGGCGCATCGCTTTCAAAGTCGAGGAACTTAGCCAATTGCTTCTTGATGCACTCCTGATTGTGACGGAGAGTCTCCTCGTTGAGGAGGTTGCGCTCCTGTGACTTACCCGAGGGGTCGCCGATCATACCTGTAGCACCGCCTACGAGAGCCAGCGGCTTATGTCCGCAGCGCTGCAAGTGACGCAACATCATCACACCGCAGAGGTGACCGATGTGCAGTGAGTCAGCTGTAGGGTCTATACCCAAGTAAGCTGTCACCATCTCTTTACTTAACAACTCTTCTGTTCCCGGCATCATGGTATGCACCATGCCACGCCATTGAAGTTCTTCTACAAAGTTCATGTCTATATGTATTTTTATGTTTATTTCCGAAGTCTAATATATTGAGTGGTGCAAAATTACACTAAATCGAGATTATTGGCAAGTTTTCGATAACTTTTTGATTCTACCGAAGACCAAACACCCCATTTCAGGGTGGCAAAAGTTTATTTTTGGGGTGGCATGGCAGCGAGCAGAGTCGCTAATTAAACTTCATTTTTAGTTTGACTACACTCGCTGAGAAATCATAGGTTCGTTTTTTAGAAAAGGGCTGTTAGATTTTTAGAAAACACAAAGGCCTTTTCTTGCGATCGAACCTGCGTTTTTTACATCAAAGCTGTTTGGTAAAATTATCGGAGCTGTCCTCGAGAAAAATCACACACCTTCGTTGCAAAAATTGCAGCTGTCCAATCCGTCAGGTGCATACATCAAATAAAAATTTTCTGCACATGCAATAATTTCTTCAGGCACCTGCAATATATTTTTTACGCACCTCCTCTCTGCCATGCCACCCCAAAAATAAACTTTTATCACCTGAAAAATGGCTATTTCGCACAGGTCATTCGTCCCAAAATGCCGATTTCATCGCATTTTACTAAGAAGCGTGGTACTATCTAACATCTAACAGCATCGTTTCTGACGTTGCCATGAATGTGGGGGCGTACATACATTGTATAGTGCTGAGGCCGCATGCATAGGTACCTGACTGAGATACCCAGAAGTCGCATTCGATGGTGTAGCGACCCTTGTCGAGGTGATGGAGGTAGTATACGCTGCGGGTGTTCTCGATACTGCGATAGTAGGCCATATCCTTGCTATAGGTGTAGCCCGAGCGGGTAGACGAAGGCTCCAGAGCGGCAGGGCGGTGCATGTGTAACTCCACATAGTCCATGGCGCGGTCGGCAGAGAAGGTCAACTGCACTCTTATGCGATCGCCCTTGGAGAGGGACGAGGCAGGGAGCGCCGTGAGGGTCTCTCGACCATCGCGATTCTCTACCTTATAATAGGTGGTGGTGAGGGTGAGCCCCGTACCGGAAGTTTTCACCCTGTCGATATCTTCGTAGTACTGCCAGATCATGGAGCCCCATGCCGGTGTCTCGGCTTGCTGCTCAAGGCTGACCGTAGCGAGTGATGGGCGTATCTCCTCGGGTGTCCACTCCTTTTGTATGACGCCTAAGCGCTTGTCTCTGATAGTATCGTCAAGAAGTGTGTCTACAGCCTTTCCTCCAACCTTTACCTTGACACCTTCGGCGCTGCTTGACAGACCTTGGGTGGGGGAAGCCATAACCAATGCGTGCAGGGCTTGCGCCGTAGCAAGGGTATTACCCCAATGGGTAGTCTGCTTCTGCTTGAGCAGCCATTGCTGCATACGGGCGATGATGTCGGTGGGCTGATGGAGCTGCACGAAGGCTTCGATGAGCAAGGCTTGTGTGGATATGGGGTTGCTGCTGTAGGCGTAGCGATTGTCGCGCCAATATATGCCCATTTCATCGCTTGCGAGGCTCGACTCCTGTACGACCTTTGCCACCTTGAGCGCACGACTGCTCTCGCCCATTCGGATGAGGGTGAGCATCTTCAGCGCTTTGTATTGCAGCGTGCCGCGTGTGGCTTTATCCTTGAGCAGTAGGGCTTTGTAGTGATCGTAAGCGACGGGGGATGTGCTCTCAAAGGGTAGCTCGGGGAACATGGCGCGTGCGTACAGGTAACGCAGGGCATCGCTCGCGAGTGTTTTGGGCTTGCGCTCCATACGGTCGAAGCGGTCTTGATAGACGCGGTCAAGGTAGGCAACTCCCTGCTTGAGCATAGTGTATAAGGTCTCATCTTGCACTATAGCCACACACCCCATGCTCTCCAGCTCGCCCATACCCTTGATGATGAGTTGGGTCATATAGGGGTCGCTATCAAAGCCCTCCATCCAAGGCCATCCGCCATCGGTATGCTGCCCCGTAGAGAGGCGACTGAGCAGGGTCTGCTGTAGGGCCTGCAGGCTATCGCGTTGGTAAAAGTCGAAGTATCCCTCCACCTCGGGGAACTGAGCTATCAGCTTCAAGCCCAGAGAGGCGGCATAGTAGCGATGGAAGAGCTGCTCGTAGCTCGGGTTGCTCTCCTGGCAGAGTGGTGGCAGGGCTTCGATGACGTACCATATGGGGTTGGACACCATATCGAGTTTCAGACTATGGTGCTCTAACGTCTCTGAATGGTTGCTCTTGAGAGCATCGAAGACAAACTCTCGCCTCTCCTTACCATTGAGATACAGCGCCATGGTCTCAGTCACCAGGGTGCGACGCGGAAGTATGGCGATAGTACCCTGCTCGCCATCGCTGTGGGTATCGCTCTGTGCTGTAATGCGGTAGGTGAGCGACGACAGTCCTTGAGGGACGTTGATAGCAAACGATGCTGTCACGCTACCTCCGGCCTCGATTGCCAAGGTCTGCTCTGAGGCCTCCAGCGAAGTAGCCTCAAACCTCACAATCACTGTCATGGGCCTGTCGCTGCTATTGGTAACCTTAGCGGTAAAGTCACACACATCGCCCTCATAAAGGAAGCGGGGCACATGGGGCTGCACCATCAGCTCCTTGCGCGTGATGAAGTCCATGCTCAGACGCCCCTGCTTGAGGTCTTTGGTGTGAGCTATACCCTTGACGTGCCAGCGGGTAAGCAGGTCGGGAACCGTAAGGGTAAAGGTGGCGAGTCCCCGCTCGTCGGTACGCAGAGTGGGGAGGAACAGGGCTGTGTGACGTAGATCTTGGCGGATATAAGCCTCCTCAGGCTCTTGGGTAGATGTTGTTGCCTTTGAGTCATCGTTGACAACAAGAGCCTCAGCCACAGATGTATCAAACCCTGCGCGGTTCTTGGATTGCCCTCGGGTGGTGGCAGGTGCTGCCTGAGTGCAGAAGATCTCCTCTTCATATCTATAATTGCCATTAGGAAGCCTATAGTACTTAGGCTGAATGGGCTGAGGTACTCTGACGTAGCCGTTGTTTGACCATGCAGACTGACTCTCTTCGTCGATCGCGATGGCTCTTGCTCCTCGCTGCGGAGCCAAGGCAATGTCCCAATAGTTACTGCCATATGAGTCAAGGGCCGCATCGTATACGCTCAGCGTGAGAGCTGCTCGCACGGGATTGCCCCAGTAGTCACTGACACGGATGGTACACTGCTCTCTGTCGCCAGGCACGAGATGATCACGCAAGGTGGAGAGTTGCACACTCAGCTGAGAGGCCTTATCTTCAATAGTGAGCCCCGTCCTATAGGTGCGCTTGACATTGTCTCTTACCGAGGCAACACTCACAGTCATTCGACCACGCCACTGCTCCTTGATGGGGACACGCAGAGAGGTTGTCTCATCGGTGAGGTGTAGCGTGCCCTTGTCGACGACGCGATCCTCGACCTTTATATAATAGTGTGTGTACACATCGCTGTGGCGGGTACCGATATAGAACACTGCCGTGTCACCGGTAGACACCTCATAGCCACGTGTGGCCATCGTAAACAGTGCATGCGATGACTCCGTACTCTTGCCCTCGCCCCATAGCTTGAAATGGCATTGCTCGCTGTAGCTCTTACCGCCATCTGTGTAGGTCACAGTCAGTCGGTAGGTGCCACAAGGCATGTCGGAAGTGATAACAAGAGAGTTGGCCATATCGACAGAGGTCTGCTCGCAGCGACTGAAGAGGGTACGCTCTACGCTCCACTCCTCCCAATCATTCTCTTCAGAGGTTCGTATGCCCTTGTGCTGTGGTGTCTCAAGCCTACTCAAGGTCAGGGTCACAGGCTCTGCGATGCGCTGCCCATTGAGTGTAAGCAGACTGTATATGATGCTATCACCGTGCATCACCATACCCTTCCAGCCAGGTAGGTTGGTATGCTTGGTACGCTTGCCGACGATGACGCTTGTGCGCGTGCTTCGGGTCTCACCGCTGAGGTCGGTGATATGGGCATTGATATTGTAGTTGCAAGTAATATCTTCATTGGACACACTCAGGTCTCCAGCTTTGAAGCTGATGCTAAAATGCCCCATTTCATCGGTAAATGTGGTGTCAGATAGCGCACACATAAGTGCATCATCCAAGGGGTGATAGCCAAAGATAGATCTGCTGCTTGCCGTCACCTCATATCGCACCTTAGCGTCTATCACGGGGAGGCCTGTGTAGGTGGTGGCTGTGCCTTGTAGGGTCAAGCTATCGCCAAAGCGTACTACCATCGTGGGACGCTCTATGTCTGCAGTAAAGGTAGGCGCCTTATATGACTCCACGTTGATGGTGTGATACATCGTTCGCCCACTGATGCTATCGGTCACTTGTAGCCTGAACTGGCCAGGTGTGACATCCTTGGGGAGAGCAAAATGTCCATTGTAGCAGCCCCATTCATCGGTGATGCCCTGCAGCGTACCCATCTCTTTGCGACGTCCATCCATAAGCGTCAGTCCTATGGGCAGATAGTCCTTCACGCGGCTGCCCTCTTCGCTGTGGCTATAGGCAATGATGCCAAAGTGTACCGTATCGCCAGGCTCGTAGGTGTAGCGGTCGGGCAAGAAGGTAAAGAGGGTAGAACCATCAGCCTCATCGTTCTCCCAGTAGCGATGCTCAGCAAAGTCATCATACCTAAATTTATAGGTCGTATGAGAGAGTCCATCCGAAGCCCTCAGGTAGAGGTTTCGGTATCGTCCCGAGGGAAGAGGTATGTCAAAATAGCCCTTTTCATCGGGAAAGTATCGTTCTAAGAGGCGAGTCTGATTGCCGCTATTCTCCATGAGGGCCACCTCGCAATCCATCACGGCTTGTCCCGTAGTGGCATCCAGCACCATGCCTATGTACTCAGCCTCGGCCTCATTGAGCATCATAGACATCTTAAGATTGGTCACACTGATGGCCGTGATGCTGCTCCGCTTTGTCTCTGGAGTCTGCCCATTGTTGGTAGCTATCACAAAGTAGTCGCCCGCATCGAGGGGAGGTAAAGTGAGGGGTACCTTCTCGAACGTATAGACGTTAGACAGGTTGATATCAGCTTTATAATAAGACTTCCCTACAGACCTGCGGCCGATGACCTCCTTGAAGACAAAGTTCTCATTATGTTCGCCCACATAGCGTGGCACGATGCGATAGAGCACATCGCCTGCATTGCGTACTGTGAGCGTGATGCTACGCTCTTGCTCGGGCAGTGCGATGACATGATCCTGCAGGGAAAGGTAACTATTGGTCACACTCTCATAGAGCGCCTTGGCCATCGTACTCCACTCGCTATCTGGAGCTATCTCATGGATGCACTGTATGTACTCCTCCATTTTGCGAGCCCTTGCTACCTCTTGCTCCACCTTATCGCGACTGGTGTAGACGCTGATCTCAGGAGCAAAATGCTTGGCCAGCATATAGAGAAACATGGCTCGCTCAGTGGGACTATCTGCATAGCTCGCAGCGATGCGTTCCAAACCATCCACATAGGCCTCGCCCCAAGCATCAGAGGGAGTATATAGTCCTAATCGCTCCATACGCTTGCGGTCTATGTGGGCACGCAGAGCTGCATCGGGAGTGCGCAGATGGTGACGTGTAAGTGTTTGTAGCTGACCCAATTGCCACAAAGTATACGAGGCTGTATCGACAGGCAATGTAAGCTGGGAAAACTCCTCTGCGGTACCCATAAGTAGTTGGCGTTGCTCATAGAGCGTAGGGGATTTCGCAACGTTGCCCATGTAGAGACCTTCGACAATGGTATGCATCACCACATCGTAGAGCGTAGGCTGTAGGCGCAAACCCAGCGTATCGCCCTCAATAAGCAAATCGTAGTCCTCGGTATTCACCGCCTTCAGGGCCTTGCTCTCAGCCAAAGCAGCCTCATAGTAGGTGCGCTTCGGTTCGGTCATAGCACCGAGCAGCATGTAAGCAATGCCCTTGTCGGCTCCCTTCAGTGATGGGATAGTGCTTTGGTATGCTTCTATAGTCTCCTCGACGTGGTTCTCTTGGTAGGCTGCCGCGGCGACACGCTGCTTATACACAGCCTTGAGTATACTATGGCTATCGCCCTTGCGCTTAGCCTTACGGAGCTGTTGACCACCCTTCTCATAAGCTGTAGCGTAATGCCCCTGAGCAATGAGCGAGTCTATCTCTTGCCAAGCATCAAAATGCTTGTCTCGCGCGCTCAGCAGCGTAGTGCAGAGCAGCAGTATGATGGTCAACGTTTTTTTCATATACTTACGAAAAAGCTGACAATACTCTAAACCTTAGTCGAAAAGTCCGCGGATATTTTGGTATACGCTCTTCCCTAAATGCTTATAAGCCAACTCTGTCACTTCGCGTCCGCGGGGAGTACGCTTGAGGAATCCCTCCTTGATGAGGAATGGCTCGTATACCTCTTCCAGCGTGCCAGGGTCTTCGCCAATAGCCGTAGCTATGGTGCCAAGACCTACGGGGCCTCCACCAAACTTGTCGATGATGGTACAAAGTATCTTGTTGTCTATCTCATCGAGGCCATAGCGGTCGATATTGAGCGCCTCCAAAGCGTAGCGAGCTATCTCAAGGTCAATGCTGCCAGTACCCTTGACCTGCGCAAAGTCACGCACGCGGCGCAAGAGCGCATTGGCAATACGAGGAGTACCGCGGCTACGTCCTGAGATCTCGGCAGCAGCCTCCGGGCTACATGGTACGCCTAAGATCTCGGCAGATCGGGCAATGATGCGCGCCAAGACGTCGTTGTCATAATATTCGAGGTGCATATTGATGCCGAAGCGGGCGCGGAGCGGCGCTGTGAGCATACCGCTACGTGTGGTAGCACCTACGAGTGTAAAGGGATTGAGGTCGATCTGTATGCTGCGTGCTGAGGGACCCTTATCGATCATGATATCAATGCGGTAGTCCTCCATAGCCGAATAGAGATACTCCTCTACGATGGGCGAGAGGCGGTGTATCTCGTCGATGAAGAGCACGTCATTAGGTTCGAGCGAAGTCAGCAGTCCTGCAAGGTCACCGGGCTTGTCGAGCACGGGGCCAGAGGTAATCTTGAAGCCTACGCCCAACTCATTGGCAATGATATTGCTCAGTGTGGTCTTACCCAATCCTGGAGGGCCATGCAGCAGTACATGATCCAATGCCTCGGCACGCAGACGTGCTGCCTTGACAAAGATTCGCAGATTGTCTACCACCTTATCCTGCCCCGAAAAGTCCTCGAAGCAGAGCGGGCGTAGGGCATTCTCATAGTCTTTGTCCTTATTGCCAAACTGTTGTTTTCGTATGTCGAAATTCTCTTCCATACGGCAAAGATACTGCAAACCGAGAGGAGAACAAAATAAATCCATTTATTTTTTCATCCCGAGGTGCAGCACAGGAAAAAGGAAGGGGTCAGCGGTAGATCAGTGTAGTGAGATTGTCTTCGTAGAACAATTCGTTTGCTATCTCCCACAACTCATGAGCAGTGAGCGCATCGACGCGGCGATACAGAGCTTCGGGACCTTCGTAAGTGCCGTAGTGAAGGTATGTCTTGGCCATGCCGAGAGCAAAGTTTTCAAAGTTGTCGGATGCTACACCCATCTGGCCTATCAATTGCTTCTTGGCAGCAGCAAGTTGTAGCAACGAGAGTGGAGACTCTAAAAGACGGTGTAGCTCACGATGGGTAAGCTCGATGCAGCGGTCAGTAT
This sequence comes from Bacteroidaceae bacterium, assembly GCA_017556045.1. Lineage (GTDB taxonomy): Bacteria > Bacteroidota > Bacteroidia > Bacteroidales > Bacteroidaceae > UBA1189. The sequence continues at coordinate 8,515 of JAFZFF010000012.1, read as the reverse complement.
CGTGAGCATCGCAGCCAAAGTAGATGCCAAAGACACCGGTGTCGGTATAGCTCGTAAGGTTGCTCTCTACGTTGTATACCAATCCTGATTGTTCGCGCAGAGCAAGGTTAAGGCGGCTATTCATACCAGGTCCGCCCAACATGTTGTTCAGTAGGTAAAGTCCTATGCGTCTGCGATGTTTAGCAGGATAGGCTGCACATCCTATCATCACGTGGTTCTGATGAGTGCGACGCGTGAGCGACACACTGCGTGGGGTATATGCCGCAGGTGCGATACGATTTTTATTGACCTGCCCCGCGGGAATATCGCAGGTGAGGCGCTCGGCCCACATCACTACGCGAGAGAAGGGGATGTTGCCATAGACAAACAATACGGCATTGGAGGGGCAATAGTAGCGACTGGTAAAGTCGAGACCACTGCGAGTAGTAAAGGTGCGCAGTGAGCGTGCATCACCCAAGATGTTATGCCCGAGGGGATGGTCTGCAAAGAGGGTGCTCTCATAGTCATCGAAGATGAGCTCGGCAGGATTGTCGCGATAGCATTCTATCTCTTCGAGTATGACACCACGCTCCTTGTCAATCTCATGCTGCGGGAAGGTGCTATGAAATACGATGTCAGTAAGCAGCTCCAGTGCACGCGAGAAATCCTTCTTCAGAAAAGCCGAGTACACTACTGTCTCCTCCTTATTGGTATAGGCATTGAGGTCTCCACCTACGTTCTCCATACGATTGAGGATGTGCCAGGCGCGACGCTTGGTAGTACCCTTGAAGAGCATGTGCTCTACGAAATGAGCGAGACCAGCCTCACGAGATAGCTCGTCGCGTGTGCCGGCATTGATGGCATAGCCGCAGTAAGCCACCGAGGTAGGCGATGGAGTGTGTATGATACGCAAGCCATTGGGCAGCGTATGGGTATTGTAGGTTCTTGTGGCCATATAATAGGATGAAAAAGGCTGCAAACTTACAAAAAAGTTCGTTTTTTACAGGTAGTTTTAACCGAAAATCAAGTTTTTTATGTAAGTTTGTAGCTAAATAGGAAGAATGGCAGACAATCTGCAATAAACATTATAACTCACGACAATGCGAACATTTGAAGAACTGGGTGTGATGCCCGAGATTTGCGAAGCCATCAGTGAAATGGGATTCGAGCATCCCATGCCCGTACAAGAGGAGGTGATACCCTATCTCTTGGGTAATGGTAATGATGTAATAGCCTTGGCTCAGACTGGTACAGGTAAAACAGCAGCTTTCGGCCTACCCATCATACAGAAAGCCGACCCTACGCTACCCTATGCGCAGGCACTCATCCTCAGTCCTACCCGTGAGCTATGTCTGCAGATTGCCGATGACCTCGCAGCCTTCTCTAAGTATGTAGAGGACTTGCGCGTAGTGCCCATGTATGGTGGCACATCTATCGAAAATCAGATACGCAACGTACGCCGCGGTGTACATATCATCGTAGCCACACCGGGCCGCCTCATCGACCTCATGGAGCGTGGCGTGGTGGACCTCTCTACCGTACGAGATGTAGTACTCGACGAGGCTGATGAGATGCTCAACATGGGATTTACCGACAGCATCAATCGCATCCTCGAGGATGTACCCCGCGACCGCAACACCCTGCTCTTCTCTGCTACGATGAGCAAGGAGATCGCCAGCATTGCCAAGAATTACCTCACCGATGCCCGCGAAATTGTTATCGGCAACAAGAATGAGGGCTCTAAGAACGTCAACCACGTGTACTACATGGTACATGCCAAAGACAAATACTTGGCGCTGAAGCGTATTGCCGACTATTATCCCAATATCTATGGCATCATCTTCTGCCGTACCCGTATGGAGACACAGGAGATTGCCGACAAGCTCATCCAAGACGGCTATAATGCTGATGCCTTGCATGGTGAACTGTCACAACAACAGCGTGACCTCACGATGCAGAAGTTCCGCAAGCGTCGCATACAACTACTCGTGGCTACCGACGTAGCTGCTCGTGGACTTGATGTGGATGATCTCACCCATGTCATCAACTATGGCTTGCCCGACGATACCGAAAACTACACCCACCGCAGTGGCCGTACCGGACGTGCCGGCAAGCGCGGTACCTCTATCGCCATCATCAACCTCCGCGAGCGTGGTCGCATGCGTGAGATAGAGAAGGTGATAGGCAAGGAATTTGTCAAGGGCACCATCCCCACAGGTAAAGAGATCTGCGAGAAACAGTTGTGGAAGGTGATTGACGATATAGAGAAGACAGAAGTAAAGGAAGACGACATCGCCGAATTCCTCCCCGCCATCTATCGTAAACTCGACTGGCTCGACAAGGAAGACATCATACGCCGCGTAGTGACACGTGAGTTTGGCCGCTTCGTAGAGTACTATAGCAATGCCCCCGAGCCAGCGCCCGTATATGAGCGCGGCCCGAAGGGTGAACGCCCCAAAGGAGATGGTGCTCCACGCCAACGTAAGGAGAAGGGAGACCGCAAGCCCGAGCAGGGCTATGCTCGTTTCTTCGTGAACCGAGGCAAGCGCGATGGCTTCTATGTAGGTCAGATCATGGAGATGGTAAATCGCCACGTGCGTCACGAGCGCATCGAGATGGGCCGCATCGACCTGATGCAAAACTTCTCATTCTTCGAGGTGCCCGAGCGCCAAGCAGAAACAGTGCTGCGTGCCCTCAGTCACGCCCATGTCAATGGACAGCATGTTGTGGTTGAGTTGGCTGGCGATGCCCCCATGACAGAGCAGAGTCCTAAGAGCCGCAAGCCCCGTAATAATGATGAGAAGGGTGGCTCTGAGAATGGATTTGCACAGTATGAGAAGAAGAATCGTGCCGAGCGCCGTAGAGAAGCACAGGGTGAATCTCGCAAAGCCTCGCGCGAAGAGCGTGGCTACACCAGTAAGCGTGGCCCGATGAAGAAAGATGACTGGAAACAATTCTTCCAGCAAGACGAGCGCCCACTGCGTGGCGCTGAGCCCGACTTCAGCGAAGAGGGTTGGGCACGTCGCAAACCCAAAAGAAAGTAATCAGTAGCTTTACGTACAATCTATCACTTCTTCAGTTCTGGGTAGCTGATGCGTGTGTGGTAGATTGTGCGTAACTTTTCTTTAAACACATTCTTGATATCATTGATGTCGCGGAAGGTGATGGGACACTCCTTGAAGTGACCTTCAGCAACTTGTCCGTCCACCACGCGATCGACTAGCGTACCGATACTCTCTTCGGTATACTCGGGCAAGCTACGTGAGGCAGCCTCCACGGCATCAGCCATCATGAGGATGGCAGTCTCCATCGTGTGAGGTGCAGGGCCAGGATAGGTAAACATACTCTCTTCTACCTCCTCTCCAGGATGCTCATTCTTGTAAGAGATGTAAAAATACTTCGCTTTGCTCTTGCCATGATGCTGAGCGATGAAGTCCTTGACTGCCTGAGGCAGATTATGCTTCTCTGCCAAGCGCAAGCCATCTTTGACGTGGTTGATGATAATCTTAGCACTATGCTCGTAGGGGAGACAGGCGTGAGGATTGGTCTTTCCCTGATTTTCGGTAAAGAATACAGGGTTCTCGAGCTTGCCAATATCATGATACAAAGCTCCTGTACGCACAAGCAGACTACTTGCTCCTACCTTGTTGGCCGCAGCAGCAGCGAGGTTTGACACCTGCATAGAGTGCTGGAATGTGCCTGGAGCATTTTCTGAGAGTTGGCGCAACAGCTTGACGTTGAAATTGGAGAGCTCCATCAAAGTCACATCAGATGTGAAGCGGAAGAGCTTCTCAAAAAGCAACATCAGCGGATAAGCGAAGAGCAATAGTATTGCATTGAGCAAGAAATCTATGTACATACGCTTTGACAATAGCGCAAAAGAGCTCTTGGCAATAAGTTCATATCCGAAGTATACCATGCTATAACACAGCATCACCACAAGCGCCACGCGGAATATCTGCGAACGCTCTGTGAGCTCCCTGAGCGAATAGATGGCAGCGATGCCGACCACGAACTGTAGCAGTACGAAGACATAAGGTTCGGGCACGATGAGCGAGGTGATGAGTATGATGATAGTATGGGTGATATAAGCAGTACGCGAGTCGAGAAACACATTAATCATCACTGGCGCAATGGCAAAGGGTATCACCATGAGAGCGCCTCCTCCATTGAGCAGCCATGCTGATATGACAGGGAATATTGTCAGCTGAGACATCAAGAAGAGCAATTTGTTGCGCTCATAGAGATAATTGCGGCGATAATTGAATAGGTACATGAAATATGCCACGATGAGCAATATGACCAGCAGCACCTGTCCGATCACAGTCATCTGCACACCACGCTCATCGATACGTTTATTGAGCTCTTGCTGGTATGATAGCAATATCTGATAATGCTCCTCGTCTACCATGTCGCCCGTGCCGATAATCTTCTGATCCTTCTGTATCACTTGACTGGTGAGCGAAATATTTGCCAAAGCCTCATCACGCGCAGCCTCTGACTTTCTTGCATCGTAGCGTAGGTTAGGGCGAATATACTCATTGAGATTGCAGCTCTGCAATGCATGGCGCCCCCACAGAGTAGTGTCTATGGCCATAATCTCTTCATAGGCTTGCAACTCAGAGTAGAGATCATCCACGGGCTTTGGGCTTGCCACATTGTTTTTGACAAGCATGATGGTAGTGATGCTATCTGCTCGCAGACGAGCGAGGTCACTGCTACCAATAATACCATTCGCATAGACCTCCTGCATCTTATTATTCACCTTTTGTCTCAACTGTGGCCCTACGAGCACATACAATTCGCGACGACAAGCCACATTAAAGGAGTCTACAGCCTCCGCCTCCCTATTGTCTTCCAATATATAATAGGGACGTTGGGCAGACAATACCTCTGCACGCTCCTTCTGCAACGCCTGCTCACTCTTATACACCGCAAAACTGAAGGGCGAGGTCAACTGCTCGTTTTTCCAGGGCTTTCCCTCTACAAAGTCAAGCGCCACGCTCTTCTCTCGGGGAAGAAACACGCTGATAATGACTGTAGCAGCGACAAACACTGCAGCTATAAATATATTTCGTTTAGTAACAGGCTTCATAGACTAATATCTTAAAAAACGGCGCAAATTACGAAAATTCTGCGAATTCTCCTACTTTTCTCCATAGTATTTGGCATAGGTGCAAGATTATTCACTTATATTTATTACTTTTGCAACTCTGAATAACTAAGACGAAACATAGTAACAATAAAATAGTTAAGAATAATGAAGAAACCATTGACAATGTTAGCCATGGCAGCAGTATTGTGTGTATCATGCGACAAGGGTAAGCAGGCGGAATCAGCGTTTGACTATACCAATGAGACATTTGCGGACATCCAGATGCTCCGTTATGAGGTAAAGGGTTTTGAGACTCTGACACTCGACCAGAAGAAATTAGTCTACTATCTCCAGGAGGCAGCACTGCAGGGACGCGACATCCTGTTTGATCAGAACGGACGCCACAACCTTGTTATCCGCAAGATGCTGGAGACCGTGTATACAGACTTTAAGGGCGATAAGGAGACTGAGGATTGGAAAAATTTTGTGACTTATACCAAGCGCGTATGGTTCTCAAGCGGTATCCACCATCACTACAGCGCTGACAAGTTCCAGCCTGGCTTCACTCCCGAATTCTTCCGTGAGGCATTGGCTTCAGTAGATGCAGCGAAGCTTCCTTTGGCTGCGGGTCAGACTCTTGCAGAGTTGTGCGACGAGGTGTTCCCCGCTATCTTCGACCCCACAGTGATGCCCAAGCGTGTAAACCAAGCTGATGGCCAAGACCTCGTGCTCACATCAGCCAGCAACTACTACGATGGCGTGACACAGGCCGAGGCTGAGGAGTTCTATAATAACCTCAAGGACCCCAAGGATGAGACTCCTGTGATGTATGGTATGAACAGCCGTCTCGTGAAGGAGAATGGCAATGTCGTTGAGAAGGTATGGCACACCGAGGGTCTCTATGGTGAGGCACTCACTAAGGTGGTATACTGGCTTGAGAAGGCTCTTGCTGTAGCAGAGAACGCAGAGCAAAAGACTGTCATCGAGAAACTTATCAAGTATTACCGTTCTGGTAGCCTCGAGGACTTCGACGACTACTGCATCGCATGGGTAGGCGACCTCGACTCACGTATCGACTTTGTCAACGGATTTACCGAGAGCTATGGTGACCCCCTTGGCATGAAGGCTTCATGGGAGTCTATCGTAAACTTCAAGGATATCGAAGCTACCAAGCGCACACAGACCATCAGCGACAATGCACAATGGTTTGAGGACCACTCACCCATGGACAGCCGCTTTAAGAAGGAGACCGTGAAGGGTGTTACCGCTAAGGTTATCACCGCAGCCATCCTCGCAGGTGACTTGTATCCCTCAACAGCTATCGGTATCAACCTCCCCAACTCAAACTGGATACGTAACGTACATGGCTCTAAATCAGTGACTATTGGTAACCTCACTGAGGCATACAACATGGCCGCTCATGGCAATGGCTTCGGCGAAGAGTTTATCTACAGCGACGAAGAGCGTCGTCTCATTGAGCAGTATGATGCCCTCACTGGCGACCTTCACACCGACCTTCACGAGTGCTTGGGCCATGGTTCAGGCAAGTTGCTCCCCGGTGTTGACCCCGATGCGTTGAAGGCTCATGGTTCTACTATCGAGGAGGCTCGTGCAGACCTCTTTGCACTCTACTACTTGGGCGATGCTAAGATGGTAGAGCTCGGCTTGCTCCCCAATGCTGAGGCATACAAGGCAGAGTACTACGGACAGATGATGAACGGACTCATGACACAGCTCGTACGCATCGAGCCGGGCAATACCGTAGAGGAGGCTCACATGCGCGATCGTCAGCTTATCGCTCGCTGGGCTTATGAGCATGGCAAGGACGACAAGATTGTAGAGATGGTGAAGCGCGATGGTAAGACCTACGTGAAGATCAACGACTATGAGAAGCTGCGTGGCCTCTTCGGTCAGCTGCTTGCTGAGATTCAGCGCATCAAGTCTGAGGGTGACTACGAGGCTGCTCGTCAGTTGGTAGAGACCTATGCCGTACAGGTAGATCAAGACCTGCATCGTGAGGTACTCGACCGCTACGCTGCTCTCAACCTCGCTCCCTACAAGGGCTTCATCAACCCCGTATATACCGCAGTGACCGATGCTGAGGGCAACATCACCGATGTTACCATCTCATACACCGAAGGCTATGATGAGCAGATGTTGCGCTACAGCAACGAGTATGCTACATTGCCCTACCGCAACTAATGCATATGCCACACGAGACAGTCAGAGAGATTAAAGGTAAGCTTCGCCTCTTCATGAACGGAGTGCTCTCACAGAGCCTACGCGAGAAGGGGCTGAAGTATCGCCTTATCTTCGGAGTAGAACTTCCGCGCCTTAAGGAGATCGCCGCAGAGTATGAGCCCAATCACGAGTTGGCACAAGCCCTGTGGAAGGAGGATATCCGCGAGTGCAAGATACTTGCTGCATACCTACAACCCACAGAGAGCTTCTACCCTGAGATTGCAGATATCTGGATGGAGCAGATCCACAATAGTGAGTTGGCCGACTATGTCTGCATGGCACTCTTCCGCCGCTTGCCCTATGCCTCACAGAAAGCCTTCCAATGGATTGCCTCTGGCGAGCGCATGTCTATCTACACCGGCTTCCGCCTCATAGGACACCTCTTTGCCCTCCTCGGCACCGAGATGAATGAGCGCAGTCGCGACGAGTTTATCGACCAAGCACAAGCCATCTTGCAAGGCGACGACCTGTTGCTCAAGCAAGCTGCCCGCTCAGCACTGGACCGCTACGAGAGCGCCATGGGTTGACTTAGCGAAGTACTCTCCCCATATATATTAAGAGGCTATCCCACGGGTAGCCTCTCTTTTTGATTAGTCTTAGCACGCAATGACTAACTTTGAAGGAATCTTGTCATTATCTGACGTTATAGTGTATATCAAATTCATTTATTCGTATCTTTGCAGCGGATAATCAATTATTCCGTATCTGATTGATACACAAATAGCGAATGCTATGATAGAAAATTATTGGTAACGATTTGGCGACTTTAGGATTGCACCAATCTTCTGCATTATGCTTTGTCAAACAACTCTGATACAAAAGTAGCCAAATTCCTTGATTGAGCAAAGAGTTTGGCTACTTTTTAAGTTATAATCCCCTTTTATAGTTATAAATAGTCATAATTAGTCGTATTTCAGTCATAATTTTAGATTACGACTTCAAGAACCAAGTTCGACCTTCAGGAACGATTAATCCGTTTTCTTTCATCTCTGAAAGAATGTTGCCCAACATTCGCTCTTGTTGCTCGTGTGTCTTATTTTGCGGCAGGACTTCTTTCAAATAATCGAATATGGCATCACGCTTTGCTCCTGTAGAACCTGCGTTTTGCAAATACTGCAAAATCATTTGTTGAATTTTAGATTTGTCAAGACCTTTGTTACGTGTATATTCTGGTAATTGGCGAGTCTTCTTTGCCACATC
>JAFZFF010000075.1 GCA_017556045.1 Bacteroidaceae bacterium | reverse complement strand
CATAGCGATAGTTGTTTGTAAATGTTTTGATTAGATACCTTAAATTTACAACAATTATCGCTAATCACCAAATATTCAATAGATTATATTTAATACAAATAACTAAAACAACGTCGATTCTTATATCGAACTCACGTTAATATAAAGAACAAAGACTACAATTTGAGACATGCATGGAGGCTGCCTGTGAGGGTCGCCTCTGTGTGTTTTTGCTCGGTTTGCACTAATTTTAGCCTGCTTTGCAGTCTTAAATCAGGCTTTACCTCAGAAATTCTCAAATAAATTTGGAATTTCATTCGGTTTGCACTAATTTTGTACCGCTTTTCAAAAGAGAGCATTCGGGATGTAGTACAGTTGGTAGTATACTTGGTTTGGGACCAAGGGGTCGCACGTTCGAGTCGTGTCATCCCGACGAAAAAGAAGCGACAGAGATTTTCTCCGTTGCTTCTTTTCGTTTTATAACGATTATAGGAGATATACGCATGGCTGATAATTATCTGGAAAAGAAGATGGAGGAGTACCGCGCACAAGCCCCTGCGGCATCGCGTACAAAGACTTTGACACTGAACCAACTGCTGGTGCGCAATCGTAGCCACCGTGGATATGATGCTCGGCGTACGGTGTCGGCGGAGGAGCTGCGTCGTATAGTAAATGTGAATACGCGCATACCTTCAGCTCGCAATCGCCAATGTCTGCGTTTCCGTCTGGTGACTGCTGATGAGGCTCACAAGGTGCAGCCGCTCATACGCTTGGGAGGCGCTCTGCCCGAGTTACATCTGCCCCTCGAGGGTACTGAGCCACAAGCCTTCATCGTGGTATGTAGCACGGTAGAGGAGGATCGCTGGATGTGGGTAGACTTGGGCATCTCGGCACAGAGTATGCTACTGAAGGCAACAGAGATGGGGCTCAATGGCATCTGCATAGGTGCATTTAATGCTGAGGCGCTCACCGAAGCGTTAGCGCTACCCAGTACGCCTGTGCTCGTCATCGCTATCGGCAAGGGCATTGAGGATATTCGCCTCACAGAGATTGCCGAGGAGGAGAGCCATGTCTACTACCGTACCGACGGGATACACTATGTGCCCAAGGTAAAGCTTGACGACTTGATAATATCATAATCATTACTCATACATTAAACAATACATATAGCTATGGCAAAAGGTAATTACAAAGAACAGAATATAGAGTTTCTCAAGCAGAAAGCAACCGAAGAGGGTGTACACAAGACTGCACAGGGAGTATTGTACGAAGTGCTGAAGTCTACAGGTAGCTGTAAGAAGGCCACCGTGCGCAACATCGTATCGGTATATTATAAAGGTATGCTCATCAATGGCAACGTATTTGATGACAACACCGAGCAGGGCTATCCTGATGCTTTCCGCCTCGCAGACCTCATCACTGGATGGCAGATTGCACTGACACAGATGTGTGAGGGCGACAAGTGGCGTATCTATGTGCCTGCCGAGGTGGGCTATGGCGCTATGAGCGTAGCGGGAATACCCAAGCACTCTACATTGGTGTTTGAGATTGAGCTCGTCAAGGTGAGCTAAGTGTAAAGAAATTTTCGGGCTAAAATAAACTATTGACGTTTTTTTGAGTCTTATATATAATAAGGTAAAAACACAGATACAAACATGAATAAAACTTTGAAATGGACGCTCGTGGGCGTCGTAGGTGCGGGCTTGGCAGTAGTGCTGGGCTTACGCGCATTCAAGCCTCATGTAAATGAGGAACTGAAAGATGAGGTCGTAAAGCAGCCGCAGGCTCCGAAGCAGAGCCGTACGCTCAATGTGCAGGCCGTAGTGCTCAACCGTGTGCTCTTGGCAGACGAACTCTTTGTGAGTGGTAACGTGATGCCCGACGAGGAGGTAAGCTTGGCTTTCGAGACTTCGGGTAAGGTGACTGAGATCTATTTCCAGGAGGGCTCATACGTGCGTAAGGGTGATCTCTTGGCTAAGATCAATGACGAGCCTTTGCAGGCCGAATTGCGTAAGCAGGAGGCTCAGCTCAAGCTCTTCCAAGACCGAATGTTCCGTCAGAACGCCCTGCTCGAGAAGGAGGCTGTCAGCGAAGAGGCATTCCAGGAGGCACAGGCTAACCTTGCAGGTTTGCACGCTGAGATTGACCGCGTGAAGGCAAACATCGCTCAGAAGGAGTTGCGCGCTCCCTTTGATGGCGTGCTCGGTCTCCGTGAGGTCAGCCTCGGTGCATATGTGTCACCCACTACTCCCATCGTGAAGCTCACGAAGATGAACCCCTTGAAGATTGAGTTCTCAGTGCCTGAGCGCTACTCTGGCGTGTTGAAGGCTGGTGCTCGCCTCGACTTTACCGTAGAGGGTGACCTCGAAGAGCGCTCTGCTAAGGTATATGCTACCGACTCACGTGTCAACATGGATACACGTACCTTCACCGTGCGTGCACTCTACGACAACTCTGACGGCGCTCTCTTCCCTGGCCGATATGTAAATGTGAACTTGCTCACTCGCGAGTATCCCGACGCTATCGCTGTGCCCAGCGAGGCTATCATCTCTGAGATGGGTCATGACAAGGTGTTCCTCTACAAGGGTGGTAAGGCTGAGTCTGTAATCATCACCAAGGGTATCCGTAACGAGTCTCTCGTACAGGTAGTGCAGGGCCTCGAAGCTGGCGATACTGTCATCACCACAGGTACCATGCAGTTGCGCGAGGGACAACAGGTGGAACTGGATGTTGTGAAGTAAAGACCCCCTCCCTGCCTCCCCCTCTATGGGGAGGTGACTGGTGAAAGTTATTAAAAAAAAGAATAAAAGAATCCTCTCAATCTCTCTGTTGAGAATGATATAATCAACTCTGGAAGTGCTCCACATAGAGGGGAGCTGTCCGAAGGACTGAGGGGTCTTCAATAGTTTGTTTTATGAATATTTCAGAACTAAGTATACGCCGTCCGGTGCTTGCCACCGTATTTACGCTCATCATCGTGCTGTTTGGTGCGATTGGTTATATGGGCCTTGGCGTTCGTGAATATCCTTCGGTGGATAATCCCATCATCTCGGTGTCGTGCTCATATCCTGGAGCCAATGCCGATGTTATTGAGAACCAGATTACCGAGCCGCTGGAGCAGAATATCAATGGTATCCCTGGTATACGTTCGCTCACGAGTGTGAGCCAGCAGGGATCGTGTAACATCACCGTAGAGTTTGAACTCTCTGTAGACCTGGAGACTGCTGCTAACGACGTGCGTGACAAGGTGTCACGTGCGCAGCGCTTCCTTCCCAGAGACTGTGACCCTCCTACCGTATCGAAGGCCGATGCTGATGCGTCGCCCATCCTCATGGTGGCTATCCAGAGTGACAAGCGTTCGTTGCTGGAGCTCAGTGAGATTGCCGACCTTACCGTGAAGGAGCAGCTACAGACCATCCCCGAGGTGAGTGCTGTGAGCATCTGGGGTGAGAAGAAGTACTGTATGCGTCTCTGGCTCGACCCCGTGAAGATGTCGGGTTATGGTATCACTCCGATGGACGTGAAGAACGCGCTCGACAAGGAAAACGTGGAGCTTCCCTCAGGTAGTATCGAGGGTAACACCGTAGAACTCTCTATCCGTACGCTCGGTTTGATGCATACGACCGATGAGTTTAATAATCTTGTTATCAAAGAGCAAGATGGCCGCATCGTACGCTTCAGCGATATCGGTCGTGCTGAGCTTAGTGCTCGCGACATCAAGAGCTACATGAAGATGAATGGCGTGCCCATGGTGGGTGTTGTTGTGATTCCCCAGCCTGGTGCAAACCATATCAATATTGCCGATGAGGTATATGAGCGCATGGAGATCATGAAGAAGGACCTCCCCGACGATGTCAACTATAAGTACAGCTTCGATAATACCCGCTTCATCCGCGCCTCTATCTCAGAGGTAAAGGATACCGTCATTGAGGCTTTCATCCTCGTTATCATCATTATCTTCCTCTTCTTGCGTGACTGGCGCGTGACACTCGTGCCCTGTATCGTAATTCCTGTATCGCTCATCGGTGCCTTCTTTATCATGTATCTCCTGGGCTTCTCTATCAACGTGCTCACGATGCTCGCCATCGTGCTCTCCGTGGGCTTGGTGGTGGACGACGCTATCGTAATGACGGAGAACATATATATACGTATCGAGCAGGGTATGCGTCCCCGTGCTGCAGGTATCGAGGGTGCTAAGGAGATCTTCTTTGCCGTCATCTCTACCACTATCACCCTGTTGGCCGTGTTCTTCCCCATCGTGTTTATGGAGGGTATGACAGGTCGTCTGTTCCGTGAGTTTGCGTTGGTTATCGCAGGTGCGGTAGTGATTTCTTCCTTTGCCGCGCTTACCGTAACGCCTATGCTTGCGACCAAGATTCTCAAGCGTCGTAAGGAGCAGGGATGGTTCTACCGCAAGACCGAACCCTTCTTCGCAGGTCTCAATGCCTTCTATGAGCGTTCGCTCAAGTTTGTCCTTCGCCACCGATTGGCAGCCCTCATCGTGATGATTGTGTCGCTCGTAGGTTGCGTATGGATGTGGGGCGAGATACCTGCTGAGATGGCTCCGCTCGAGGACCGCTCACAGATTACTATCCGCACCATGGGTCCCGAGGGTGTGACCTATGAGTATATGCGCGACTATACCGAGGAGATTAGCCATCTGGCAGATTCGCTTGTGCCCGATGCTCAGTTTATCACTGCTCGTGTGTCTAATGGTGGAGGTAACATCAATATTACACTTCCCAATATTGCCGATCGTGACTACACGCAGATGGAGGTGGCTGAGAAGCTCTCTCAAGCGGTTCGCAAGAAGACTGGTGCCCGTGCTTTCGTACAGCAGCAGTCTACCTTCGGTGGCCGCCGTGGTGGTATGCCCGTACAGTATGTATTGCAGGCTACCAGCATCGAGAAGCTGGCAGAGGTGTTGCCCGTATTCATGATGCGCGTGTATGAGAATCCTACCTTCCAGATGGCCGACGTGAACCTCAAGTTCAGCAAGCCCGAGGTACGTATTGAGATCAATCGTGAGAAGGCCAACCTCATGGGCGTACACACTCGCGATATCGCACAGACCCTCCAGTACGGCCTCAGCGGTCAGCGTATGGGTTACCTCTACCTCAATGGTAAGCAGTATGAGATCGTGGGTGAGATCAACCGTCAGCAGCGTAATGCTCCGGCCAACCTCAAGTCTATCTACATGCGTAGCGCTACGGGTGAGATGATACAGATGGACAACCTCGTTGAACTCATCGAGGGTATTGCGCCTCCGAAGCTCTATCGCTACAACCGCTTCGTGTCAGCTACCGTGTCAGCAGGTTTGGCCGAGGGTAAGACCATCGGTGACGGTCTCGACGTGATGGATGAGATTGCTGCCGACGTGCTCGACGAGACCTTCCGTACCGCTCTGGCGGGTGAGTCTAAGGAGTTCCGCGAGAGCTCATCGAGTCTCTTCTTCGCCTTCGGCTTGGCTCTTGTGCTCATCTACCTCATCCTGGCTGCTCAGTTTGAGAGCTTCAAGGATCCCATCATCATCATGATTACCATCCCCTTGGCTATCTTCGGTGCTCTCATCTTTATGATGATAGGCGAGCAGACTATGAATATCTATTCGGAGATTGGTATGATCATGCTCGTCGGTCTTGTGGCCAAGAATGGTATCCTCATCGTAGAGTTTGCCAACCAGCGTCAGAAGAATGGTGAGGATAAGATGACCGCCATCCGCGAAGCTTCAGTGCAGCGTTTGCGCCCCATTCTTATGACCAGCGCCTCTACCATGCTCGGCTTGTTGCCCTTGATGTATGCTACTGGTGAGGGTGCTAACGGACGTATTGCCATGGGTACAGCCGTAGTGGGTGGTATGCTTATCTCTACCATCATGACCATGTATGTGGTACCCTCTATATATAGTTACATTTCTACAGACCAATCAAAAGAGGAGGACAAGCAATGAAACATCTCCCTAAATACATAGCATCGCTGCTGCTTGCTTTGGGCGCTACAGCAGCTTCGGCGCAGTCTAATGACTCTATCTTCACCTCGCTCCATAGTGAGACCTTGCAGGTAACCCAGGATATGCAGACAGCTACTCTTGGCGAATGCTTGGAGAAGGGCTTAAATAAGAACTACTCACTGCGCATCATCCGCAACAAGGAGCAGATAGCCGCAAACAATGCCACGATGGAGAATGCCGGTATGCTCCCCTCAGTGAGCCTGTCGGCTGGCTACAAAGGCTCGGCTTATGGTCGCAACACTACCGCTACGGGTGGTACCATCACAAAAGATCGTGGCATCTATGATGATGGTATCGATGCTGGTGTAGACGTGTCGTGGACCCTCTTTGATGGCTTCAAGACCGTGGCCAACTATGACCGCTTGCGCGAACTCAGCCTCCTCTCATCTACCCAGACTCGTCTGGCCGTTGAGGACTATATGGCATCGCTTGCGGCAGAGTATTACAACTTCGTTCAGCAGCGTCAGCGTCTGCAAAACTATGTCTCTGCCGTAGAGCTCTCGCGCGAACGTCTGCGTATCGTGTATGAGCGCTGGATGATAGGTTCGCTTTCACGTCTCGACCTCTTGCAGGCTCGTGTAGACTTCAATGCCGACAGTGCGCAATGTCTCAAGCAACGCGAGGCACTGGCATCATCACGTATTCGTCTGCATGAGTTGATGGCTGAGGATAGCCTCAATGTCAACTTCGCACCTATTGATCATGATATCGACCTGCTCGTGCTCCCTCAGTTTGACAGTCTCTGGGTGCAGACCAAGGACAACAATGCCTCTATGCTCATGGCTGCTCAGAATCGTACCTTGGCAGAGATAGACCTGCGCAGTGTACGCTCGCGCAACTATCCCTACCTAAAGCTGGCTGCAGGTTACGGCTATAGCACCAATCACTACGGTGCTGGCGCTACGCTCAAGCGCAATCAGTGGGGTGGCGATGTAGGCCTTACCCTTGGCTTCAACCTCTACGATGGTAAGCGTCGTAGCGAGCAGCGCAATGCCCGCCTCAGTGTGAAGAATGCCGAGCTCGAGGAGTATGACCTCACCCTCTCGCTCTATACCGACCTTGCAGACCTTTGGCAGGCCTATGAGAACAATCGTATGCTACTCGCCCTCGAGAGAGAGAATGTGTTGGCAGCTCGCGAGAACTACTCCATTGCTCACGAACGTTACCTCCTGGGTGACCTCTCTGGTATAGAGATGCGTGAGGCACAGAAGAGCCTCCTCGATGCCGAAGAGCGTATCCTCGTAGCCGAGTACAATACCAAGTTGTGTGAGATATCACTCCTCCAGCTCAGCGGAGGCATCGGAGTCTACTTAGAGTAAAAGTATCTGACAAAATAAATGACAGCAGCTATCCTCGTGGTAACTGCTGTCATTCGTTTTTGTTATGTTCTATTCCTGTGATTTATACCTTCAGGAAAGTGTTCTTTTTGTAAAGGAAATAGAGGAACAACCAACATACTACGATGTAACCCGTGTTCATGATTACAGGTTGCATATTCTCGGGGAAGAGGCCCGAAAGACCTGAGAAGAGAAACTTGTTGGTCGTAGAGAAGCTAATCATGCGCTGAGCCAGATAGATGGTGATAGAGTTCATGCCGACTACACGGAATACGATAGTCCACTTTTGCCATCCACGCACGTCTATGATGTAGTAGAACAAGGCCATCATGAACAATGAGTATGAGCCTACGGCGCAAACGAAGGTGCTTGACCACAACATCTTATTGATGGGAAGTACGCCCTTAGTGAGAAGGGTGATGATAAGCAGTACTACACCGCCTGCAATCATCCACAGCGTCTTCTTCTCTCCACTCATACGCTCTTTGGGAAGACGGATAAGTTCTCCAGTGAACATACCCAACATGGCTGTCACCACGGCGGGGATGGTAGAGAGCAGACCTTCGGGGTCAAAGCGGTTGTCGTCATAGATGAGGCGGCCAGGGAGTAGTAGGCGGTCGATGTAACCTACCAGACATCCTTCGCGGCTGAGTGGGTCGGCACCAATCACATCAGGTGCTCCCACCAGTGCGCTGAGCAATCCGTATCCCACGAGTATCGCCACACAGATGATAGCTCGTGTGCGTGCGCTAAAGTTGATGAAGAGCAGTGCTGCTCCCATCCAAGCAAGACCTATTCTGGCCAGTACGCTGGCGCAGCGCAGGTTCTCGAAGTCAAACTTCAGCAGCCCTTCGTATATCAGTCCGAGGAAGACGAGTGTGGCTGCACGGCGGAAGATCTTGGCATAGACCTGGCCGCGAGACATACCCTTAGAGAGCTGGTTGGCGTAGGAGTAGGGGAATGATACTCCGGCAAGGAAGAGGAATAAGGGGAAGATAGTGTCATGGTGTGTGAGTCCGTTCCACTTGACGTGGATCATTTGGTTGGCTATCTCATCAGCGAAGGTGCCGGGGAAGAGGTTACACACAGAGATTACCAATCCGGATAGTCCCATGATAAAAAACATATCAAAACCTCTCAGGGTGTCGAGTGACATCAGTCTTTGTTTGTTCATGTTGTTTTTTGTATTTGTATGTGGAAGATTAAACGTTATTGCGAAGGTACAACTTTATTTTTGAATACACCGAACTTATTGGCATTTTATTTCTGGAGTCCAGTTACATTAGGGCATACGCAAATTCCTCTCTCTACAATCGTTCGTGGTGATTTTGCCATTGTTGAGAGTGTAAGTGAGGGCGTTGCTGTGAAATCATGATTTTCCTTTCAGAATCTCTTCTAGTCGGAACATCTCATCGCGGTATTGTGCTGCTTCGGCAAAGTTGAGCTGCTTGGCGGCCTCTTGCATCAGCTTGCGAGTGCGGGCGATGCTCTTCTCGAGCTGGCTACGCGACATGTATTCTACGATGGGGTCGGCGGCTTTTCCTAATTGAGTATTGGGTGTTGACAATTGATAATTACTGCCTTCGCCGCTGCCATATTTGCTATGTGTATCAGAGTCCGTAGTCAATTGTGATTTGTCCATTGTCAATTGATTCCTGATCTCCTTACGTATCTGCTGTGGTGTGATGCCGTGAGCTTCATTGTAGGCCAACTGCTTCTCGCGACGGCGGTTGGTCTCACCGATGGTCTTTGCCATGCTGTCGGTAATCTTGTCGGCATACATGATTACCAGTCCATTGACGTTACGTGCGGCACGTCCGGCTGTCTGTGTCAGTGAGCGGTGGTTGCGAAGGAATCCCTCCTTGTCGGCATCGAGTATAGCCACGAGCGATACTTCGGGGAGGTCCAGTCCCTCACGTAGGAGGTTTACGCCGATGAGCACATCATATTCGCCACGGCGTAGGGCGTTCATGATCTCTACACGCTCCATGGTGTCTACATCGCTATGTATGTAGTTGCATCTCACTTGGTGGTTGAGGAGGTACTCTGAGAGCTCCTCGGCCATGCGCTTGGTGAGTGTCACGACGAGTATGCGCTCGTCATGCTCGGCACGCACGAGTATCTCTTCCATGAGGTCGTCTATCTGGTTTAGCGTGGGACGCACCTCTATGATGGGATCTAAGAGTCCTGTGGGGCGTATCACCTGCTCTACGATGATGCCTTCGCTCTGTGCCAGTTCGTAGTCGGCAGGTGTGGCGCTGACGTAGATGACTTGGTTGGTCATCTCCTGGAACTCCTCAAACTTGAGCGGACGATTGTCCATGGCTGCCGGTAGGCGGAAGCCATACTCCACGAGGTTGGTCTTGCGAGCACGGTCGCCTCCATACATGGCGTGTATCTGAGGTACACTCACGTGGCTCTCGTCGATGACCATCAGGTAGTCCTTCGGGAAGAAATCAAGTAGGCAGTAGGGTCTGGTGCCAGCTTCGCGGCCGTCAAAGTAGCGCGAGTAGTTCTCGATGCCTGAGCAATGTCCCAGCTCGCGCATCATCTCCATATCGTAGGTCACTCGCTCGTGTAGTCGCTTAGCCTCCAGAGGCTTGCCTATCTCGCGGAAGTATTCGACTCGCTTGGCGAGGTCATCTTCTATCTGATAGATGGCTTGCAGGGTGCTCTCCTTGCTGGTCATGAAGAGATTGGCCGGGTATATCTTGTAGGCATCGTAGCGATTCATGCGCATGCCACTCACGGGGTCAATCTCCTCGATGGCATCTATCTCGTCATCCCAAAACTGTATGCGCAGTACATCATCGGCGTATGCCAGGTAGATGTCTACCGTGTCGCCCTTCACGCGGAAGTTGCCGCGGTTGAGCTCCAGGTCATTGCGTACGTAGAGGCTGTCTACCAGTCGGCGCAGCAGGACGTTGCGGTCGAGCTTCATACCCACGCGTACCTCTATCATGCTGTTGTAAAACTCCGCGGGATTGCCCATACCATATATACACGATACAGACGAGACGACTATCACATCATTTCTGCCTGATAGCAGTGCCGATGTAGCCGAAAGCCTTAGCTTGTCAATCTCATCATTGATAGCCAGATCCTTCTCTATATAGGTGTCGGTAGATGGGATGTAAGCTTCCGGTTGGTAATAGTCGTAGTACGATACGTAGTACTCTACCGCATTGTGTGGAAAGAAACTCTTCATCTCACTATACAATTGCGCAGCCAGCGTCTTATTGTGGCTCAGGATGAGGGTAGGGCGGTTTACATTCTTGATGATGTTGGCAATGGTAAACGTCTTTCCTGAGCCCGTCACACCCAATAGGGTCTGTGCGGGCACTCCATTGAGCACACCTTGCGTAAGCTGCTCTATTGCTTCGGGCTGGTCACCCATCGGCTTATAGTCTGATATGAGTTCGAATTCCATCGTGCGAAATTATTTATCGTGCAAATGTACGAAAAAAACATTATACCACATACGTATTGGTAAGTAATAGAGATAATACAGCGAAAAATAGCTAAAAGACTCATCTAACGAAAAGAAATTTAAAATAATAGCTAAAAACTTTTGTTGTTCAGAGGATTTGTTGTACCTTTGCAGTCCGAAAACCATTACACATTATTGTTACCAGCAATAAAACAGAGTAATAACTAATTAAACGAAATAAAACAATGAAAAAAGGTATTCATCCTGAGAACTATCGTCCTGTAGTATTCAAAGACATGTCTAACGGCGATTGCTTCCTTTCACGCTCTACATGCGCTACAAAGGAGACTATCGAATTCGAAGGCGAGACTTATCCCGTAGTTAAGCTTGAAATTTCTAACACTTCTCACCCCTTCTACACAGGTAAGTCTAAGTTGGTTGACACCGCTGGTCGCGTAGATAAGTTCATGAGCCGTTACGCAAGAGCTCAGAAGAAGTAAGGATAACACCTATCCAGAAATACAGAGAGGGTATGTCGTCAAGACATACCCTCTCTCTCTTTTTACCCACAGCCCAAAGGCTCATTGCTCATTGTTTATGCTATAATGTTACTAAATACTTCTCATACGGGGGTAAGGTATTAGATGAAATCAGAAAAGAAAGAGAAGGCTTATTGTAGTCTTACAATACACAAGCATGAGGGTGTTAGTACCCTCTGAAATAAAAGGCAGAAACACGAACGAAAAATTTTTTCTATCCGATAGGCGTATAAAACCATATTTTTTCCTAAGTTTGCACAAAATATAGTTATACACCTAAAAAAGTATTATTATCATGAGTTACCTTTATCTGCTCTTGGCACTCTCGTTTGCCGTATCGGCCCTCGGATGGGTCTATTTCATCTACTTCTTTAGCCTTGGCTACGGATTCACCATCTCGGTACTCTCGGTAGCTACAGTCGTTATCTTCCGCGATGTTATCACATGGCCCGCGCTGTTGTCGTGTGTGGTGTGGTTTATCTTTGGCCTTCGTCTGGGCTTGTATCTGCTGCATAGGGAGAAACGCTCAGAGACCTACAAGCATATCCTCTATCAGCCTGAGAATACAGTGAAGAAGCCTGCCTTCGTCATGTGGTCGGTATGGACAATGTGTGCCGTGCTCTATGTGGGTCAGATAAGTCCTGTGACATTCTACCTCCACAACCTCCGAGAGGGACTTCCCGTAAGTGAGGGATGGATGTGGGCTGGTGCTATCATTGCTGCCCTGGGTGTCATCATCGAGATGGTGGCCGATGCGCAGAAGAGTGCTGCCAAGAAGGTCAATGCTCGTCGATATGTAGACACGGGATTGTATCGCATCGTGCGTTGCCCCAACTACTTTGGTGAGATTCTCATGTGGACGGGTAGCTTCATCATCTGCTTCGGCTCGTGCTGCACAGTTGGTCAGTGGGTGATTGCCGCGCTCGGCTATATCGGCATCGTGTATGTGATGTTCAGTGGTGCGCGCCGCCTTGAGTTGCGTCAGATAGAGACCTATGGCAGCGACCCCGAGTTTCAGAAATACATCAAGAAGACTCCGCTCATCCTTCCCTTTGTGCCCATCTATAGCGTGGTCAAGTATAAGTGGCTACAGGCATAGGATAGAGATACTTCCCTTGGTGGACAGTAGTAACAATAGCCCCTCTCACACGAGATGGGCTATTTTTGTCCATATAGATTAGACGAAGAGGCTGCGTCGTTTAGGATGAGTCCCTTGTACGTCGTCTTACTTCCTTATGATAAATTTAGCGCCGTTCCAGTCGTAGTTGAGCTCTTCGCGCACGTAGGGCTTTACGGCCTCTCTGTCAGCTACACTGAGGTAGTCAAGGGTGGTGAGGCGGCAGGTGAGAGCGTTATCTTGCGGTGAGAGACTATAGGTCTTGAAGTAGATGTCGAGCTTCTGCCGAGCCTGTAGGGCAGAGTCGTTCGGCTCATCGGTAAAGAATTGTTTCATGCGGGGCTCACTGAAGAGCTTGTTGGCGCGAAGTGGCTTCCACCCCTCTGAATAGAAGCTGATGCGGCTGTCGCGAACGGCGGCCTTCATCGTTGTCACCATGCAGAGTATGCGGGTGGTGTCAGATACGGGCAGCAGCTTCATGGTGATGTCGCTGATGGGGGTGTACTCTATGTGTATATAGTCGTCGGTGAGCTGGGTCATGCGCGACTTTCCATCGAGACGATTGGTGACTACGGCACTCATGTGGCTGTCGATGAAGTCAATGAAGTCCAATCGGTCATTCTTTGTGAGTAGGGGTGTAATAGAGTCGGGCATGGTGACGAACCACTGACGTATGGGAGTCTGGGCTGTCAGGGTCGTGACGCTCAGGCAGAGTAGCAGTATGGCATATAATGTTCGCTTCATGAGGGCGGGGTATTGTTGTTGGCTTCCTTACAGCAGCTCTTCTAAGTATGTGATAATGGCATCTACCTCGTCGGGGTGGAACCAGCGGATGCTTTCGTCGCGGCGAAACCAGGTCATCTGCTTGCGCGAGTAGATGCGGCTGTTTTGCTTTATCTTCTCGATGGCAAACTCCAGGGTGCAGTCGCCATCGAAGTGGGCAAAGAGCTCTTTGTATCCTACGGTGTTGAGTGAGTTGAGATGACGATGGGGATATACGCGGCGTGCTTCGTCGATGAGGCCATCAGCTACCATTTGGTCTACACGGCGATTGATGCGGTCGTAGAGCTCTTCGCGTTCGCGGCGCAGGCCTATCTTGATGATGCGGAAGGGACGCTCCTTGGCTGTCTGTGTGCGGAATGAGGTGTAGGTGCGCCCTGTCATGTAGCATATCTCGAGTGCATGGATGACGCGCTTGGGATTCTTGAGGTCTACGATGCGGTAATACTCGGGGTCGAGTAGGCGTAGCTCGTCGACAAGTGGCTCTAAGCCCTCTTGCTTATAGCGGTCGAGGAGGGTGCGACGGGTGACGTCATCTACCGTAGGTATATCGTCGATGCCCTTGCATACGGCGTCTATATACATCATGCTGCCGCCAGTGAGCAGTAGTGTAGGGTGTGTGGGGAATAGCTCTTCGGTGAGCTTCAGTACGTCGATTTCGTACTGTGCTGCGCTGTAGTAATCGGTAAGGTGATGTGTACCGATAAAGTGATGCTTCACTCGCTCTTGCTCCTCTCTGGTAGGTGCTGCGGTGCCAATGGGTATCTCTGCGTAGAGCTGGCGCGAATCGGCTGAGAGTATGGGCGAGCCCAACCGCTCAGCAAGGGCGAAACTTAGCGCGGTCTTACCTACACCTGTGGGGCC
Source organism: Bacteroidaceae bacterium (assembly GCA_017556045.1). Classification (GTDB taxonomy): domain Bacteria; phylum Bacteroidota; class Bacteroidia; order Bacteroidales; family Bacteroidaceae; genus UBA1189. The sequence goes on along the minus strand of JAFZFF010000075.1, from coordinate 9,823 downwards.
AAGGAGAACGACAAGGGTGTTCATTGAGTGAAAAGTGAAGAGGGAAGAGTGATGAGTGAAAATGAAAAGTGGATAGGGGAGGACGTTGCAGACTCTCTCTATCCACTCTTCGTTATTCGATTAATAGAGCATGCTTTCAAAATCTTCGGCACTACCCATCTCGAAGCCGTCGGGGTCAATTTCGTCGAGGTCGAAGTCGTCGTCGTTGCCGAAGGTATCGTCAAGGTCTGTGGTCACGACCTGTGCTGCCATCAGCTGGTCGAAGTCAAGGAGCTGCTGAGGAGCATCGCCTGTCTGCTTGGTGCATACGGCTTCGTCGAGGTCTTTGCCTGTGATGATCTCTGTGAGCTCGATGAAGAAGGCGCGGTCAGCCAGGGGGTCAAAGATATAGAGCAGATGCTGCTTCTCGTCCTCAAGGAGTTCGCTCAGAGGGGTCTCCTCCATAATCCAGCTGTCCATGTCAGATGATGTAGTACCCATGTCTTCGAGGGTGACCTCGGTCTCTTTCTCCCAATTGTCGTCGCAGATGAAGAATGAGGTCATCTGGTCATTGGGGTAGCCTACTGATTTCAAAATTGCATTGTGAAAATCAAGGAATGTGGCGTCAGAGTCAATCTGAATCTCTCTGCGGAAGTTGTCTACCTCATCAGAGATAATAGTAAAACGGTATACCATAGTTATGTATGTGTGTATGTTTTAGTCTTCGTATTTGATAATGCCTCGTTTGGCTCCTTCGACGAAGGAAACGATGTATTCGACCTCGGGGGTCATCTCCATCTCTTCTCTGATGCGCTCAAGGGCCATGGTGGTGTTGAGTCCGCTCTGGTAGATGTAGCGGTAGGCCTGATGGATGGCATCAATCTGCTCGCGGGTAAAGCCACGACGACGCAGACCTACAAGATTGAGTCCGCAGTATGCGATGGGCTCGCGAGCTGCGATGATGTAGGGAGGGATTTCTTTGCTGCTCTTGCATCCGCCCTGTATCATCACGTGGCTACCGATGCGGCAGAACTGGTGGATGAGTACGGTAGAGCTGATGACTGCAAAGTCGTCTACGATAACCTCACCAGCGAGCTTGGTCTGGTTGCCAATGATACAGCCATTGCCTACGATAGTGTCGTGTGCTACGTGTACGCCCTCCATGAGAAGGTTGTTGCTACCTACGATAGTTCTACCCTTGGCTGCTGTGCCTCGGTTGATGGTTACATTTTCACGGATGGTGTTGTTGTCACCAATCTCTGCTGTAGTCTCTTCGCCACGGAACTTGAGGTCTTGCGGTATAGCACCGATGACTGCGCCGGGGAATATGGTGTTGCCATTGCCAATGCGCGAACCGTAGAGGATGTTGGCATTGGGCATGATGACGTTGTTGTCGCCAATCACAACGTTGCGGTCAATGTACACGAAGGGACCAATCTCCACATTCTCGCCGATAACGGCTTCGGGGTGGATATATGCTAATGGGCTGATATTACTCATTTCTTAGTGTGTTGACAAAGGTTGTTTTTACTTAATATGCTTTCTCAGTAGTCTCGCAAACTGATTGTTTACTCTATGTCCAGGGCGGTATGCAGTGATATGTCCCTTGATGGGCTTGCCTACGAGTGACATGTCTCCAATGATGTCGAGCAATTTGTGTCGGGCAGGCTCATTGTCCCATACCAATGGACGATGGTTGATGTAGCCGAGCTTGGTGGCATCCATGCGGGGGATGTTCATCGCATCTGCCAGGCGGTCGTAGCGGTCTTGTGGCATCTCACGTTCGTAGAGAACGATGGAGTTGTCGAGGTCGCCACCCTTGATGAGGCCAGCAGCGAGCAGGGGCTCGATGTCGCGTACGAAGACGAAGGTGCGGCAAGGAGCAATCTCTGTAGGGAAATCTTCCATATTCATGAGGTCTGCATGCTGATTGCTGATGCTGCTCGAGTCAAACGATACGATGGTGCTGACCGCAAAATCATCAGCAGGCACGATCTTAAGTGTCGAACCGCTCTGCTCATCGTGATATTCGATGGGCTCGGTCACTACGAAGTAGTCTTTCTCAGCCTCTTGCTCTACGATGCCTACTCGCTGGATGTTCTCGACATACAACTTTGCGCTACCTTCGAGGATGGGAAACTCGGGACCATTGACCTTGATGTGGCAGTTGTCCACCCCCAATGCAAAGAGAGCAGAAAAACCGTGCTCTACGGTGCTGACACGCTCTGTGCCATTGGAGAGTACGGTTCCGCGCTGTGTCTCGGTGACATTTTCGGCTAATGCTTCGATGAGGGGAGCGCCCTCTACATCGATGCGCTCTATCTTATATCCATAGTTTTCCGGTGCAGGGAGAAACTCTACAGTGAGGTTGAGTCCTGTATGTAGTCCTTTGCCTGATAGCGAAAAACTCTCTTTTATCGTTTTTTGTTTTGCCATAGTTGGTTTAAGCCTTGCTGTCTGCAAGTTGTTGTTTCAGTGATTCAATCTCTTTTTTCAGAGTGTCCATCTCTCGATACATCTCTGGCAACTTCTTAAAGATAACAGTGGCGCGGGCAAATTGGCTGTGGTCAAATGCGGGATATCCCATGATGACTTTGCCGTCAGCGGTGTTGTTGTTGACACCAGAGTGTCCGCCTACCTTGACCTGATTGCCTATCTTGATGTGTCCGCTGATGCCAGCTTGTCCGCCTACCATACACCAGCTACCTACCTTTGTAGAGCCTGCCACTCCGCACTGTGCTGCCATTACGGTATGCTCGTCAACGACTACGTTGTGGCCTATCTGTACCATGTTGTCAAGCTTTACGCCACGTTTGATGATGGTAGCGCCCATCGTAGCGCGGTCGATACAGGTGTTGGCACCAATCTCTACGTCGTCTTCGAGGATTGCGATACCGATCTGGGGAATCTTTTCATATCCATCGGTACTGGGTGCAAAGCCGAAGCCGTCGGCACCTACTACGCTGCCTGCATGTAATATGCAACGATTACCTACCTTACAGTCGTGGTATATAGTGACGCCGTTGTAGAGTATACAGTCGCTTCCTACGGTAGCATTGTCGCCAACAGAGACGTTGGCCTCGATGATGGTGTTGTTGCCAATGATAGCATTTTCGCCCACATATACGAAGGGGCCGATATATACATTCTCACCTACGGTAGCAGACGCTGCTACTGAGGCCATAGTGCTGATGCCTACCTTCTTGGGCTTTACCGACTCGTACAGTGTCATCAGCTTTGCCAAGCTCTCGTAGGCGTTGGCAGTCTTGATGAGTGTGGCCTGGATAGGCTTCTCGGGTACAAAGTCGTTGTTTACCAAGACGATGCTTGATTGTGTGTCGTATATGTATGAAGCATATTTCGGATTTGAGAGGAACGACAAGGCTCCCTTTACACCCTCCTCAATCTTGGCAAAGGTGCATACGGTAGCGTTCTCGTCGCCTACGATTTCGCCTCCGACATACGCTGCTATCTGCTTAGCTGTAAATTCCATCCTATCTTATCTTTAATAGTATGCTTGGTTATATCCGCGCAAAGATAGATATTATTATTGGATTTTCAAATCTTTATATCGAATATCTTCTAATAGTGGAATGTTTAACGGAATTTTTTCTCCGTCACTTAATCTCGCAAATCACAAAACAACGTAATGCTCTTTGTGTTTCTAAAAAAAATGGTGTAATTTTGCACCGAGAAGGCTAACATTAGTGGGAATGAAGAATAAAGTTGAACTCAAAGTACAGGATCTCTTGCAGCGAGCGTCTAATGACAAGTTCTATATCGCTCTGCTTCGCGAGAAAGAGGGCACTCGCAGCCTTCCCATTCTGGTGGGATTGCTCGAGGCGCAAGCCATCGCTATGTACCTTCGTGAGGTCACACCCGAACGCCCCATGTTGCACGACCTCTTGGCAGGTATGGCCGACGCATTTGCTATCAATATCCGCGAGGTATATATATATAAGGTAAAGAGTGGAGTCTTTTACTCTTACCTGGTATGTGAGCAGTATGGCCAAGAGGTGAACGTAGATGCTCGCACCTCCGATGCTATAGCTATAGCATTGCATCGCGGTTGCCCGATCTGTATTGACGAAGAGCTGCTCAATACGCAGTGTATGCGCGATGAGGGCGGTGGTGCCTACTCTATGCCCATCACGGTGATGAATACCGATGTGTTGCGTGGCGTGTTGCAGACGGCAATCGAGCGTGAAGATTACGAGCTTGCCGCTCATCTGCGCGATGTGATTAAGGAAAGAGAAGAAGGTGAAGGAATCAACTCATAGCTCACAACTCATAGCCCACAACTCACATAACTCATAACTCACAAATACATGCATCTGTTTTATACCCCCGACATTGCTACCACCCTTGAGCTACCTCAGGAAGAGGCTGCTCATGCTCTCCGCGTATTGCGTCTCACCGAAGGCACTGAGGTGATGCTCACCGACGGTAAGGGCTCGTTTTATCGTGCCGAAATCGATATCATCAGTGGTAAGCGATGCTATATGCGCATCATCGAGACCATTACCCCTGAACCCTTGTGGAAGGGACATCTGCACTTGGCGATGGCTCCTACAAAGAACATGGATCGCATCGAATGGTTTGCGGAGAAGGCTACAGAGATAGGGTTTGACGAACTCACCTTCCTTGATTGCCGCTTCTCAGAGCGTAAGGTGGTGAAGACTGAGCGTGTAGAGAAGATCTTGGTGTCTGCCATGAAGCAGTCGCTCAAGCCTACGCTGCCCATTCTGAATGGCATGACTCCCTTCGATAAGTTCATCAATTATCCCTTCGGCGGTAAGAAATTTATAGCCCACTGTTACGACGGGGACAAACAGCCGTTAATGGAGGCTTTGCAGTGCGGCGAAGATGCGCTTGTGCTTATAGGCCCTGAGGGTGACTTTAGTCCTGAAGAGGTGGAGAAAGCTATCGCCAATGGCTTCCAACCCATTACCTTGGGACGCTCTCGACTCCGTACGGAGACAGCAGCATTGGTGGCAGTGCATACAATGAATCTTGTCAATAGTAAAAGCTAAGAGCTCTGAGGTCTTCTCTGCTCTCTTATCATAAGCCCATGCGATATTTTATCACCCTATCATATGACGGCACTGCCTATCATGGTTGGCAGATACAGCCCAATGGAGAGTCTGTGCAGGAGACATTGGCCAAGGCCCTGTCTACACTCTTGCGCGAAGATACTCCCATCGTAGGCGCAGGCCGCACTGATGCAGGCGTACATGCTCAGAAGATGATTGCCCACTTTGATACCGAGCAAGATGTCGATTGTGCTCGTTTGGTGGACAAGCTCAATCGTCTGCTCCCGGCCGATATTGCCGTTCAGCAAGTATGTCCGGTATGTGCCGATGCTCACGCTCGCTTCAGCGCCACCTCGCGTACGTACCATTATTATATATCTACAGCCAAGAGCCCCTTCAATCGTCATCGAGCCATGCGCCTGTTCCATGCACCCGACTTTGAGCGGATGAATGAGGCAGCTCGCCGACTCTTCGACTATATAGACTTTACGAGCTTCAGTAAGCTACATACCGATGTGGCCACCAATAATTGTCGCATCATGCAGGCCCAGTGGCAGCAGGTCGATGAGCACGAATGGCGCTTTGTGATTCAGGCAGACCGCTTCTTACGAAATATGGTGCGTGCCGTAGTAGGTACGCTGCTCGAGGTGGGTCGTGGTAAGATGAGCGTAGAGGAGTTTTGCAGGGTGATAGAGCAGAAAAATCGCTGCAGTGCAGGCACTTCAGTGCCCGCTCACGCACTTTTCCTCGTAGATGTAACCTATCCGGACGCTATTTATGACTTGAGCACGGAAAATACCGAAAATAGCGTTTCTGTCAAAGAATCAGTCGATTAAGTCGTTTTTAACATATAAAAAATAAGAAGAAAAAGCAAAAACCTTCAAAAAGTATGTTGCATAACATAAAAACGAATTGCAAGTTTTTTTGTATGTACGATTAATATTTGCTACTTTCGCAGCGTTTCTTGTAACAGATAGCAAGAAGCGCTGTAATTTTAACAATAAAATGCAATACTATGAAGGTTTATAAGACTAACGAAATTAAGAATATTGCCCTTCTTGGCAATGATGGATCAGGTAAAACCACCCTCACAGAAGCCCTGCTCTATGAGAGTGGAGTTATAAAACGTCGTGGTAGAATCACTCAAAAGAACACCGTCAGCGACTACTTCCCTGTAGAGCAGGAGTATGGTTACTCGGTATTCTCTACTATATTCAGCTGTGAGTGGAACAACAAGAAGTTGAATATCATCGATTGCCCGGGTAGTGACGACTTCGTAGGAGCTGCAACATCGGCCATTACAGTGACCGACACTACTATCTTGTTGCTCAACGGACAGTATGGCTCTGAGGTAGGTACACAGACACACTTCCGCTACACAGAGCAGTTGGGCAAGCCCGTCATCTTCCTCGTCAACCAGCTTGACAACGAAAAGTGCGATTACGATAATATCCTCGAGCAGCTCAAGAGCATCTATGGCTCTAAGGTAGTGCCCGTACAATATCCTGTGCAGACAGGTCCCGATTTCCATGAGCTCATCGACGTATTGTTGATGAAGAAGTATTCATGGAACCCCGAAGGTGGTGCTCCTATCATCGAGGACATCCCCGCTTCAGAGATGGAGAAGGCCAAAGAGTGGCACAAGGCCCTCGTAGAGGCTGCTGCTGAGCACGACGAAGGTTTGATGGAGAAGTTCTTCGAGACCGAGTCACTCTCTGAGGATGAGATGCGTGAAGGTATCCGCAAGGGTATGGTAAGCCGCGGTATATTCCCCGTATTCTGCGTATGTGCAGGTAAGGATATGGGTGTACGCCGTTTGATGGAGTTCCTCGGCAACGTAGTTCCCTTCGTAGATGAGATGCCCGCCGTAGTTAATACTAAGGGTGAAGAGGTGAAGCCCGATCCCAATGGCCCCACATCACTCTATTTCTTCAAGACAGCTGTAGAGCCCCACATCGGTGGTGTACAATACTTCAAGGTGCTCAGCGGTAAAGTACGCGAAGGCGATGACCTTACCAATGCAGACCGTGGCTCTAAGGAGCGCATGGCACAGCTCTTCTGCTGCGCAGGTGCAAACCGCTTCGAGGTCGAAGAACTTGTAGCTGGTGATATCGGTTGTACCGTGAAGCTCAAGGACGTGAAGACCGGTAACACCCTCAATGGTAAGGATTGCGACTGGCAGTTTGACTTCATCAAGTATCCTAACTCTAAGTTCTCTCGTGCTATCCGTCCCGAGAACGAGGCTGATATGGAGAAGATGATGAGCATCCTCAACCGTATGCGTGAGGAAGACCCCACATGGGTAGTTGAGCAGTCTAAGGAGTTGCGTCAGACTATCGTTCATGGTCAGGGTGAGTTCCACCTCCGTACCTTGAAATGGCGTTTCGAGCATAACGAGAAGCTCCCCATCCGCTTTGAGGAGACACGTATACCTTATCGTGAGACCATCACTAAGGCAGCTCGCGCCGACTATCGTCATAAGAAGCAGTCAGGTGGTGCAGGTCAGTTTGGTGAAGTACACCTCATCGTAGAGCCTTACTACGAAGGCATGCCTGTACCCGATGTATATAAGTTCGGTAACCAGGAGTTCAAGATCAGCGTTAAGGGTCAGGAAGAACATACCTTGGAGTGGGGCGGTAAGCTCGTATTCATCAACTCTATCGTAGGTGGTAGCATCGATGCACGCTTCATGCCCGCTATCCTCAAGGGTATCATGAGCCGTCTTGAGCAAGGTCCGCTCACAGGTTCTTACGCTCGTGACGTACGCGTTATCGTATACGACGGAAAGATGCACCCGGTAGACTCTAACGAAATCTCATTCATGCTCGCAGGTCGCAACGCATTTAGTGAGGCGTTTAAGAATGCAGGTCCGAAGATTCTCGAGCCTATCTACGATGTAGAGGTACTCGTACCTTCTGATAAGATGGGTGATGTGATGGGTGACCTCCAGGGCCGTCGCGGTATGATTATGGGTATGAACAGCGAAAAGGGTTACGAAAAGCTCGAGGCTAAGGTGCCCTTGAAGGAGATGTCATCATACTCTACTGCACTCAGCTCACTCACTGGTGGACGTGCATCGTTCAACATGCAGTTCTCAAGCTACGAACTCGTTCCTATGGATGTACAGGACAAGCTCATTAAGGAGTTTGAGGCCAAGCAGCAGGCAGAAGACTAAATTAGCAATATACGAATTGATAATGATGCTACCCATAGCAATATGGGTAGTACATCATAAAGAAACATCCTTTCTTTGAGAATAAAGTCTAAAGTTATTCTCGAAAAGGCCGTTCGTCGAGAGACGCGCGGCTTTTTTTCTTTATAATATAGCAGTTTATCCATCTTTATATTCTCCTTCTACTTTATATCGAACTCGCGTTAATTTATAACTTATAATTCTCAATTATATTTTGCCCCTAAATCCATGCATTTCGCCCCAAACACCCCATTCCCAGGTGACAAAAGTTTATTTTTGGGGTGGCATGGCAGAGCTGCGGAGCAGCAAATTGATAATGGATAATTGAGAATTGACAATTAACTTCCATATGAAAGTTATCGTTTTCGTCATCGTTCTCGTTGGCAGCGAAGCGCGTTGAACACGCTTCGCTGCCATGCCACCCCAAAAATAAACTTTTGTCACCTGGAAAACACTTGTTTTGCAATCTCCGAGATTGCATTTGTACAATTTTACATATTGTTGGTAAGAATGCATAAAGTTGCCCTCGCTCGTGCTAAGCACTACTTTGCTCGCACTAAGCGAAAAATATTTTTTACTTAGTACTATGTCTTAGTACTACTTTGCTTTACGCTGGAAAATCATAGGTTCTTTTTTGGGAAATGGGCTGTTCGTTTTTTAGAAATGGGCTGTTAGATTTTTAGAAAACACAAAGGCCTTTTCTTGCGATCGAACCTGCGTTTTTTTAGCTTTATCTTTGTTTGTAGAAATCAAAGCTGTTTGTGGCAAAATTATTAGAGCTGTCCTCGAGAAAAATTGCAGACCTCCGTCACAAAAATTGCAGCTGTCCATTTTGTCGCGTTTACACATGCAATAAAATCATTACGCACATGTAATATTTTCCTAACGCAGGTGTAAGCACCCACCGATACCCCACCGATACTTGTGTCGGTCGCTATTTAATTGTTCTTCATATGATTACACCCAACTACCGACACTTCAGCTAAAAAAGGAGAAACACAAATAAATTAGGTTTCATCATTCATAATTCAAAATTATTCTCTACCTTTGTATCGTTACTCGCGCCACCATCCCCTGTGGATGTGTCGTGTGGGTGACAAGACATATTGAAAGGCGTTTACTACGCTTGGTTTTGGCAGTCTGAAATCCTGAGAAAATTTCAAAGTGCAAGTCAAAAACAAGGCAGCGGTAGATGCCCCTTGGTTGTATTTATATGTACAGCCCTCATTGTGTCAAGGCCATTGGTGTATCCGTACGCCAATGGCAACTTTGGGCACATCGGGGTTGTTAGCATATCATATATAGCGTGGGGCTTCTCTTGTTGTTCGTTTCATTTGCACAGGCCATTTCTCAGGAGCCCCAGACTATGAAACGAGCGACTGTGCAGGGCTTCACGCTTTCTTTTTGTCTTCAACAGTACTTATTTATAAAACACTCGGTTGCCGTAGTCCTCGACCGTTAGCGAATGGTTGCTATGGCTATCGAAGTAGACATATTGGAGGATTATATCTGCCAATTCTCTCCCGACCTATTGACCACCCTGCTCAAAGACCACACCACGAGCAAGGAGGGAGAGCCACAGCGCAATATCTTTTGGGGAACCTCCGACTATGCCCAT
>JAFZFF010000074.1 GCA_017556045.1 Bacteroidaceae bacterium | reverse complement strand
TGACGAGATGACCCTCCGCTTCCTCGAGCAGCACCTCGTGATGCTCCCCATGGAGCCCCGCAAGCCCGGCTGCTCCGTTGTCGAAGGCAAGGACATCACCCCCGCGAAGGTCAAGGCCCTCGCCGATGCCGCCGAAGCCTGCTGGGCAGCCATCCTCAAGCGCGACCTCGCCGCCTTCGCCGCCGCCTACAAAGCCTCCTTCGATGCCCAGACCGCCATGTTCCCCGGCATGATCGCCCCCACCTACGTCGGTCACCCCGAGGAAGACAACAGCTACATCCGCGAAGCCATCGCCCACTACAGCGCCATGCCCGACGTCCTCGCCTGGAAGATGCCCGGTGCCGGTGGCGGCGGCTACCTCGCATTAGTAGTAAACGACTCCAAAGCCTTCGTAGAACAACATTCAGAGGCATTTGAACTGAAGATAAGAAGAGAGTAAATAGTAGTCAGTAAATTTCAGTTTTCAATTTTCAACTTTCAATTCGAATCGGCGTTTGAGTTGCATATAAGAAGAGAATAAATTGTGTGGTTGGCTCAGAATTCATAATTCATAATTCAGAATTCTTATCGTTCATAATTCAGAATTAACTCACGCCTTTGAACTGAAGATAAGGAGAGAGTGATAGGAGAAATATTCGAACAAGTTTGATATGTCGCTCGTTTGTCACTATCTTTGAGGTAAACCTCGAAGATATTTGCACTCGCTGTGAAAAATATTCAAGCAAGCTTGATATGTTTTCGCTCGTTTGTTAGTATCTTTGCAACAAATCAACGAAGACAAGCTTATGGCATCAACCGTATTCAACCCCATCCAGCAACATCTGCTCAAGATGTTCGCGTACGATGACAATTTGGAGCGCTTAACAGAAATAAAGGCATTGCTCACCAAATATTATGCTGAGAAGGTAGATCAGCGTATGAATCAGTTGTGGGACGAAGGCATCCTTGACCAGCAGAGATTAGACGAACTTCGAGGCAAGCACCTTCGCACCGAGTTATGAGCAGAATTGTATTAGACACCAATAGTCTCATACAGAGCATACCGCCGAGGAGCATCTACCATGCTATTTGGCAAAGTTTTCTTGACGGCACCAATACCTTGTGTGTGTCTACTGAAATATTAGCAGAGTATGAAGAGATTCTGCAACGGTTGACCAATGTCGAGTAAGCGTCCAAAAATGACGTCTTGCTCCAAATAGAAAAAATGTAGACCTTCGCACTGTCTTAAAATTGATATCTTATGTACAGTGCAAATGCCGATGCGGTGTGAAAGCATCGGTTGCGACGGCGAGAACTTTAGGTCTCCAAAGGAGTGTTGTGGTTCTTGTATAAATGGTAGCTCCTTATAATCCGTGTATTGGTATGAGTTCGGAGGAGATGAGCCGTTTTGTTATGCACCTTATGGATCAGCTCGATGCTATTCGTGAGGAGTTGAAGCGTGCTAATGAAACTATATCCTCCAACACATTGGAACAGCAACGTCTGAACGCTCTTGTTCTTTCTCTTACCGAGCAACTTCACGATGCTCGACAGACAAATGCTGAACTTTCCCAGATTATTGCAGACTTGCAATCCTCCGCTCGTGTATCCAGAAAACTTCGTTTTGGCAGTTCCAGCCAAAAGGGTTGTAAGCAGGTAGATGAGATTTCG
>JAFZFF010000073.1 GCA_017556045.1 Bacteroidaceae bacterium | reverse complement strand
TCCACCTCTTCCCATTCCGAACAGAGAAGTTAAGCCCGACCGCGCCGATGGTACTGCGTTTGTGGGAGAGTAGGTAGCCGCCGTTTTAGAAGAGAGGAGTTGTCCAAACAGGATGACTCCTCTCGTCGTTTATATATGGTTCTAAACCACTTGTTTTAACCCATGAGGGCGAAAAGATTTTAATCTGTTATGCTTGGATCTGTTGAGGATATTTACATGGGTATGTTATCTTGTAGATGTAGATAATATATTCTTTGCTTAGAATGAAAATATAATCAATAAAGGAAGAGGGTGTATCATACGATGCACCCTCTTCCTTTTATATTGTGAAATTTATATATTACTCTATCCAAAGTTTGGCAAGGTAGTCGTAATGCTCTCCTTCGCAGACGATTTGTGCTGTAAATCCGTATTGCTTAGCGTAGTATGAGAGGGTGTCAAAGTCGATATAGAGCCAGTCAAATGGGGTGCCTTTGATCTGACGATACTGCATCTGGAAGTCTACAAGACCATAGTAATCGCCAGCAATATCGATGACATACGAGCCATCTTCTTCTTCGAAAAGATATTTGAGATCGCTGGAGTCCATATAGATACATCCTCCCGGTGTGAGGAGCTGCTTCATACGCAGGAAGAAGCGTCCCATGCCCTCAATGTTGCCGATGATGCCAGAACCATTCATAAGCAGGAGGATGGTGTCAAACTGTTCTGCCATACGCTCATCATAGAGGTCTACAGCACGCGAGTCTCTCACTCCGCGCTCTCTCATCACCTCAACCGAGAGTTCAGAGATGTCAATGGCTGTCACCTCCTTACCCATATCTTGGAGGGCGAGGGCATGGCATCCGCTACCTGCACCGACATCAAGAATGCGGCCTCGGGCAAGAGTCAGTGCCTGTTGTTCGATCTGGGGCATCTCTTCGTAGGTGCGGAAAAGCTGGTCTACAGGTATCTCATCTTCGTCAAACTGTGAGGAGAAGACTCTGAGTGTGCTTGCACGTCCTGTGCGGTGATATTCAGCAATGGCTGCGCCCATGGGGTCTTTATCGGGAGATATGAGCATATGTTATTATCTATTAATATTTAGCAATTCACAACTGACAAAGTGTATGCTAACACGCCTTGTCATTGCTGTTTTCTCTGCAAATGTAATGAAAAATCACAGAATATCCGTAACTTTGTACGTTGAATTTTTGTGGACATGGTTTTCGGTGTCTGCTATGGTGTAAGGTTAACTTATAATTTAGATATAATTGATGAATACATTTCGCTTAGCTATTCTTTCAGGTATCGCTGTCGGCATTGCCGGTTGGGGATACTTGGCGTGTACCAATATCATTGGTGCTGTATTGTTCTCATTTGGCCTGCTTACTGTAGTTGGCTATAAACTTCCCTTGTATACAGGTACTGCGGGCTTTATTCCTTTGCGTGATGAGCAGGGGCGCAGTTGCTGGATGAGTGCAATAGGCAAACTACTCTTCATTCTCTTGGGTAATATCACGGGTTGTCTGCTTGTGGCTCTCTTTGCTCGCCTGTCTCCGATAGATCTGGGTGCTGCTGCGCAGAAGATTTTAGAGGGTCGTCTTGCTATTGGTCCCTTGCGTGCAGGTCTTTTGGCTGTAGGTTGTGGTTTTATCATGACTACTGTGGTGACATTTGCTCGCGAGAAGAATCCTCTTCCCCTGCTCTTTGGTGTACCTCTCTTCATCAATTGCGGCTTCCCTCACTGCTTGGCAGATGCGTTCTATTACTTGACTGTCCCCGTTGCATACACTGGTCAGCACCTCTTGGAGGTCGTGACACTGTACCCTTGTCTGGTTATCGGAAACTTTGTAGGATGTAATCTGTATCGTTTCGTGGCACCTGCGAACCGTGACTAATATTGTAAAACTATATGCATAAAATTATGAAAGACACAATGACAAATCCCCGTATTGTTTGGGTAGACTGGATGCGTGTAGCAGCCTGTTTTATGGTGATATTGGTGCATAGTACCGAACCTTTTTATCTCGGTGGTGATGGTGCACAAATCCTCACCTCAAGTGATGCGTACTGGGCATCCTTCTTCGACTCTTTTGTGCGTTCGTGCGTGCCGCTCTTTATCATGGCATCGAGCTATCTGCTCTTCCCTCTGCGCCACGAGGCAGGCGAGTTTGTACGTCGCCGTGCTGTGAGAGTGCTGGTGCCTTTCGTCGTATGGACATTGGTGTATGCTCTCGTGTGGGGCGAGCCGGTGCAGAACTTTCGTGACTTGGTCTTCAACTTCTGCTACTCTGCAGGACACCTTTGGTTTGTCTATATGCTTGTAGGTGTCTATATGCTGATGCCGTTGCTCTCGCCATGGGCTGAGAAGGTGAGTAAGCGTGAGTTGCAGGTATATCTCGGCATTTGCTTATTTACGACACTCTTCCCCTCTCTGCGCGATTGGCTTGCTGGTGGCGAGCTCTCAGTGATTTATGGTACCTCTGGACTGCCTCGCCAGGCATTTTTCCCTCTCTGGGGCGAATGTAGCTGGAATAGCTATGGTGTGTTTTATTACTTCAGTGGATTCTTGGGGTACCTGTTGTTGGGTCTATACTTCCGTCGTTTTGTAGGCGAACTCTCTTGGGTAAAGACGCTCACTATTGCCATCCCTTGCTATCTCTTGGGTTTTGCTTCTTGCTTTGGGGGCTTCCTCTGGCGTGTGTTTGAGAGTGCTGGAGGTGCTTTCCCCGTGGGGGGCTCTGTAGATATGGCTGTGTGGTGGGAGACCACTTGGACCAATGATACTATCGGCGTGGCACTGATGGCAGTGGCATGGCTCCTGCTCTTCCGTAAGGTGAAGGCTTCGGGTGTATTCTACCAAAAGGTGTTACTTCCTGTATCTAAGGCCAGCTATGGCATGTATCTGGGTCATCTACTCGTGTTGGTGCCCATCTGCGGATTCTTCCGAGGCTGGCTTGGGACCGCTGACGCAGGTGTGCTGGGCGTGTGGACTACACCGGTAGAGATATTGCTCTCGGCAGTCAGTGCATTTGTCATCGTCGCATTTATCTTTGTGCTTTTGCAACGCATCCCGAAGATTGGAAAATATATTGCAGGTTGAGTCTTAAGCCCCCACACAGTTTTCTGAAGTGGGGGCTAAATATATCCCTTTGATACTACTCTTAGGAAAAAATATAGGGAGTAAACAAAAAAAGTGCAAAAAAGTTTGCAATATTCGTAAACTTCTATTTAACTTTGTGATGCTCCTCATCGTCGGTTTATCGGAGAGCCTATGATAAGAGGGGCGAGAATTGTTATGGATACATCAAAGATAGACCTTACGGAAGTCCTGAAGACGCACTTTGGATTTGACACCTTCAAAGGTGACCAAGAGGCCATTATTCGTAATGTGCTCGCAGGGAATGATACGTTCGTGCTGATGCCTACAGGCGGAGGCAAGTCGTTGTGCTATCAGTTGCCCTCGCTCATCATGGAGGGTATGGCGATAGTCATCTCTCCGTTGATTGCACTGATGAAAAATCAGGTTGACGCTATCCGTAACTATAGCGAGGAGGACGGCATTGCGCATTTCTTGAACTCTTCGCTCAACAAGTCGGCCATTGATCAAGTGAAAGCCGATGTCCTCTCGGGTAAGACTAAGTTGTTGTATGTAGCTCCCGAGTCGCTCACCAAGGAGGATAACGTGGAGTTTCTGCGTTCGGTAAAGATATCGTTCTATGCGATTGACGAGGCACACTGTATCTCTGAGTGGGGTCACGACTTCCGCCCTGAGTACCGCAAGATACGCCCCATCATCAACGAGATTTGCAAGGCTCCGATCATTGCACTTACCGCTACGGCTACCCACAAGGTGCGTGATGACATCAAGAAGAACCTCGGCATCGCCAATGCTGCGGAGTTCTGCTCATCATTTAACCGCCCCAACTTGTACTATGAGGTACGCCCCAAGACCAAGAATGTAAACCATGATATCGTGCGCTTCATCAAGAGCCAGCCTGGCAAGTCGGGCATCATCTATTGCCTCAGTCGCAAGACTGTAGAGGAACTTGCTGAGGTGCTCAAGGCCAATGATATCTCTGCGGCAGCCTATCACGCAGGTATGGACTCTGCAGTGCGCTCGCAGACTCAAGATGACTTCATCATGGAACGCATCGATGTCATCGTTGCCACCATCGCTTTTGGTATGGGTATCGACAAGCCCGACGTGCGCTATGTCATCCACTACGATATCCCCAAGAGTCTTGAGGGATACTACCAGGAGACCGGACGTGGTGGTCGTGACGGAGGTGAAGGCCGTTGTATAGCATATTATAGTAATAAAGATTTACATAAATTAGAAAAATTCCTCGAAGGCAAACCCATAGCCGAGCAGGATATAGGCAAGCAGCTACTGCAAGAGACTACTGCATATTGTGAGTCTTCTGTTTGTCGCCGCAAGCTTTTGCTTCACTATTTCGGAGAGACGTATGAGGAGGAGAATTGTGGAAATTGTGATAACTGTTTAAACCCTAAAAAACAGGTGGAAGCTAAAGAACTTTTGTGTACTCTTTTAGAGACAATTATCGCTGTAAAAGAGAATTTTAAGACTGATTACATCATCAACATCATACTCGGTAAGGAGACTTCTGAGATTATTGCTCACCAACATGATGAGCTGGAGACCTTCGGTACTGGTGCTGGCGACGAGGAAAAGACATGGAATGCAGTAATACGCCAAGCCATGATCTCAGGTTTCATCGAGAAGGACGTAGAAACCTACGGACTGCTCAAGATTACGGCTGCAGGTAAGAAGTACCTCAAGTCGCCCAAATCTTTCAAGGTTGTCGAGGATCGCGACTTCGAAGAGGAGGAGAACGACGAGGCACCCATGCGTGGTGGAGGTACCGTGGTAGTAGACCCGGCTCTCTTCTCTATGCTGAAGGACCTGCGCAAGAAGGTGTCAAAGCAGCACGACCTGCCCCCTTATGTCATCTTCCAAGATCCCTCGTTGGAGGCTATGGCAACAACCTATCCCATCACAATCGATGAGCTGAAGAACATCCCTGGCGTAGGTGAGGGTAAGGCTAAACGATATGGACAGGAGTTCGTAGACCTCATCCGCCGCCATGTGGAGGAGAATGAGATTGAACGTCCCGAGGATATCCGTGTGCGTACTGTGGCCAAGAAGTCTCAGATGAAGGTGAGTATCATCCAGAGCATCGACCGCAAGGTGGCTCTTGACGATATCGCTGTGGCTAAGGGTATCGAGTTTGAAGAACTGCTCGACGAGGTAGAGAGCATCGTATATTCGGGTACTAAGCTCGACATCGACTACTTCCTCGAGGAGGTGCTCGATGATGATAAGGTAGACGACATCTACGACTACTTCTCAGAGTCTGAGACCGACGATTTGGACGAGGCGATTGAGGAGTTGGGTGACGACTACTCAGAGGAAGAGATACGTCTCGTGCGCATCAAGTTTATAAGTGAGGCGGGCAATTAATATTGCTTGCCTCCACAAATCTATTTTGTAGGCGAATAGAAAAGGATAGGAGTAAGACATGAAGATACCATTCAAGGGCATATTCTTCAAACGTATAGACAAGTACATCATTGCGAAGTTTTTAGGGCATTATTTTTTCTCCATTGCGCTGATTATTTCCATCGCAGTGGTGTTTGACTATAATGAGCATATTGATAAGTTTGTGGCTAACAATGCTCCTTGGCGTGCCATTATCTTTGACTACTACCTCAACTTTATTCCCTATTTTTCCAACCTCTTCAGTCCGCTATTTGTATTTATTGCGGTCATCTTCTTTACCTCTAAGCTGGCCGAGAACTCCGAGATTATCGCCATGTTCTCCACCGGTACCAGTCTCCATAGACTGCTCAAGCCTTATATGTTTTCAGCGCTGCTCATCGCTATCCTCACTTATGGGTTGGGTGCGTATGTCATCCCCAAGGGCAATGTGGTGAGACTCGAGTTTGAGAATACTTACAAGAAAAAGAAGAAGGTGGAGAGTGCGCGCAATATACAGATGGAGGTAGAGCCTAATGTCATAGCCTATATCGAGCGTTTTGAGAGTAGCAACAATACCATATACCGCTTCTCGCTCGATAGCTTTGATGGCAACTCGATGACTTCTCACTTCACTGCCCGCACCATGGTGTATGCCGGTGATGCTGAAAACCCTCATAGGTGGAAGGCCAAGAACTGGAACCTGCGTACCCTCACCGATACGCTCGAACATATTACTAATGGTCTCCAACGTGACACCATCGTGGCTATAGAGCCTTATGATCTGCTTATTACCAAGAATCAGCAAGAGACGCTCACCTCGCCCGAACTGAAGCGCTACATTGATAAGCAGCGTCGCCGAGGCATTGCCAATATCAAGGAGTTTGAGCTCGAGTACCACAAGCGCATCGCTACCTCCTTTGCGGCATTCATCCTCACGCTCATCGGTCTCTCCCTCTCAGCCCGCAAGGTCAAGGGTGGCATGGGACTTAATCTGGGTATCGGTATAGCGCTGAGTTTTGCCTACATCGTCTTCCAGACGGTGTCGTCTACCTTTGCTATCAACGGCTCCACTCCCCCCATCATAGCAGTATGGATCCCCAATATAGTGTTCCTCTTCATTGGAATTTATCTTTATTGGAAGGCTCCTAAGTGATTTGCAAGTGTTGCCAACCAGCTTTTTTTCTTGCGATGGAGATTTTTGAGCCGTAAGGTGGCAAATGAACAGCAAATAGTAAACATAAAATTGTCAATCAGTACATAAGATATTTCATGGACTTTTACGATCTCGACCTTAATGATGATGTGCTTGATGCACTTGACGCGATGAACTTTACCACCTGTACCCCCATTCAGGAGCACACTATACCGCCTCTGCTCGAAGGGCGCGACCTCATCGGTGTGGCACAGACTGGTACAGGTAAGACTGCTGCTTATCTTCTCCCCATCCTCAGCATGCTCAGCGATGGTGGCTTCCCTCACGATGCCATCAATTGCATCATCATGTCGCCTACTCGCGAGCTGGCGCAACAGATTGACCAAGCTATGGAGGGCTTCTCCTACTATGTCCCCGTGAGCAGTGTAGCCGTATATGGCGGTAATGATGGCATACGCTATGAGCAGGAGCGCCGCGGCCTCGCCCTCGGAGCCGATGTGGTGATAGCCACCCCAGGCCGTCTCATCAGTCACATCTCATTGGGCAATGTGGACCTCTCTCGCACCTCATTCTTCATCCTCGACGAGGCAGACCGTATGCTCGACATGGGCTTTTACGATGATATCATGCAGATAGTCAAGCAGCTCCCTGAGGGTAGACAGACTATCATGTTCTCGGCTACTATGCCCGACAAGATACAGAAGCTCGCTGCTACCATCCTTCGCGACCCCGTAGAGATCAAACTCGCCGTGAGCAAGCCTGCCGAGAAGATTGTGCAGACCGCCTACATCTGTCACGAAGCGCAGAAGATGGGCATCATCAAGAGCCTCTTTAGCGATACTAAGCCAGAGCGCGTCATCGTGTTCTCCTCATCGAAGCTAAAGGTCAAGGAGGTGACCAATGCCTTTCGCCGTATGAAGCTCAACGTGGGTGAGATGCATAGCGACCTCGATCAGGCGCAGCGCGATGTCGTGATGCGTGAGTTCAAGAGTGGTCGCATAGATATACTTGTAGCTACCGATATCGTTTCGCGCGGTATCGACATTGACGACATACGCCTTGTGATCAACTACGACGTACCTCGCGATTGTGAGGACTACGTGCATCGCATTGGTCGTACGGCGCGTGCAGGAGCTGAGGGATGTGCTATCACCTTCGTCAGCAAAGATGACCAGACCCGCTTCGCAGCCATCGAAGAGTTTATCGAGCGTGAGGTCTTCAAGCTCCCCGTACCCGAAGAGCTGGGCGAAGCTCCCGAATACAATCCCAAGAAGAGCACCCCTCGCGGCAAGAGTGGTCGTGGTGGCAAGTCTCGCTCAGGCGCCCATCGTGGCGGCAAGGGCGGTCGTGGTGGTAAGGGTCGTTCAGGCAAGGGTGGCGCTCAGGGCAAGGCCCAAGGTGAAAAGAGTAAATAAAGAAAAATAACTATGAATAAGAGATTCAAGTCATTCTTGGCTGTCATCGCTCTGTCGCTGACGGCCTTTGCGCAAGTAGAGTATGTAAACCCCATGATCGGCACCGATGGCATGGGACACACCTTTCCTGGTGCATGCGTACCTTTTGGTATCGTACAGCTCAGTCCCGATACAGACACTATCCCCCACAATGTCAATGGCAAGTACCAGAAGGGTACCTATGCCTACTGTGCAGGCTACCAGTATCATGATATGACCATCGTCGGATTTAGCCATACCCACTTCAGCGGTACTGGCCACTCTGACCTTGGCGACATCTTGGTGATGCCCACTACGGGTACTCTGAGACTCAATCCTGGAACTTCTGATAATCCCGATGGAGGCTATCGCTCTCGCTTCTCTCATGATACAGAACGAGCAATGCCTGGCTACTACGAAGTTCAGTTAGACGACTATAAGGTGAAGGCTCAGCTGACCGCTACACCGCATGTGGGAGTACACAAGTACACCTTCCCTCAAGAGGGTGATGGCCGTATCGTGCTCGATCTAAACCATGGTATCTACAACTACGATGGCAAGACCCTCTGGGCCTTCCTCCGCGTCGAGAATGATACTTTGCTCACGGGCTACCGCATTACCAATGGTTGGGCCCGTACGAACTATACCTACTTTGCTATCTCCTTCTCGCAGCCCATCAAGAACTATGGCTACAAGGACCATCAGCGCATTCTCTACAACGGCTGGTGGCGCAAGTTTCCCATCAACAAGAACTTTCCCGAGATGGCAGGCCGCAAGGTCGTGTCATACTTTGAGTTTGACACCGAGGCCAACCCCGAGCTCGTAGTCAAGGTAGCTCTCTCGGCTACCAGCGCCGATGGGGCGGTGAAGAATCTCATGGCGGAGGCCGCAGGCAAGGACTTTGATACCATTGCTCGCGAAGCCTCTGACAGTTGGAATGAGCAGCTCGCATCCATCGAGGTCGAGGGCACCGAAGACCAGAAGGCCATGTTCTACACCTCATACTACCACACCATGATCAACCCCTCTATCTATATGGATGTAGACGGTAAGTATCGTGGTCTGGATCACAACATCCATGAGGCCGACGGCTTCCGCAACTATACCATCTTCTCCCTGTGGGACACTTATCGTGCCGAGCACCCCTTCCTCATGCTTATGAAGCCTGCCGAGGCTCGCGATATGGTGATGTCTATGATACGCCACCAGCAGCAGAGCGCCCATGGCCTGCTCCCCATCTGGAGCCACATGGCCAATGATAACTGGTGTATGAGCGGCTACCATGCCACTTCAGTCCTGGCTGATGCCATCGCCAAGGGAGCCGATGTCGACAAAGATGAAGCGCTGAAGGCTATGGTCACCACATCGAATGTAGAGTATCTCGATGGCGTGGGCGAATACCTCAAGCTGGGCTATGTGCCCCTGGAGGCAAGCGGTACAGCGGCATCCACCACGCTCGAGTACTGCTATGATGACTGGACTATCTATCAGACCGCATTGAGCGCAGGTAACGAAGAGATTGCAGCCCAGTATCGTGAGCGCGCTCTCAACTACCGCCGCATCTATGATCAGGAACTCGGCTTTGCCCGTCCTCGCTACAGAGATGGTAGCTTCAAGAAGGAGTTTGATGTGCTGCAGACCCACGGCGAAGGCTTCATCGAGGGCAACTCATGGAACTTCTCCTTCCATGTGCCCCACGACGTGTTTGGTGTCATCCGTCAGATGGGTGGAGAGAAGGAGTTTGTGCGCAAGCTCGACGAGCTCTTCGGCATGCATCTCCCCGAGAAGTACTATGAGGCCAATGAAGATATCACCGAAGACTGCCTCATCGGAGGCTACGTACATGGCAATGAGCCCAGCCACCACATCCCCTACCTCTATGCATGGACCTCACAGCCTTGGAAGACCCAGTACTGGGTGCGCGAGGTGATGAACAAGATGTATAAGAATCATATCCGTGGCCTCGGTGGCAACGACGACTGTGGACAGATGTCTGCCTGGTACCTGTTTACCGCCATGGGCTTCTACCCCGTATGCCCTGGTACCGACCAGTATGTGCTGGGTGCCCCCTATATGCCCTACCTCAAGCTCACCCTGCCTGGTGGCAACGTGATGGAGATCAAGGCTCCTGGTGTGAGTGACCAGAAGCGCTATGTCAAGGAGGTACGCCTCAATGGCAAGCCCTATACCAAGACCTACATCACCCACGCCGACCTGCTCCGTGGTGGTACCCTCGAGTTTGTCATGAGTGCTACCCCCAACAAGCGTCGCGGATTAGCCAAGTCTGACAAGCCCTATTCACTCACCGATGGCGAATAATATAACGATATATACATTATGAACAAGAACCTACTGATCATCACCCTGTGTATGCTGATGGGCCTGTCAGCATGTGCCTCTAAGGGCATTCACACAGACAAGCGCGCAGCACGCGCCCAGGCTGCATGGAACGACTACTTCGTGGGCAACATCATCTTCGACGACCAAGCCCCCGAGAGCGAAGGCTCACGCATCTATCACAGCCTCATTCCCGACCCCAAGGCCTACATCAGTGAGCAGGCACGCACCGTGCTCAGTACCCTCTATTTCAGTCCCAAAGACAGCATCGTACCCGTCAATAACCTCTACTACACCCTCAAGGACTCTAAGGGCATCTCGGCCAAGAGCGGTGGCGATGGCGAGATCTCCATCTACTATAGTACCCGCCACATCGCCAAGTCATTCGAGGGCAACGACACCGCCAAGGTAGACTTTGAGACCCGCGGCGTGCTCCTCCACGAGCTTACCCACGCCTACCAACTCGCTCCCCAGGGAATAGGTACTTATGGTACCAACAAGGTGTATTGGGCCTTTATTGAGGGCATGGCAGATGCCGTGCGTGTAGCTAATGGTGGTTTCCATGGTGAGGCAGACCGTCCAAAGGGAGGCAACTACATGGACGGATACCGTCGTGCAGGCTACTTCTTCGTATGGCTGCGTGATACCAAAGACCCCGATTTCCTCCGCAAGTTCAACCTCAGCACCCTGGACATCGTACCCTGGTCATTTGACGGAGCCATCAAGCACATCTTGGGCGATGAATACACCATCGATGGACTCTGGCACGAGTACCAGCTCGCTATGGGTGACATCACAGAGTAGTCCACACGGGTGAGAGACATAATCTTTCGTGTAATAATGGTCCTGCGTATCACGTAGGACCATTACTTTTTCATGTTTCCCCCCGTATTGGCGTGTCTTGTTTGTGTCAGTATGTCGATGAACGCTTGTCAATCTCATCGGTCGCCCCCATCCCTTTGATTTTGACAGAGCAAAGTTACTACAAAGTTTTTTGGCATATACAGTTGTTGTCATTTGCTGTCATTTACTGTCTTTTAGTTCTTGGCGGTGCGTGTGTAACTGATTGCTGCTATGTTTGTTATGTGCTGTAAGGGGGATTTTTGCGCGTCACATCTCCGGTACTGAATTATCGCACTTGCGTCGCTGGCGTGCGGGAGGTGCAATAACGATTCATCACACTTGAGCGAATGATATCAGATATCAATATCAGTTACCCTGTGCACCTTACTTCAATCATACCGCCCTATATATAGGGCATATTTATGTAATTATATATACTAGTATATCTAATTACTCAAATATGATTTTTATACATAAACATTTCATCCATCAACAGCAGCGCGCAAGTTAATTGATATTGATATTTGATATCGCCCCGTTTTGAAACTATCGATTTTGCTATCTGAATTTTTGCTACTTGTGGAGCGTCAATCGTTTGCAAGGGCGAGCCCCTCTTCTGTGGAAGAGACGTAGCAAGTGCTTTGGGGTATAAGAAGCCTTTTGACGCAATTGCACAACATGTGGCGGAGGATGATACCATGAAACACGGTATCATCGATTCACTCGGCAGAGAACAGCTCACCACCTTTATCAACGAGAGCGGCTTCTACGCCCTCATCCTCGGCTCGAAACTGGAGAGTGCCCGCCGATTCAAGCACTGGGTGACCTCGGAGGTGCTGCCCGTCATCCGCAAGCGGGGGGATATATGGTGGCCCGCACGGATGAGAGCGACGAGGTGATCATGGCGCGAGCCCTACAGATCATGCAGGCCATGCTCAAGCCCCGCACTGACTATGCTGATCATGTACTCGACTCTACTACCCTGACCGCTCCTCCAGGGATGCCGTCCGCCGCTTTCGTGAGGAACTGAACGTGACACGTCACCTCAATAATGTCTTAAGGAACGCTGGCTACAAAGGCAACGAGCGCATCTTATCGCGCAATCAGGTGAGGCTCATCGTGGAGTGTATAGGTGAGCCATAAAAGGCTGGTCAGATACAAAAAGAAAAGCCGAAGCGAATGCTTCGGCTTCTTTCGTTGGGCTACCCGGACTCGAACCAGGAAAGGCAGGACCAGAATCTGCAGTGTTACCATTACACCATAGCCCAATCGTTTACGGCTGCAAAGGTACTGCTTTTTTTTATTACAGCAAGCGTTTTGACGATTTTTTATCAAATTTTCTGCATTTTTTTCTAAAAAAGCATTAAAAAGCGTTTTTTACTCGCCTAAAAAAGGGTAGATTTCAAGAAAACAACCTATCTTTGTACATTAAAATTAGTATATCCCTATTAGAAATATAGATTGCATGAACGAAACGGAAGAACTGGTAAAGAGAATTACCGAAGGTATTCAGGAGAAGAAAGGTAAGAATATTGTTGTCGTAGACCTCACAACAACGGACAACTCTGTATGTAAATATTTTGTTATATGTGAAGGTAACACGCCTACACAGGTGGCGGCTATCGCTGACTCGGTGAGCGACTATGTGCGCATCAATGCAGGAGTGAAGCCTACCGTAGTAGAGGGATTGCGCAATGCGCGCTGGGTGGCGATGGACTATAGCGATGTATTGGTACATATCTTCGTGCCCGAGGATCGCGCCTTCTACAACCTTGAGAATCTGTGGGCCGATGCTCACCTGACAGAGATTCCTAACCTTGACTAATAAGCAATGAGCAACCAACAACAGCAACGTCAAAACATCCCTAACAATCCGCAGGGACCCAAGAAGGCACCTAAGTTTAGCCTCTCGTGGGTGTATCTGATCATCTTTGCGGCATTGATGTATATGTTCCTCAAGGAGCCTTCGGAAACCAAAGGGGGCATACAGCGTAATATATCGTACTCGGAATTTAAGGAGTATGTGGGCAAGGGCTATGCCGAGAAGGTGGTGGCCTATGACGATAATAAGGTGGAGCTGACGATCATCGCAGACTCGGCTGCGCGCATCTTCGGACAGTCGGCCGTACAGCAGGGAGCGCCTGTGGTGCTCTATGTAGAGGTGGGCTCGGTAGAGGCGCTGGACCGCTTCCTCGATGAGCAGGAAAAGCTCGGAACCTTCACGGGTAAACTGGATTATAAGACTAAGGATAAGACCTTCAGCAACCTGTTTTGGAACCTCTTCCCCTTCATCCTGCTCGTGGGCGTATGGGTATTTATCATGCGCCGTATGGGTGGCGGTGGCGCTGGCGGCCCTGGTGGTGTGTTCAACGTGGGTAAGTCTAAGGCACAGCTCTTTGACAAGGGTAGCAACAGTGTGCGTGTGACCTTCAAGGATGTGGCCGGACAGGCCGAGGCCAAGCAGGAGGTAGAGGAGATCGTGGAGTTTCTCAAGAAGCCCGAGAAGTATACCGAACTGGGTGGTAAGATACCTAAGGGCGCGCTGCTCGTAGGTCCTCCGGGTACGGGTAAGACGCTGTTGGCCAAGGCTGTAGCGGGCGAGGCTGATGTGCCCTTCTTCTCACTCTCAGGCTCTGACTTTGTGGAGATGTTTGTGGGTGTGGGTGCGTCTCGTGTGCGCGACCTCTTCCGCCAGGCTAAGGAGAAGGCTCCCTGTATCATCTTTATCGATGAGATTGACGCCATAGGCCGTGCACGTGGCAAGAACCCCGCGATGGGTGGCAACGATGAGCGTGAGAATACGCTCAACCAGCTGCTCACAGAGATGGACGGATTTGGTACTAACTCGGGTGTGATCATCTTGGCTGCGACAAACCGTGTGGATATCCTCGACAAGGCGCTGCTGCGTGCAGGACGCTTTGACCGTCAGATACATGTAGACCTGCCCGACCTGAATGAGCGTAAGGAGGTATTCGGCGTACACCTGAAGCCTCTGAAGCTGGATAAGTCGGTAGATATGGATCTGCTGGCACGTCAGACACCGGGATTCTCAGGTGCCGACATCGCTAACGTATGTAATGAGGCGGCGCTCATCGCTGCTCGTCATAATAAGAAGAAGGTGGACAAGGAGGACTTCTTGGCTGCGGTAGACCGTATCATCGGTGGACTGGAGAAGAAGACCAAAGTGCTCACGGCTGAGGAGAAGCGCACCATAGCGCTGCACGAGGCCGGGCACGCTACGCTCTCATGGCACCTGCAGTATGCCGACCCCTTGGTGAAGGTGACCATCGTGCCCCGTGGCCGTGCGCTCGGAGCTGCATGGTATCTGCCCGAAGAGCGACAGATCACTACCAAGGAGCAGATGCTCGACGAGATGTGTGCTATCCTGGGTGGACGTGCTGCAGAGGAGCTCTTCATCGGACGCATCTCGACCGGTGCGATGAATGACCTGGAGCGTGTAACCAAGCAGGCTTATGGCATGATAGCCTTTGCGGGTATGGGTGACAACTTGCCCAATATCTGCTACTATAATAATCAGGAGCAGTTTCAGAAACCCTATAGCGAGAAGACTGCCGAGCTCATCGACAATGAGGTGAAGGCGCTCATCGCTGAGCAATATGAGCGCGCTAAGCGTATGCTCATGGAGTATAAGGAGGGGCATCGCGAGCTGGCCGACCTGCTGATGGAGCGTGAGGTGATCTTCGCAGAGGATGCCGAGCGTATCTTTGGCAAGCGTGCATGGGCATCGCGCAGTGAGGAGATCATGGATGCTGAGCCCGTCAAGGCTGCTGAGCCTAAGAAGCATAAGGAGACCAAGGCAGTAGTGACCGAAGCGGTAGTGGCTGAGGTGGCTGAGACCGTGGTAGAGGCAGAGATTGCTGCTGAGGCACCTGTAGAAGCTCCCGTAGCTGAACCTGTAGAAGCTCCCGTAGAGGAGACTCCCGTGGCTGAAGCTCCCGCTCAGACTGAGGCGGCCGAACCTGCTGAGCCTGTGGCTCCCAAGCGTACTCGCAAGCGCAAGGCTGACGACAATCTCTTCGGAGGCTTCGACTTTGACCAAGACAATAAGTAATGATATTGTAATAAATGCATAAAGACACGACGATATGAAGAACTTTATCATCCGTACACTGACAGGTGTCACCATCGTACTCGTACAGGTGCTCTGTACCTATCTCAGTCCGCTCAGCTTGGCTGGTTTGTTCTTGTTGTTGACGGCACTCACGGTGAATGAGTTCCTTGGTCTCATGTCGCGTACCGGTACTGTGAAGGTCAATCGACCCATCGTGATCATGGGTAGCTGCTATCTCTTCTTCGCCTTCTGGCTCAACTGCCTCACCGATGGAGAGTCGCTCATCATCTTCGCTCCCTACCTGATATTCCTGCTCTATAGCTATATCAAGGAGTTGTATGTCAAGAATCCTAACCCGATTGTCAACCTCGGTGCTACGATGCTGAGTCAGATGTATATTGTGTTGCCTCTGTCGCTGATCAATGTGCTGGCGTTCAAGGACTTTGCTTGCTTCAATGGCGAGGCTCCCTACTATGCTATCCCCTTGGCGATATATGTGTTTATCTGGGCTAACGACACGGGTGCGTACCTGGTGGGTTCGCTCATCGGTCGTCACAGGCTATTCCCGCGCATCTCTCCCAAGAAGTCGTGGGAGGGCTCTATCGGTGGCGCTCTGCTCACCATGGGAAGTGGTGTGGCTGTGGCTCACTTCTGCGGATTCTTGAACGTATGGCAATGGATAGGCATGGCGCTCGTAGTGGTGGTGTTTGGCACCTTTGGTGACCTCACAGAGTCGATGATCAAGCGTCACCTTGGCATTAAGGACTCGGGCAATATGCTCCCCGGACATGGTGGTATCCTTGACCGTCTCGACAGTATGCTCTTTGCCATCCCCGCGGTGATGGTATATATCTATGTGCTCTCGTTGTAAGGCGATAGGGTGATAAAATAGAAAATGCGGAAGAGTGGTCTTCCGCATTTTTTGTCCTCTTACTTATGTTTCGTGAGTAGCTCTATCATCTTGTCAGCTGCGTGCTCTGATGCTCCGGGCTCACCGAGTGGGCGTAGTACCATGTCGTCATACTCCTCGAACATGCGGCGTCGGTATGTGTCGTCAAACAGTAGTTGGTCGAGCTCCTCCTTGAGCTCACGCTCGCGCATCTCCTCGGCTACCAGCTCGCGCACCACGGTGAAGTCGGCCACGAGGTTGACCAGCGAGATGTGGCGCACCTTGAGTACGAGGCGGCGCAGGAGTGATACCAGCTTGCCACACATGATGTAGTAGCATACCACCTGGGGTACGCGGAAGAGGGCTGTCTCTAGCGTGGCAGTGCCCGAGGTGACCATGGCTGCATAGGAGTGGGTGAGTAGGGGATAGGTCTCGCCAAAGACGATGGTGGTGTCTCCAGCTGCTGAGGCTTGTGACAGGTAGGTGTCGTACATCTCCTTGTCGATGCCAGGTGCTCCGGCTATGACCCACTGGAGGGGCTTGCCCTTATATCTCTTGGGTAGGGTGCCGGGGGCAAAGTGCTTGGCGGCGGCGATCATGATGGGGAGGTTGTCGCGTATCTCCTGCTTGCGACTGCCTGCGAGCAGGGCCACGATGGGGCGCTCGGGGTCTAAGCCGTGTCTGGTGCAGAAGTCCTCTTTCGTCTCTCCGTACCCAGCCTTGAACTCTGCTACGGCATCTACGCAGGGGTTGCCGACGTAGTGTATGGGGTACTGGTGCTTGGCATAGAAGGGCACCTCGAAGGGGAGGATAGAGAACATCTCATCGACGTAGCGGCGTATGTCTTTGATGCGGTACTCCTTCCATGCCCATATCTTGGGGGATATGTAGTAGTATACGGGGATCTGCGTGTGTGTCTTTATGTACTTTGCGATGGAGAGGTTGAATCCTGGGTAGTCGACGAGTATCACCACGTCAGGAGCCCATGAGACGATGTCTTCCTTACACAAAGCCATGCCACGCATGATAGTGCCAGCATGTAGCACTACCTGTACGAAGCCCATATACGCCAGCTCTCGGTAATGCTTTACGAGAGTGCCACCTACCGATGCCATGAGGTCGCCTCCGAAGAAGCGGAACTCTGCTCGAGGGTCGCGCTCCTTGAGTGCTCGCATGAGGTTCGATGCGTGGAGGTCGCCAGAGGCTTCGCCTGCAATGAGATAGTACTTCACGATGGTCTAATGTGTTGAGTGTTTTCGCTTAGTGCTTGTCGAAGTGGTTCTTGAAGAACATGATCTGGTATGGCAGCGAATTGTTCCAATATGTACCATTGTGTGCGCCGGGGCGTGAGATAAAGTCGTGGTCTATCTTCATCTGCTTCAAGCGCTCGTGTACGGCTACGTTCACTTCGTAGAAGAAGTCGCTCACGCCGCAGTCAAAGATGATAGCGAGATCCCCATTGTGCAGGCGGTCGAGCAGGTTGATGACGGTGTAGTTGTTCCATACCTCGAGGTTCTCGTCGCGGTTGCCGAGGTACTTGTTCATACCCCAGTTGTTGGGGAAGGGGCGTATGTCAAGACCTCCACTGATGCTACCTACAGCACCGAAGACCTCCTTGTTGCGGATGGCATTCCACATGGCGCCTTGTCCGCCCATGCTGAGACCTGTGATGGCGCGCTTGTTGCGGTCGGGGATGGCATTGAGGTTGTTGTCGGTATATTCGATGAGCTCTTTAGAGATGAAGGTCTCATAGCGGCTGCTCTCTACGACGGGGCTATCCCAGTACCAGCTATCGTGACCTCCATCGGGCAATACGAAGATGATGCCTTCGCGGTCTGCAATCTCGGGCAGGTCTGGGCGTATGCTCATCCAATACTCGGCATAGCCACCATGTCCGTGGAGCAGGTATATGACAGGGCACTTCTCACCCTTGAGGGCTTTGTCGGGGCGTACGGCTACTACTTTAATATCCTTGTTCATGCTCTTGCTATGCACCTTGAGGGTGTCTACTTGTGATGCTTGCAGTCCGAGGCAAGCCATCATGCAGATAAGTACTGCGCTAAATGCTCTTTTCATGCTGTATGTATGTTTTAATCGTTCTTATATTGTCAGGTCCCAATTGTTGGTGATCTCCTCCATCATGCGGTAGTCTGTCATGTCTATCTGTATGGGGGTCACAGCTACGTATCCTTCAGTGAGGTTGGGGCGGTCGGCATCGTGTGGATGATCGTCGCGCAGGCAGAAGCTGCCTACGAGCCAGAAGTAGTTGCCTCCTCTGGGATGAGGATGCTCCTCCCACTCTTGAGTCCACTCGCCACGGGCCATGCGGCACACCTTCACACCTTCGTAGATGGGGGTAGCGGGGAAGTTGACATTCAGGCAAGTGCCTTCTGGGAGTCCGTGCTCGAGCACCTGATTGACAATCTGCAGGATATAGGGTGCGCAGGGCTCAAAGTCGGCCTCGGGCGAATGATTGTCGAGAGAGAATCCTATAGAGGGTATACCCTTCATGCAGCCCTCGATGACGATGCCCATGGTGCCCGAGTAGTGTACGTTCACTCCCGAGTTGTCACCGTGGTTGATGCCGCCGATGATGAGGTCGGGCTGGCGCTCGGGGAACTCATGTAGCGCCATCTTGATGCAGTCTACCGGTGTGCCCGAGCATCTGTAGATGCTCAGTCCCTCGCGCTGGCTGACCAGGCTGTAGTATACGGGGTCTTTAGAGGTGATGGCACATCCCATGCCCGAGCGTCCTCCGTCGGGAGCCATCACAATGATGTCTGCTATGGGGGCCAGCAGTTCGGCCAAGAAGTTGATGCCGCGTGCCTTGTAGCCGTCATCGTTGGATATAAGGAATAGTGGTCTTTCGCTCTTCATAAATCTATAGTGTAAATTTCAGTTATTCCATGGCGAAATTAGTATAAAAACGGCGAAGTGCCAAACATTGGGCCGAGTTTCAAGACAAAGAGTTGTCATTAGCGCCTCAGACTTCAGTTTTGATAGACCAAAGTTTGTCATTTACTTGTATCGTGCTGCTATTTTGTGTAACTTCGCACTCGATTTTATCAATCCGTATAATACGCAATATTTAGGACATGCTTTATTACCTTTTTGACTATCTCAACAAACTCAACGTGCCCGGCGCAGGCATGTTTACCTATATCTCATTCCGCTCGCTGCTGGCAATCTTGATTGCTCTCTTGGTGTCTACCATCTTTGGCCGTCACTTTATAGATATGCTCAAGCGTCAGCAGATCACTGAGACCCAGCGCGACGCGAGCATCGACCCCTTTGGCGTGCAGAAGATAGGTACCCCGACCATGGGTGGAGTGATCATCCTGGCTGCGATACTTATCCCCTGTCTCCTCTTGGGTAAGCTCAACAACGTATATATGTTGCTCATGCTGATTACTACGGTGTGGCTGGGTGGCCTGGGCTTTGCCGATGACTATATCAAGGTGTTCAAGCGTGATAAGGAGGGTCTGCATGGTAAGTTTAAGATTATCGGTCAGGTGGGCCTCGGCGTCATCGTAGGTCTCACCCTTTATCTGAGCGACCAGGCTGTGATACGTGAGAATGTAGAGGTGAAGAGTCGTGTAGGTGGCGTCACAGAGATCGTACACAAGAGTGAGGCTCAGAAGTCTACCAAGACCACTATCCCCTTCGTCAAGAACAATAACCTCGACTATGCCAATGCCTTCAAGTGGATGGGCGAGCATAAGCAGTTGGGCGGATGGATACTCTTCGTATTCATGACAATCCTCGTCGTTACTGCCGTGTCAAACAGTGCCAACCTTAATGATGGTATGGATGGTATGGCGGCGGGTAACTCCGCCATCATAGGTGTCGTCTTGGGTATTCTGGCCTATGTGTCCAGTCATATCTCCATGGCGGGATACCTCAATATCATGTATATCCCCGGCTCTGAGGAGTTGGTAGTGTACCTCTGTGCTTTCGTAGGTGCTCTCATCGGTTTCTTGTGGTACAATGCCTTCCCCGCACAGGTCTTCATGGGCGACACAGGTAGCCTTACCATTGGAGGTATCATTGCCGTGAGTGCCATCATCATCCGCAAGGAGTTGCTCATCCCCATCCTCTGTGGTGTCTTCTTTGTGGAGAGCCTCTCTGTTATCATTCAGCGCTTCTACTATAAAGCAGGCAAGAAGAAAGGCGTGAAGCAGCGCTTCTTCAAGCGTACACCTATACACGACCATTTCCGAACCTCTGTAGCCCAAGTGCAAAAGATGGACCCCGGCTGTACCGTCAAGGTGGCACGCCCAGATATGCTTCTTCACGAAGCTAAGATCACTGTCCGCTTCTGGATCGTGACAATCATATTAGCAGCATTGACGATAATAACACTTAAGATTCGATGAAAAGATTAGTAGTATTAGGCGGAGGCGAGAGCGGCGTAGGTGCTGCTATCCTGGCTCAGAAAGAGGGCTTCGATGTGTTCCTTTCAGACATGTCGGCCATCAAGGATCATTACAAGCAGATGCTCGATGAGTATCATATCGTATGGGAGGAGCGACAGCATACTGAGGAGCTTATCCTCAATGCCGATGAGGTGGTAAAGAGCCCTGGCATACCGTGCGATGCGCCCATGATGCAGAAGATTCAGGAGAAGGGTATACCTGTAATCTCTGAGATTGAGTTTGCCGGACGATACACCGATGCCAAGATGGTATGTATCACGGGTAGTAATGGTAAGACTACCACAACCTCACTCATATATCATATCTTTAAGAGCGCAGGCTATAATGTAGGTCTGGCCGGCAACATCGGACAGAGCCTGGCTTATCAGGTGGCTACGTGTGACTATGACTACTATATCATAGAGCTGAGCAGTTTTCAGCTCGACAATATGTATGAGTTCCGTGCCAACATTGCTATCTTGCTGAATATTACTCCCGATCACTTGGATCGCTACAACTATAACATGCAGGAGTATGTAGATGCCAAGTTCCGCATCTTGCAGAATCAGACCGACGATGATGCCTTCATCTTCTGGAACGATGACCCCATCATTCAGCGCGAGTTGTCAAAGCATGGCATACACGCCAAGTTGTACCCCTTCGCTGAGGACAAGCGTGAGGGTGTGATGGCATATACAGACTCTGAAGAGTTGTATTTCACTGCGCCCTATGCCTTCAATATGGAGCAGGAGGAACTGGCTCTCACTGGTAAGCACAACCTGTATAACTCGATGGCCGCAGGTATCTCAGCGAGCCTATCGGGT
Organism: Bacteroidaceae bacterium; assembly: GCA_017556045.1. GTDB lineage: Bacteria > Bacteroidota > Bacteroidia > Bacteroidales > Bacteroidaceae > UBA1189. The sequence continues at coordinate 4,323 of JAFZFF010000073.1, read as the reverse complement.
ATCGGCAAGGAGGTGATACGCGAGGCCTTGTCTACCTTCCGCGGCGTAGAGCATCGTCTCGAGTATGTGGCTCGTGTGCGTGGCGTAGACTATATCAATGACTCTAAGGCAACGAACGTGAATAGCTGCTGGTATGCCCTGCAGAGCATGACGCAGAAGACTATCCTCATCATCGGTGGTAAGGACAAGGGTAATGACTATACTGAGATTGCTGACTTGGTGCGCGAGAAGTGTGTGGGACTCATCTATATGGGCTTGCACAATGAGAAGTTGCACGAGTTCTTCGACTCCTTCGGCTTGTCCGTAGCAGATGTGCAGAGCATGCAGGATGCCGTAGACGCAGCCTATCGTATGGCGCAGAATGGTGAGGCTGTATTGCTGAGTCCCTGCTGTGCAAGCTTCGACCTCTTCAAGAGCTATGAGGATCGTGGCGAGCAGTTCAAGGCTTGCGTAAGAGCGTTGTAAATCGTAAGAATTTTCTTATTGGTCACTCTCTAAGAACTCACGTAGGTGTGGGTTCTCAGAGGTGTATAGGGTGGCGTTTGAGCCCGTCCACTCAGCATATCCATCATGGATGAAGAGCACCTGCTCGCCAATGCCGCGTACGGAGGCCATGTCGTGGGTGTTGACGATGGTGGTAATGCCATATTCGTGGGTGATGTCGCTGATGAGGCGGTCTATGATGCGCGATGATATGGGGTCGAGGCCCGAGTTGGGCTCATCGCAGAAGAGATAGCGAGGCTCCAGTGCTATGGCACGGGCTATGGCTACGCGCTTTTGCATACCGCCACTGAGCTCTGAGGGCATCTTATTCTCTGCATCGGTAAGGCCTACGCGATCAAGGCAAAAGCGGGCACGAGCGAGTCGCTCGCGGTGGGTTTTAGAGGAGAACATATCGAGCGGGAACATCACATTCTCCAATACATTCATAGAGTCAAAGAGAGCTGCGCCCTGAAATAGCATACCCATCTCTTGACGCAGTAGTGTGCCGTCATGCTTAGAGAGGCGATGGATGTCGCGCCCATCATAGAGCACCTGTCCATTGTCGGGAGTGAGCAGACCTATGATGCAGCGCAGTAGTACGGTCTTGCCCGAACCACTGCGACCGATGATAAGGTTGGTCTTACCCTCCTCGAAGGTGGCGCTGATGTGGTGCAGCACCTCCTGGTCCTCAAAATGCTTTTGTATGTCGATAAGGCTTATCATCCCATTAACAGATTAGTCAACATGAGGTCAAAGAATAGTATGAGTACGCTGCTCACCACTACGGAGTTGGTGCCGGCACGTCCCACCTCGATGCTTCCTCCGCGCACGGTGTAGCCAAAGAAGCCACTCACGCTGGCGATGATAAAGGCAAAGACGAGTGACTTTATATAGCCTGACCACAAGTGCCAGGGTACATAATCGTGTTGCAAGCCGTAGGTGAGGTCGGCAAGCGAAAGGAATCCTCCCGCCCAACATACCACATAGGCTCCTATGAAGCCTGAGGCGATGCTAAAGGTGACAAGCAGGGGTATGGCGGTGACCATGGCGAGAATCTTGGGGAGCAGGATGTATGAGGCTGAGTTGACGCCCATGACGTCGAGCGCGTCGATCTGTTGCGTCACGCGCATGGTGCCTATCTCAGAGGCGATGTTGCTACCTACCTTACCGGCAAGGATGATACAGATGATGCTCGATGCAAACTCCAGCAGGATAACCTCACGCATGGCATAGCCGATGGTGAAGCGGGGCATCCAAGGCGACCACACATTGAGCTTGATCTGTACGCAGAGTAGCGCACCGATGAAGAACGACATGAGGATGACGATGAACAATGAGTTGTACCCGAGCGAGTAGAGCTCGTGTAGGTACTGCTGGCGGAAGATGCGCATCTGTTGCGGACGGGCGAACGTGCGCCTCATCAGCAACAGATAGCTTCCTATGGAGTGTAACAATCGGCGTAGCATGGTCTATGTCCTTGCAGATTGATTGGTGATTATTCGCCTGCTTGCAATCGACTGAGGTTTGACTTCTCCATCTGGCTACGGGCATAGTCGAGTGTCACCTCAAACTGCTTGTCGCCACGGGTGGGGATGTCAAACATGGCATCCATCATGATGCTTTCGACGATGCTACGCAAGCCACGCGCACCGAGCTTAAACTCGATGGCCTTGTCTACGATATACTCATACACCTCGGGGGCGAAGGTAAGCTCCACGTCGTCCATCTCGAAGAGTTTCATGTACTGCTTCACGATGGCGTTCTTGGGCTTGGTGAGGATGCTCAGCAATGCCTCGCGTGACAGGGGGTTGAGGTAGGTGAGTACGGGCATACGACCGATGATCTCGGGGATGAGGCCGAAGCTCTTGAGGTCTTGCGGAGAGATGTATTGCATCATGTTCTCCTTGTCGATATGCAGGGTGTTTTGCACAGAGCTATAGCCCACTACGTGGGTGTTGAGGCGCTGGGCAATCTTGCGCTCGATACCGTCAAAGGCGCCACCGCAGATGAAGAGGATGTTCTTCGTGTCTACGGCAATCATCTTCTGGTCGGGGTGCTTACGTCCGCCCTGGGGAGGTACGTTCACTACCGAACCTTCGAGGAGCTTGAGCAGGCCTTGCTGTACGCCCTCACCGCTGACGTCGCGTGTGATAGAGGGGTTGTCGCCTTTGCGTGCAATCTTGTCAATCTCATCGATGAATACGATGCCTCGCTCAGCAGCCTTCACGTCATAGTCGGCTACCTGGAGCAGACGGGTGAGGATGCTCTCGATGTCTTCGCCCACGTAACCTGCCTCGGTGAGTACCGTAGCGTCTACGATGGTGAAGGGTACCTTGAGGAGCTTGGCGATGGTGCGTGCCAAGAGGGTCTTACCTGTACCTGTGCTACCTACGATGATTATGTTGCTCTTCTCGATCTCTACGTCGTCAGCCTTGTCTTGCTGTAGCAGACGCTTGTAGTGGTTGTACACAGATACCGAGAGGTAGCGCTTGGCATCGTCCTGACCGATGACGTATTGGTCAAGGAATGTCTTTATCTCTTGGGGCTTGGGCAGCTCGCTCAGCTCGAGGTCGTCTGCCTTGCTACCCTTCTTGCTTTTGCGCATCGTCTCGCGTGCAATGTCGTGAGCCTGCTCGGCACACTCGTTGCAGATGTAGCCACTGATGCCGGCGATGAGCATGCCAACCTCAGTGTCGGGGCGTCCGCAGAAGCTGCAGTATTGTCGTTGTTGTTGCTTTGCCATTGTTTACTTTCTTATCAGCACTTGGTCAATCATACCATATTCCTTGGCCTCCTGAGCGGTCATCCAGTAGTCGCGGTCGCTATCGGCCCACACCTTGTCGAAGGGCGTGTGTGAGTGGTTGGCGATGATGGTGTAGAGCTCGTGCTTGAGCTTTTGGATCTCGCGAGCAGTGATCTCGATGTCGCTTGCCTGGCCCTGTACACCGCCGAGGGGCTGGTGTATCATCACACGGCTATGGGTGAGTGCCGAGCGCTTGCCCTCTGCACCTGACACGAGGAGTACTGCAGCCATGCTGGCAGCCATACCGGTACAGATGGTAGCTACGTCGCTCGAGATGAACTGCATGGTGTCGTAGATGCCGAGACCTGCGTATACCGATCCGCCGGGTGAGTTGATGTAGATGGAGATGTCCTTGCCGCTATCTACCGAGTCGAGGTAGAGGAGCTGTGCCTGCAGGGTATTGGCAGTGTAGTCGTCAATCTGTGTGCCGAGGAAGATGATGCGATCCATCATCAAGCGTGAGAACACGTCCATCTGTGTCACATTGAGCTGACGCTCCTCGAGGATATAGGGGTTGAGGTACTGGCTCTGAGCCTTCATCACATCGTCGAGCACCATGCTGCTCATACCCAGGTGCTTGGTGGCGTACTTCTTGAAATCGTTCATAGTGGTAAGTATGAATTCTATATTATCTTATAAAAAAGAAACGGCTTGGCCTACGCCAAACCGTTTCATGCTGTCTTATATAACAAGTTTCGTAGGCGAAACGTTCGATGCTTTTAGATTACTCGAACATCTTGTTGAACTCCTCGAGGCTTACGCTCTTCTCGTCGAGCTTCACGGTCTGCTTCAATGCAGCAGAGAGGCGTGTCTCGATAGCGCGGTTTACGAGGCCCTCAACGTTCTCCTTCTTCTTCAAGGTCTCAGCAGCGTAGTTAGCGAGCATCTCCTCGGGTACGTTGGTCATACCGTACTGAGCGAACTGAGCGCGTACGTTAGCCTTAGCCTGCTCCATGAGGTCGTTCTCCTCGAGCTTGATGCCAGCCTTCTCTACGAGCTGCTCCTTCACGAGGTGCCATGAGAGCTCCTTGATGGTG
>JAFZFF010000072.1 GCA_017556045.1 Bacteroidaceae bacterium | reverse complement strand
TAAGCGTCCACGATACGCTTAAACGAAATCTTCTGCGCGATCTCCTTCTTGAGCTCCACCTCGGGACGGAAGTTGATGTGGTAGCCCTTGATCTGTGCCGAGGGCGAGAAGTCGCTGGCCGCCATAGCATCCTGGGAGAAGCACTTGGAGCGGACTGAGATGACGAACGAGCCGAGGTCGTTGAGCACTACGCGGCGACCACTGAGGAGCGCGTTCTTGATGTAGGGCTTGATACTTGCGAGCACGGCGAGCGCGTCAGCCTTGGTCACGGTGGTGGCGGTAGCGATGTCGTCGGCGAGCTCCTTGAAGTCATAGTCACTGACCTTTGAGGCCTTGCATGAGAAGTAGTTCACGCCCTGTACGGCATTCTTGCCGGGATTCTTGCATCTTGATACTTTGTAGTTGATACTCATAATGGGTTATGGGTTAAGGGTTAATAATTAGGGGTTAATAATTAGGGGTTAAAGGTTAAAGGTTAAGGGTTAAGGGTTGAGGGGTAATGCCTTCCGGACGGCAAATTCTCAATTCTCCATTCTCAATTTTCCATTAATCAAGGCGGGTGGCCATCCCGACTTGATTTCTGCTGCAAAGTTACTACAAAGTTTTTTGGCCTTTGACTTTATTGTCGTTTACTGTCGTTTGCTGTCGTTTATTGTCGTTTATTTTGAGGTGTTGCGATTGTATGTTGTTGATGCTCCGTGCGTTATGGCTGGAAAAAAGTTTTTCGCGCGGCGCACTACCTTTGCGCGATTATCTGCTATTTGGCGCGGTAGCGAGGGATGTACGAGAGCAGGTTAACAGTTAACAGTTAACAATTACTTCCTCTTACTTTGCTGCTCACACCCCCCTTATATATAGGGGCATATTTATGTAATTATATATACTATGTATATCTAATTACTCAAATATGAAATTTATACATAAACATTTCAGCTTCCATCGGGACAGCGCATATTAATTGTTAACCGTTAACTGTTAACCTATATCAAGGTGTCTTTTCCTGCTCTCACTCCAGCGTCAGTTGACTCTCCCCAACCACTCCCCTGAAATGGGTGATGTTTCGTGCTCAAAGGGGTGTCGTGTTTCGCGACATCCCATTGAGCGTGTATTTTGGAACCCCATCAAGGAGCAAGTATGGGGCGATGGTAGTTTTTCATCGTCGTTTTATTCATAGAGGATGACTCCCTAAAATAGGGTCTCATAGACGGGATGTTCTAAAATGGACCCCCTCGATATATGGGCTGAGGATGGGGACGGTGAACGAATCGTTCCCCGTTATGCTCATCTGTCCTAAACGAACGAATGTAGAGATGAGGTCACGAAACGTGACCCCAGCGAGGGATGGGATGAAATGTACCCACCCCCTATCACAAGCGAAAGGTGATAAAGGTACGAAAGGTAGTCAGTAATCAGTAGTCAATTAATATGCTCTCTCTCTGAATTGAAAATTGAAACAGCGCATACTTTCGCGCAATCAAGTGAGAATAATCGTGGAGTGTATATGTACTCCATGCTTTCGTTCTGCCTCTCAAATCAGTCTACTGAAGATTTTGTCTTTTAATAATAAATTATTAATTTTGAGATAAAATCTCTAAGATATTTGCGCTCGCTTTGAAAAATATCCAAGTAAACTTGGTATTTCTCGCTCGCTTTTAGTATCTTTGTATCCAACATATAAAAATCTGTAAATATGAAAAAAATGAAGGGACTTATCTTATTGGGTGCGGTGTCGCTGATGGCGTCATGCACTAACGTGAAGCACAACACTTTGACCAAGGCCGAGATGGAAGATGGCTGGGAACTGCTCTTTGACGGACAGACGATGAAGGGCTGGAAAGACTTCAATGGTGACACACTGACACAGCCTTGGCACGTGGTGGATGGATGCATCCAGGCCAATGGCGATGGTAGCGACCTGTCGGGATATATCGTGACAGAGAAGCAGTACGAAAACTTTATCCTTGACTGGGACTGGAAGCTCTCATACGGTGGCAACAGCGGTATGCTGTATCACGTGGTGGAGGACCCCTACTTCAAGGTGCCTTATGTGACTGGACCCGAATATCAGCTGATAGACAATGATGGATGGGAGGCTACACACGCTCCGACCAAGCTGCAGGAGTGGCAGAAGCTGGGTGTAGACTATGCGATGTATCTGCCCAACGCGGACTCGATGTTTGTAAACCCACAGGGCGAGTGGAACAACTCACGCATCGTATTTGACAACGGTCACGTGGAGCACTACCTCAATGGCCACAAGATATTGGAGTTTGAGGCATGGACCGAGGACTGGTTTGCTCGCAAGGGTAGCGGCAAGTGGGAGATGGCTCCCGAGTACGGATTGGCTCGCAAGGGTGTGATCTGCTTGCAAGACCATGGCTACCCCGCATCGTTCCGCAACATCAAGATCAAGGAGCTCCCCAAGAAGGCTACTGGCAAGGAGGAGTCTCTCTTCAACGGCAAGGACCTCACCGGATGGCAGGCCTATGGCACTGAGCTCTGGTACGTAGATGAGGAGGGCCACATGGTATGCGAGAGTGGCGAGGAGAAGAAGTATGGCTACTTGGCTACTCGCGACTACTACAACGACTTTGACCTGAGCATCGACTTCAAGCAGTTGGCAAACGGCAACTCGGGCATATTCTTCCGCTCATTCGTAGAGCCTCCTGTAAAGGTACACGGATGGCAGTGTGAGGTGGCTCCCCAGAATCAGGATACAGGTGGTATCTATGAGTCGTACGGACGTGGATGGTTGGTGAAGATCCCCGATGAGAAGGAGAATATCCTGAAGCAGGGTGAGTGGAACACCATGCGTATCCGCGTAGTGGGCAACCACGTGCAGACTTGGCTCAATGGTGAGCTGATGACTGACTTCGAGGATGAGAAGATAGGTGCTGCACAGGGACGCATCGCTCTGCAGATCCACGACGGTGGTGGCATCAAGGTGCTGTGGCGCAATATCAAGGTGACAAGACTCTAAACAAGGAGATGAGAAGTTAAATGGAGATAAAGGAGATAAAGGCCAAATGATCTGTACGCGATGTACTAAACTATTGGCATTTAACTCTAAAGACTCCTCGGAGGAACTAAAGTTCCTTTCGTCGCAACCGACGCTTTCATACCGCGTCGGCCCTTTAACTCCTAAAAAAATGAGTCCAGCGAAACTTAACAACATATTATAACAAAATATTATACACTACTACTATGGAGACTAATAGAAGAGATTTTCTCAAGACGATGGGCGGACTGGGTCTGTTTACCATCGTCCCAGCAAAGGTGCTTGGTGGCCCCAACCATATCGCCCCGAGTGACCAGTTGACCAAAGGTATCATTGGTGTAGGTGGTATCGGCCGAAGCAGCTACCACTTTACCAGCAATGAGAAGTGCCGTTTGGTGTCGGTATGTGACGTCGACAAGAATCATCTGCAGAAGGGTGTAGACCTTGCTAAGGAGAAGTTCAACGAGACGGTGAAGGCATACCACGACTTCCGCGACCTGATCAAAGACCCCAACATCGATATCGTACACATCGCTACTCCTCCCCACTGGCATGGCCTCATGGCTATCGAGGCTGCTAAGGCAGGTAAGGACATCTGGTGTGAGAAGCCTATGACACGTACCATCGGTGAGGGTAAGCGCGTGGTAGAGGCTGTGAAGCAAAACAATCGTATCTTCCGCCTCAACACATGGTTCCGCTTTACCGATAACTTCTACGGCTTGGGCACCACAGTAGAGCCTCTCAAGAAGCTCATCGATAGCGGCCTCCTGGGCTGGCCCTTGAAGGTGACCATCTCGGGCGCTACAGGCTTCGCATGGAAGTTCTTCTGGGTAGGTAAGGAAAACTTGGCTCCAGAGCCAGTACCTGCTGAGCTGGACTATGACATGTGGCTCGGCCCGGCTCCCTACAAGCCCTATAACTCTCACCGCGTACACGGTACCTTCCGTGGCTACTGGGACTACGATGGCGGTGGCCTCGGCGACATGGGTCAGCACTACATCGACCCCGTACAGTATATGCTGGGCAAGGACGACACCAACCCCATCAAGGTAGAGGTGGACGCTCCGCAGCAGCACTCTGACGCTATCGGCATCTGGCGCAAGATTACCTATACCTATGAGGATGGCTGCCAGATCGTACTCGAGGGCGAGGGATTCGAGAGCAAGGGTAAGGTGCCCTACATCGAAGGTCCTAACGGTAAGGTGTTCAAGGGATTTGAGTGTGAGCTCAATGGCAAGCCAGCTCCCAACATCATGAGCATCATCGCCGACCTGCCCGACCCACAGCCTCAGAACACCGACTTCATCCAGTGTGTAAAGAATCGTGAGCTGTTTGCACTGAACGAGATGAATGGTCATCGTAGCTGTAACATCGTCAACATGGGATTGTGTGCTCTCCGCCTGAACCGCACCTTGCACTTCGACCCCGTAGCACAGCAGTTTATCAATGACGAGGCTGCTAACAGACTAATCGACCAGCCGATGAGAGGTATTTGGAAGTTGTAATTTGAAAAAAGTAAAGAATCATGAAAAAGATATTTTTGATATTCGCTTTAGCGGCACTGTTGCCGTGGAATGTGGTGGCACAAGATGCCCGCCAGCGTACATCGGAAACCATCATCGCCGATGCATTGAATCAGCTCCCTGCCTCTAACCAGAAGCTCTACGATGAGGTGATGGGTGAGATAGCATCGACAGGTGCTGCAGGTATTGCGCAGATAGCAGATATGCTCGTACCCGCCAGCGAGGGCAAGAATGCCATCGTGGAGTATGCACTCAATGGCGTAGTAGCCTATGCCACTACACCCGGTAAGGAGGCTGAGAAGAAGGCCGTGCGCGAAGGTCTGAAAAAGTCTATCGAGGCTTGCACAGACATGCCCAACAAGGCGTTCCTGCTCACACTGCTCCGCCTGTGTGGCGAAGTGGAGGATGCTCCCGTATTTGTAAAGTATATTAATGATAAGTATTTGGCAGAGTGGGCTATCAGCGGACTCACATTCATCCCTGGCACCGAGGAGACACTCCTGGGCTTGATGAAGGAGGAGGCTGCAGATAAGGCGATGCTCGCACATGCTGCTGGCACCAAGAAGCTCACCGAGGCTGAGCCCATACTGTTGGCTTGGCTCAAGGGTGCTGATGAGGCGCTCACAAGAGCTATCTATCAGTCATTGGCTCAGTGTGGCACATCGGCTTCTATCCCCGCGCTGAAGCAGGCTGCTAAGAAGGCTGCATACGAGTGGGAGGCAAGCGACGCTACTGCTGCTTATCTCCGTCTGTTGCAGAAGTTGGCTACTGGCGATGAGAAGAAGCAGGCTGCAAGTGCTGCCAAGGCGCTGATGAAGGCTACTGACATCACCTACGTACAGGGTGGCGCACTCGAGGCTGTGGTAGCCGCAGAGGGTGCTAAGGCTATGCCCCTCTTGAAGGCTGCACTGAAGAACAAGGATAGAGCTTACCGCGTAAATGCATTGCGCCTCTCAGAGAGCGTGGCTGACGAAGCATGGTACGCTACCGTAGCTAAGACCCTCAAGGGCAAGGCTGACGCTGCGACTAAGGCTGACGTGCTGAACTGGTTGGGTACCAATCACGTGGAGTCACAGGTAGAGGCTGTAGTAGCTCAGATGGGCGCTGCTGACGAAGAGGTGGCTGTGGCTGCTATCAAGGCTGCAGGTAAGATCGGTGGCGAGCTCGCCCTCGAGAGCCTTATCGCTCAGCTCACCGGCACACACGGCGCAGCTGCTGAGAAGGCACTGTTGGCATTCAATGGCGACATCTGCACAGGTGTACAGAAGGCTTTGGCTGGCGACAAGGAGACACAGCTCCCCGCACTGCGCATCGCCTCTACACGTAGCATTGAGGAGACCGCCGACCAGGTGTTCGCACTGCTCGATGCTGAGGACAAGGCTATCAGCGATGCTGCTTATCAGACCTTGGCTGGCGTAGTAGAGCCCACACACTTTGACCGCTTGAGCACATTGCTCGAGAAGGGCAAGCAGGTACCTGCTATCCAGAAGGCTATGAAGAGCGCTCTCCTCCCCTTGTCTAAGGAGGAGCAGATCGCCAAGATACAGGCAAGCATGAGCAAGGCAGGCAACCCCTCACTCTACTACCCCGTATTGGCACAGGTTGGTAACGCTCAGGCTATCGCCGAGATCCGCAAGGGCTATGATGGTAAGTACAAGCAAGCTGCTTATGAGGCATTGCTCGCTATCGACAATCAGGATATGATCCCCGTGCTCTTCGAGATGGCACAGGCCGACAAGGCTAACTCACAGGCTATCCTCAATCGCTACACTACATTGGTAGAGAAGGGAAGCCAGCGTCAGATCGATAAGTTCAAGCAGTATAGCGCTGCCTTGGAGATGGCTACAGATGCTAACCTGCAAAACCGCTTGATCAAGCTGTTGGGCGACACACATACCTATCAGGCACTCTTGATCGTGGAGCCTTATATGGATAAGAAGGCGAATGCAGAGACCGCTGCTGCTGCCGTACGCACCATCGTATCGAAGAACATCAAGACCTTGGGTGGCGACCAGATCCGCGGTATGCTCAACAAGGCTATCAAGTGCTACGAGGCTGTAGGCGATGCTGACGCAGGCTACGCTATCGATGACATCAAGGGTATGCTTGAGAAGCTCCCCGAGATGGAGACCTCACCCAAGTATAGCCTCACTCCCCAGGAGGTGAAGGAGGGCTTCGAGCTCTTGTTTGACGGAGAAGACATGAGCAAGTGGGAAGGCAACACCATCGACTATGTACCGATGAATGGTGCTATCTGCGTGAGCGCTAACTATGGCAATGGTGGTAACCTCTACACAGAGAAGGAGTATAGCGACTTTATCTTCCGCTTCGAGTTCTGCTTCATGAAGGAGGGTGTAAACAATGGTATCGGTATCCGTACTCCGAGAAACGTAGATGCTGCGTATGAGGGTATGGAGATCCAGGTGCTCCACCACGACGCTCCTATCTACAAGAACTTGCGCGAGTACCAGGTACACGGCTCAGTATATGGCATCATCCCCGCTAAGCGTATCAAGTCACCCGAGTTGGGCACTTGGAACACCGAGGAGATCTACGTCAAGGGAGACTACATCAGAGTGACCGTCAATGGCGAAGTGATCACTGAGGGCAACATCCGCAAGGCATGTAAGGGACACAACGTGTCAGAAGATGGCTCAAGCAAGAACCCATACACCGTAGACAATAAGAACCATCCTGGCCTCTTCAACAAGAGCGGCTACATCGGCTTCATGGGTCATGGTGAAGGCCTCAAGTTCCGTAACATCCGTATCAAGGACTTGAGCAAATAATATGACACCTGCTCGCAAGAGCAATTATATCACATAGTAAGAGAGAGGCTGCAACGCATTGCAGTCTCTCTCTCCTTTTTATATATAGCGGTGATTTAGCACATGGGGGATTGAACATTTTTTTAACAAAATAATTATTCTTTATACATAGCGGGGATACCCCACAAGACCAAGGAGTAATAACCATAAAGAAATAAAATACCATGAAACAGGAACAATCAAACCGCATACTGACATCGCTGCTGAGCAGCGTAGAGAAGAGAGCACTTGTGTGGCTGGCAGAGAGGCAGCCATGGTGGGTAACATCGGATCTGCTCACGGGCATCGGCGTGGTAGGTGCCGTGGTGGTAGCTGTGGGGTACTTCCTCTCAAACTACCACATCGGGTGGCTATGGTTGGCCTCCTTGGGCTTTGTCATCAACTGGTATGGAGACTCGCTCGATGGCACATTGGCACGAGTGCGACACACGCAGCGCCCTATCTACGGATTCTACCTCGACCACAACATTGATGGCATCACGATGGGCATCATGTCCATAGGAGCAGGACTGAGCGATATGCTCAATCTCTACATCGCCATGGCGGTATTGGCGGTGTACCTATTACTATCTATCTCGGTATATATCAATGCACACCTGAAGGGGGAGTTTAAGCTGACGTATGCGGGCATGGGGCCTACCGAGTTTCGCCTCATCATGATAGCCGTAAATACGCTCTTTGTCTCTATAGCGCCACTGCGCGAATGGGCGGTACACTTCTCCGTGTGTCAGACGGATGTGGTCTTCGGAGCATTTGACTTCGTAGGAGGCGCCATACTGATGATACTGGTGGTGATATATCTGAGCAACTTTGTCAAAGATGCCAAGGGGTACTCGGAGATTGACCCAGTGAAAGCATATAGCAAGTGACGATGGCATGACTTTTAATTTTTAACTTCATTTTTTTACTTTACAAGTGCCCCTACTCACCCTACACGACTTAGAGCAGATGACGCCACTCTTTAGTGGCAGAGCTGGTCATGCTCTTGCCCATGCCATCATGAAGGCGTTGGCTATAGATAAGGCAAACGAGCTATACGACCACAATGCTCACCTGCAGGGAGCCGATTTTGCCCATGGCGTATTAGCCGAGCTCGAGGTGGTATGCACTATGCAAGGGGGCAGAGAGGGACTGCTGCCTGAGCCACCCTACATCACCATCAGCAATCATCCCTACGGGAGTATCGACGGCATCATCCTGGCCGACCTCTTTGGACACCGTACTCCCGATTACAAGATCATGGCCAACCAGCTATTGCAGCGCATAGAGCCATTGGCACCCTCGCTCATCGCCGTCACTCCTACGGGAACAGAGCGCACCAAGCCTACGGCAGAGAGCATCATTGGCATCAGACGAGCGCTACAGCATCTGCACGAAGGAGGAGCCTTGGGGCTATTCCCCGCAGGAGCTGTGAGCAACCTCGACCTTAGGCATCGCTGCATCAGTGACCGCACGTGGCAACCTGCCATCATACGCCTCATAGCACGAGCCCATGTGCCCATAGTGCCGGTACACTTTATCGACGGCAATTCATACCTATATTATATATTAGGCCTTATCGACTGGCGCATACGCCTGCTGAGGCTACCCGCGGAGCTATTCAACAAGCACCACCGCCCCACCCGACTACACATAGGAGCACCCATCAGCGTGGATGAGCAGCAGCAATATCTCGCCTCACACACCATCGAGGAGTTTGGCCAGTGGCTGCGCCATGCGGTATATGCTGCCAAGGAGTAATATTTTTTCATTTCCGCTTAAACCTTTTGACCTCTTCTGAGTCATATCATCGTTGGCTATTGGCCAAATGAGAAAAAACACGAATAAAACAATAAGTAAAGATATGAAAAAAACATTGCTAATGCTCTTGCTCGCCCTATGCACTGTGGGTGCTAGCTATGCGCAAGACAAACATGTAAAGGTGACAGGACATGTCACAGACTTTGAGACCTCTGAGCCCGTAGGTATGGCTACGATACAGCTGTTCACCCTGCCCGATAGCACATTCTTGCAGGGAGCAACGACTGACCTCAAGGGAGACTTTGAGATTGACGGACGCCTCAAGATTGGTAAATATATGCTGAAGGCCTCATTCGTAGGCTATGGCGACGAGGTACGCAACTTCTCAGTTGCCGACGACACCCGACGCCTGAGATTTGACACTATCATGCTCAAGAGCGACGCATTGCTCCTGAAGGAGGCTGTCATCGAAGCACAGATGGCTCAGGTGCAGATAGTAGACGACACGGTGGTATTCAACGCTGAGACCTTCCGTGTGCCCGAGGGCTCAATGCTCGAAGAGCTCATCCGTAAGCTCCCAGGCTACGAAGTGGCCGACGATGGTACTGTGACATATAATGGACAGACCGTCAAGAAAATCCTCGTGGACGGCAAGGAATTTTTCTCTGAAGATAAGAGCATAGCCATGAAGAACCTCCCCGCCAACATGGTCAAGAAGGTAAAGAGCTATGAGAAGAAGAGCGACCTGGCCGAGATGACTGGCATTGACGACGGAGAAGAGGAGTTGGTATTGGACCTTACCGTAAAGGCTGACGCCAAGAAGGGATGGTTCTCAAATATCGACCTTGGCTACGGACGTCCCACACAGGAGAACGCCTACGACATCAATAACCTCTACACCGTGAAGGGTATGGTAAACCGCTTCAAGGACAATGAGCACTACTCGGTAATACTCTCTACCAATAACGTGAACGACATGGGATTCCCCGGTGGCGGTGGTCGTGGCGGTCGCGGTGGCGGCAATGGCATGAACCAAAGCTCTATGGGTGGATTTTCTATGGCAAAGAACTTCGGTGAAGAGGTCGAGAAGAACAAGTATCAGTATCAGTTGGGTGGAGGCGTGCGCTTCAGACACAACGACTCTGACGTACAGAGCCAGTCGGCCTCAGAGACATTCTTGACTCAAGGCAGCAAGAACTCATTCTCAAATAGCCGTAGCCAATCAGGCAATCAGAACCTTAACGTAGGTGCAGACCTGCGCTTCGAGTGGCGTCCCGACACGATGACCAGCCTCGTATTCCGCCCCAGCGTATCACACTCTACCTCGGGCAACTTCTCTGAGAGCGAGTCTGCTACATTCAATCGCGACCCCTATAAGACACTCAGCGAGATAGACCGTGCCGATGATCCCCTGGATGAGTCGTGGGTAGACACCCTCTATAACAGCCGCGTCAACTTCAGCCGCCGCCAATCTTCAGGAGCGGGCGAGAGCACCTCGGTAAATGGAGACCTTACCGTCAATCGTAAGCTCAACAATGAGGGACGTAACGTCACATTGAGCGTAAGAGGAGGCTATTCATTGAGCGACAACGAATCTTACTCTAAATCATTCACACGCTTCTACCAGCGTGCCGATAGCACATCTACCATCAATAGATACAACACTACACCCTCAAAGACCTATAACTACAACACTCGCGCCATGTGGAGCGAACCCTTGTGGGAGGCTACATTCTTGCAGTTGAGCTACCAGTTCAGCTACCGCTACAACGATAGCCAGCGCTCTACATACGACCTGCCCGACAACATCGACGGATGGGTACTGCCCGAGTGGATATTGCCCGATGACTACGAGCGTTATAAGAGTGAGGAGCTTAGCAAATTTGCTACTTATGAGAATATGGACCACGACATTACTGCACAGTTGCGCTTCATCCGCGACAAGTACAACATGAATGTCGGCTTCTCACTGCTCCCACAACGTAGCAAGATGAACTATCAGTACATGGGACATGACATCGATACTATACGTACCGTATTCAACTTCACACCTACCATGAA
Organism: Bacteroidaceae bacterium; assembly: GCA_017556045.1. Taxonomy (GTDB): domain Bacteria; phylum Bacteroidota; class Bacteroidia; order Bacteroidales; family Bacteroidaceae; genus UBA1189. Next base: position 45,081 of record JAFZFF010000072.1, on the reverse strand, counting down.
CTTCCGCTACCGCTGGAGCAAGCAGACCAACCTGCGCATCAACTATCGCGGACGTAGCAGCCAGCCTTCAATGACAGACCTGCTCCCCATCACCGATGATAGCAACCCGCTTAACATCACCATGGGTAACCCTGGACTGAAGCCCACATTTAACAACAACCTTAACGTGCGCTTCCAGGACTACAAGATTGAGACCTTACGCAACATCTCTGCAAATGTCGGATTTGGCAATACACTCAACAGCATCGTCAACAAGATTACTTATAATGAGGAGACTGGTGGACGCATATCACAACCTACCAACCTTGATGGCATATGGAGCAACTGGAATACCAGCGCAGGCGTTGCCTACAACACCGCTTTGCCTAACCAGCACTTTAAGGTAAGCTCATCTACCAACGCACGTTATAACCACCAAGAGGGATACGTACGTACCGCTACTGAGACTGGAGACTTCCCCTTGGCTACCACACACTCAGTAAACCTCTCTGAGCGCCTCTCTGGTAGCTATCAAAACGAATGGTTCGAAGTGACTATGCAGGGTACACTTAACTACAATCGTGCTCGCAATGATATGCAGCCCACAGCAAATCTCGACACCTACATATTCTCTTATGGGCCCTCTACCAACATCAACTTGCCTTGGTGGAACCTCAAGCTGTCATCAGACATCTCTATGAACAGTCGCCGCGGATATAGTGACCCCGACTTCAATACCGACGAGCTCATCTGGAACGCACAGGTCTCAAAGAGTTTCCTCGCACAGAATGCTGCTACCGTCAGCATACAGATGTTTGACATCTTGCGCCAGCAGAGCAATGTGAGCCGTGTCATCAACGCTACCATGCGCAGCGATACCTGGTACAACACCGTCAACAGCTACTTCATGGTACACTTCATCTATCGCCTCAACCTCTTCGGTGACCGCGAATCACGTAGTCAGGCACGAGGCAATCAGAGCGGCAATGACAGCCGCTTCCCCATGCCTCCTGGCGAACGCCCCGAGATGCCCATGGGAGGCGGTTTCACACCCCCTCCAGGTGGATTTGGACCCCCTGCAGGCGGTTTTGGACCTATGTAAACCAAAAAAAACATCACTTTTTTTGATTTCTTGACAAAAAATGCTTGCATCGTTCTGATTTTTACTATATTTGCATCCGTAAATCAATTAAAATCTAAAAGAAATGAAAGAACTCGTAGAAAAAATTCAGGAGAAGTATGCTGCTTTTGCTGCAGACGCAGCTCAGCAAGTAGAAAAGGGTAATAAGGCTGCCGGCACACGTGCTCGTAAGGCTTCACTCGAGCTCGAGAAGTTGATGAAGGAGTTCCGCAAAGCCTCTTTGGAAGCTGCGAAGTAATCTTCCCCTTTTCCTTAAAAGAAAAAAACCGCTGTACTACAGCGGTTTTTCTTTTTATATCAGAGTCTTATTTACTCGATTATATTCAGCATCTTTATGGTAGCCTTGATAGCTGCCTCCGTCTGGTCTGCATCGAGGCCTCGGGTCTTGAAGGTCTTGCCTTCGTACTCCCACGTGATGATGGTCTGTACGAAAGCGTCAGTACGGCCACCAGGGGGGATTGACACGGCATAGTTTGTAAGCATAGGGAACTTACGCTGCAGTGTCTCTTTATAGATCTTACGCAAAGCACGCACGAAGGCATCATACTGACCATCTCCGCTGGCATTCTGCTCATATACCTGGTCACCGATGCTAAGCTTGAGCGAAGCCATAGGCTTGAGGCCCTGCGAGAGGGTGACATAGTAGCTGAGAAGCTTCACACGGGCATCCTCTACAGAGTGCTTCAACACATCAGAGATGATATAAGGGAGGTCCTCCTGAGTTACCACCTCTTTCTTATCACCCAGTTCGATGATACGTGCTGTAACCTTGCGCATAGCATCATCATCAAGTTCGAGGCCCAGAGCTTCGAGGTTCTTACGGATATTAGCCTTACCACTGGTCTTACCGAGTGCATACTCGCGCTTACGGCCAAAGCGCTCGGGCAAGAGTTCATTGCAGTAAAGGTTGTTCTTATTGTCGCCATCAGCATGCACGCCTGCTACCTGGGTAAAGACGTTTTCACCTACGATGGGCTTATTTGCGGGGATGGTGATACCCGAATATGACTCTACCAGGCGGCTCACATCATTGAGGCGCTCCTCGTTGATCGTAGTATCGGCACCAAAATGGTCGCGCAAGATAGCCTGTACGCTGGCCAAAGGAGCATTACCAGCACGCTCGCCAAGACCATTGATCGTAGTGTGGAGTCCGCGTGCACCAGCCAAGACCGCAGCATATACATTGCTCACTGCGAGGTCATAGTCATTATGAGCATGGAAGTCAAAGTGTACGTCGGGATAGCGCTGAACCATCACACCCATATACTCCTGCACCTGCATCGGATTGAGGACACCGAGCGTATCGGGGAGCATATATCGGCGAATACCACAACCCTGCAGCCCATCCATGAGCTGGAAGACGTAGTCGGGAAAGTTCTTCATGCCGTTGCTCCAGTCCTCAAGGTATACATTCACCATCACACCCTGCTCAGTGGCATAAGCCACAGAGCGACGGATGTCAGCAATATGCTCTTCGGGAGTGCGCTTGAGCTGCTCGGTGCAATGTTTGAGCGAACCCTTAGTAAGAAGGTTCATCACACGAGCACCACAGCGACGTATCCAGTCTACCGAAGTAGTACCATCTACGAATCCCAGGATTTCCACCTTATCAATATGTCCGGCACGCTTAGCCCAGTCACATATAGCTTTCACCGACTCTGCTTCGCCATCAGACACACGTGCCGAAGCCACCTCGATGCGATTTACGCAGAGGTCATCGAGCAGACATCGTGCGATAGAAAGTTTTTCGTGGGGCACGAATGATACGCCGCTGGTCTGTTCGCCATCGCGCAGCGTAGTATCCATGATTTCAATCTGTCTGTTTGTACAGTCCATCATTATATATAATCCTAATCTTTTTACCTAAAAACTCTGCAAAAGTAGTGCAAGATGGGCGAAAAAACAAGTTTCATCGGACTAACATAGTGATTTAGCATAAAAAAGTACGGAGACCACATGGCCTCCGCACTCCTTGATATTCTAATTGTCGTGTATGCGTGATATATCACTTCACCTTACCCAAGGTAGCTATCTGCCCCTTGCTGAGTGTCTGCTTCCAGAACTGCACGCCAGCCACCTCGATATTGTTGTGCTCACCATCGTTATCGCAGAAGAGGTATACACCCTCCTTATCGATACACCAAGCATCGTTATGTGTATTGGCAGAGGTACCTACAATCTCTCCGTCGATATAGGTAGAGATGATACCATCACGCACAGCGATAGTGATGCGGTGCCAGGTGTTGGGCAATATTAAGCCACCATAGCCTAGTCCGCCAGCATTGATACCCAACTTATTATTTGAGATAAAGAGGCTACCATCTGCATTGTTGGCAAGTCTGGTCTGGAAGAGCGAGATGAAGTTTGTCACATTTGATGCCTTCACATCGAGTGTGAGTGTATAGTTGCGCAGTGTGCTCGGCTCATTGAGGTCCATGAAGAGACAGGTGGTCTTGGGCAATGCGATACCCTCATCGGTCTTAGTCACGCCAGTAGCTGCGCCAGCAGCAAAGGCCGTAGGAGCCGTATTGTTACTACCCACCTTATAGGGCATCAGCTGGATGTCGCCCTGACTACTCTTATACCAGTCATCGGCATCGTCAAAGCCCCATACGCCAGCAGCCTGAGGGAGCTCGGCATTATTGTTTGTCTGCGTCAAGGGAACGGTGATGGGGTCAATACCACTACCTGCAGGAGCCGAGATGATGAGCTCGCCCTTACGCTCTGATACACCTTCGGGCATAGGCCCTACGCCGAAGATGTAGGTGAAGGTACCGATTGAGGGAACGGGGCGCTTCATGTATACCCACTCAGGATAGGTGAATGTAGGCTCAATGGTAGCTGATACGTTGAGGTTAAACTCAGTCATATCGGTGAGGTCAAATGACTTCTCATTGACAGTTAGCTCATAGGTCTTGGGATACTTGTAGAAGCCGAGCGCCAATACCTCGCCCTCAGAGAGAGCCACATCCCACAAGCCAATCTCTGCCACATCGAGCTCTGCCATCTCGCCATCGTTATCGCAGAAGAGGAATCCGCTATTAGCATTGATCACCCATGATGTATTGCCCTTGCTGGTGCCCTGGCAGACCTTCTCGCCATCGAGGTAGATTGCGGGGCAGCCATTGTCGGTGCTGATCACGATACGGTGCCATGTATTGAGCTGACACTTACCGCCATAGCCCAATTCTGATACGCCCAATCCTACAGCACCCTGCTGATTGATAAACAATTCAGCATCGTCATCATTAGAGCGATTGGTCTGGAGCAATGCTCTAAATCTGCTATAGTCGGGGATCTTGACATCGAGCATGAGGGTATACGAAGCAAGCTTCTTGGCATGCTTGATGCGGAATACAGCCCCCTTCGGCACGCGTATAGCGCCATTGTCCTCTGTGGGACCATCCACATGGGTCACATTGATATCAGAGAGCACCTTCTTGGTAGATACGGTACCTGAGCTCAACACCTTACCTGGAGTCAACTCTACAGAACCTTCGTCACACACGATCGTATCATTGAGAGTATCAAACTTCCACAAACCGAGACATGCAGGCACCTCAAAGTCGCCACCACCCTGGATGTAGGGGCCATAGGTCAGCGCCTCAGACACATTATCGTATGAGTCGTATGCCTCCACCACTACGGTGTGCTCCACGCCAGGCTCCAAGCCTGAGTATGACACGGTGAATGAGTCGGGCTGTTCACTATTCTTATAGAACTCAGAGAAGATCCATTGGTTGCGCACTGCAAATCCCTTATCGTTGAGCACTGTCACCTTGTAGCGGAATACGCAGTCATTGTCAGTAGCCTGGGGGAAGGTAGCTGTCACGCTTGCGCCAGACTGCTTCACATTCATCACAGCATCAGCAGCGAATGCTGGTGCGGGAAGACCTGTACGATAGGGCTTATTGCTGACATTGTCGCGAATGTCACGCACATCAGCATAGGCAAACTTAGAGCCGTCAAACGGAGGCTCGAGGTTCCAGCGATTCTCGGGCTGTATCTCCTCGTCGATACGTGTGTCATAACGGCGGAGTTCTACGTTACCTGCGGGCTTGACATCTACGATCAGACCCTCAGTGATGTAGTCGTAGAAGTTGGGGTGGATCTTATCAGGCCAGTCCACCGCAGGGCTCTGAATCTCACTGTATGTCACCGAGCCAGTACCCACGCCAGTGTAGTAGTTCTGCTTATCGCTATTGGGGTCTACACCCTGGTGTATAGAGCGGGGGTCGCCCAGAGGATAGTGGCTATGACCACCGAACACCACTACCTGAGGATACTTGTTGAGGATAGGGTTGATGGTGCGCATACCCCATGTAGGCCATGTGGTGCCGTCACCCTCACCGGGCCATGTGCTATAGCAGGTATACTTGGGTGGCACGTGAGCAAACACGAAGATGGGCTTGCCGGGACACTCCTTAGCAGCCTGCTCTAGCCATGCAGCGAGCTTGTCCTGCACCTCCTGGGGGAACGACTCGGGACCATCTGCGGGGTTGGTGTCGTCATTGTTGTCGCTACCTCTCACGCTGATCGTGATAAAGGGATAGCCCTTGATAACAGTGTACTGATCATAAGGATAGTCGTTGCCATTGTTGAAGGGGCGCAGCTTGGTCACGTAGTTACCCTTGCGGCCACCATAGTTATCGTGGTTACCGAGCATGAAGAGCATGGTGTCGACGGGGTTGATGAAGTTGGCCTTGTTAGAGAACACCTGTACAAATTGGTTGTATTGATCCTCATAGCCACCCTCCGTGAGGTCACCCACCACGATGATAGCATCGAGCTTACCCTTCGAGGTCAGCTGCTTCAGCGTACGAGGCACCTTCACCATGGGGCCATCACCCTTTGAGTTGCCGAAGTGTACGTCAGAGATCACCGCAAAGGTGGGGTACTTCTCAGCGTCGGTACCATGCTGACACACCTCCATGGTATATGAGAGCGCATCCTTACCCTTGAGGTTCACCTTAGCCGTGCGGTCAGCCGCGTCAGTGTTTGCCGTCACGGTGATGCGTACAGCCTTCTCAGCCTTCTCCACCTGGCACCAGTCGGCATCGCTTACGACGGAAAAGTCCACGTTAGCCTTCACCGCCACGAGTCTCTCGCTGGCATCAGTGCCGAAGTATACATTCTTCTCTGTCTCGAGATAGGTGCTACCCTGTTCGGCCACAGAGGTCACCACATAGTCCTGTGCATTAGCAGGCATCAGCGTACATGCCGACACCATCAGCCACGCATATAAAGCGTACTTCTTCATATCATCCTATTTTGTTAGATTATTCCACATATACATTCTTAGATACGCCGCCCACGGTCACCACGTATACGCCAGGCTCCAGAATAGCGTTCTTTGGCATCTTCACACCAGCGAGGTTCGTCACGCTGTATCTCTTGGCATTCTCCACCACGATCTGGCGCTCCTTCACCATAATCAGCACGTCGCCCTCTGTGATAGCCGCGATGCCCGTGCCATCTACGATCTGAATACTCCATGCGAAGGGCGAGTTGATCATCTTCTTCTTGTTGAGCACCACGCCCTCTGACGAGAGCTCCTGCAGTGCGAGGTAGCGTACCACGCCATCCTCCTCGGTGCCATAGATCATGTACTGACCACCCTCGATCTCCTCTACGGTAAGGCCCTTGTCAGCCTCATCCGTGCCGAGTTGCGTAGCGTTCAGCGTACCCTGAGCCAGTGAGCTCGCGAGTATCTGCTTGCCACTCTTGCGGTTTACGATGTAGTAGTTGCCACCCTGAGCAGCCACAAACTTCCACTGCTGGCTCGGGTCACTGACATTCTGGTCCACCACTGCGATGGGAAATGCAGCGCCAGCCTCAGCATTCTCACCGATGGCAAGATTTCTCACGCCACTCTTTGCCGACAACAGATTATACCAATACACCTGGTTGCCGCTGCTCAGCTTGATTTGTGCCTGAGCACCCATCACGCATAAAAATAGAAAAAGAATCACTGATAAATTTCTCTTTTTCATCGTCTTAAATCTTTTAATTGAGGGCTCTTTGATTGTTCTTCTTGCCAGCTTGCGACCTGAACCCCATTATGGCCACCGCTAACGTATGTTCGAATGTGTAAAGGTAGCAAAAAGCCTTTAGATTTGCAAATATTGACATTTCAAAATAAAAGGAACGGGTGCATGCTCATTCCCTTTACGGTGAGGTTCATGCAGTTCACTATACCTAAGGTACCAGCGGTTGCGGTGAGATAGAAGAGATAAATCCTATACTTCTTTCTCATCGCTATATAGAAGATGGGCATACCCCACGGGGTACGCCCATCTATATTTATCGACTAAAAAGTAGGATTAGTAGATACCTTGTGCGAGCATAGCGTTGGCCACCTTCATGAAGCCTGAGATGTTGGCTCCCTTCACGTAGTTGATGTAGCCGTCGGGCTGCTTACCATACTTCACGCACTGCTCATGGATAGAGTACATGATGTACTGCAACTTCTTGTCTACCTCGGCAGCACTCCAGCTGATGTGGCAAGCGTTTTGGCTCATCTCGAGACCACTGGTAGCTACACCACCTGCGTTCACTGCCTTACCGGGTGCGTAGAGCATCTTATTCTCGATGAAGAGCTCGATAGCCTCGGGGGTACATCCCATGTTAGAGATCTCGCCTACACAGATGACGTCATTGTCGATGATGCGCTGTGCATCCTCACCATTGAGCTCGTTCTGTGTAGCACAGCAGAGGCAAATGTCTACCTTCTGTTCCCAAGGTCTGCGACCAGGATAGAAGGTTGCCTCGGGGAACTGCTCTACGTAGGGTTCTACGATGTCTTCGCCTGAGTCGCGGAGCTCGAGCATGTACTCAATCTTCTCTCCGCTGATGCCGTCGGGGTCGTATACGTAGCCGTCGGGACCGCTGATGGTCACCACCTTGGCACCCAGCTCGGTAGCCTTGAGCGCTGCGCCCCATGCCACGTTACCGAATCCGCTGATGGCAACGGTCTTGCCACTGATGTCTAGACCGCGGGTAGCGAGCATCTGATTTACAAAATACAAGCCGCCATAACCTGTAGCCTCGGGACGGATAAGCGAACCTCCGAAGTCGAGGCCCTTACCGGTCATCACACCTGTACACTCGCGTGTGAGCTTCTTGTACATACCCATGAGGTAGCCTACCTCACGACCACCTACGCCGATGTCGCCTGCAGGCACGTCGGTATCGGGACCCAGATTGTGCCACAGCTCGGTCATATAGGCCTGGCAGAAGCGCATAATCTCGTTCTGGCTCTTGCCACGGGGTGAGAAGTCTGAACCTCCCTTACCGCCGCCCATGGGGAGCGAGGTGAGCGCATTCTTGAAGGTCTGCTCGAAGCCGAGGAACTTCAGGATGCTAAGGTTCACTGATGCGTGGAATCGTAAGCCACCCTTGTACGGGCCGATAGCATTATTATATTGTACGCGATAGCCGAGGTTGGTCTGCACCTCTCCCTTATCATCTACCCATGTCACACGGAAGGTGATGATGCGGTCGGGCTCTACCATACGCTCGATGATCTTAGCTTTCTCAAACTCGGGGTGCTGGTAATAGATTTCTTCAACTGAGTGAAGCACTTCGGTCACTGCCTGAATGTACTCGGGCTCGTTCGGATGCTTGCGCTCGAGGTCTTGAATGATTTCTTGAATCTTCATAACACTGCGTTTTTTTAGTTTTACAAAAATTAAACACAATTCTAAGCGCAAAGATAATAATAAGCGAGCGAAATAATCAAGTTCACTTGAATATTTTTTCACTGCGAGCGAAATTATCTTCGCTGTTAGCAGCAAAGATAAGGATGTGTTGGAGAATATAAAAATATTTCCACAGAAAATTTGTGGTGTTATAAAATATCTTCTAACTTTGCTCTACAAACAACAAAACACAATTAATAACAACTCATAAGACAACAACTATGGAACTCAAAGGATCAAAGACCGAAAAGAACCTGTGGACCGCATTTGCTGGTGAGTCACAGGCACGCAACAAGTACACTTACTACGCATCTAAGGCTAAGAAAGAGGGTTACGAGCAGATTGCAGCTATCTTCCAGGAGACTGCTGACAATGAGAAGGAGCACGCTAAGCTGTGGTTTAAGCACCTCGGCGGCATCGGCTCTACAGCTGAGAACCTCCTCGCAGCAGCTGCTGGCGAGCACGAAGAGTGGACCGACATGTATGCTCAGATGGCTAAGGAGGCTCGCGAAGAGGGCTTCATCGCTATCGCTGAGCAGTTTGAGGGCGTAGCAGCCATCGAGAAGGAGCACGAAGAGCGCTACCGCAAGTTGCTCGAGAACGTACAGGGCAAGGTGGTATTCTCACGCGAGGGTGACTGCATCTGGCAGTGCCGCAACTGTGGCCACATCTGCGTAGGCAAGGAGGCTCCCGAGGTATGTCCCGTATGTGATCATCCTCAGGCTCACTTCCAGCTCAAGCCCGAGAACTATTAATCTCTGACAGTCACTAAAAGTAAAGTAGCCACCCCATCGCTGAGGTGGCTACTATTATTTATATATGGTGCGAAGGGGCCTACCCTCTCTTGCTCCTGCAATAGGCATCGTAGAAGTAGGTGATGTCCTCCTTATGTGCACCCAGCGAGATGAGCATGTGTGACTCCTTATGCACCACATCGGCAAACGAGGGGGTATACTCATCCTCCAGGTGTAGGGCCTCGGCACGCTGCAGACACTCGAAGCAACGCTTGCGCTCACCCTGTAGCCAATAGGTGTAGGCCGCATGGCGCCAGTCGTGAGATGTGAGTTCGCCGGTATGCTCTGACATCATACGCTCATAATAGCGCGTAGCCTGACCAAACTTGCAGCTGAATAGGTTACACTCGGCCAATAGGCGCACCGTCTTCAATGACTCAGGATGGTGATAGTCTATCTTATGCAGTCGGGGCAATGCCTCTTCATATTCGCCCAAGGCATAGAGTTGCTCGACCACATGATAAGTAAGATTGAGATTATCTGGCTTCATGCTCTCGGCAATCTCATAATACTTCAGAGCCTCCTCCTCATTTTCCATCTCGCGATAACATTGTGCCAGGTGGAGTATGGTCCAGTAGCTGTCGGGCTTCTGCAAATCGGCCTTGGTGTAGGCCTCTATGGCAGCATCATACATCTTCTTTTTCTGATAGCATAGTCCCAGCTGTTGCAGTTGGGTAGCCTCCATGCGTTCGGGATAGAGCGCCTCGAGGCGCACAAAGTACTCGATAGCACGCAGGTACTGCTTCTGCTTGATGTTGAGTCCGATGAGTTTGAACAGATGCTCAGCCTCAGTGATATTGCCATATAGCGGATTGATGCGCATCGGACACAGCACTATGTGATGGATGGGATTGTCAAACTCCTGTATGTTTGGGAAGAGCTTGAAGAATCGGTAGAGGTTCTGCACATATTGGCGCATCAGCCCCTGCGTAGTCTGCTTGCTCAGGCGCTTCAGGTCGGGCATGTCGGCATTCTCCTTCAGTGCCCTGTTCTGCTCCTCGAGCTGTGACATCATGGCATCACGCTGCATCTGTGGTATCTCGCGTATGGCGTAGCAGAAGGAGTATTTGTCAGAGTCGCACAGGAAGTTTGACTGCAATACCGTACCTGACAGCACACTACCCTTCTCGTTCGGATTGCCTATGATACCCAACACATCGGCCTGCCACGCATCGAACGGGCGAAACCATCCCATGATGTTATAGAAGAAGGGATAGCGCTTCAGTTGCGAGAAGGTGCTCATGTTCACATCGGCACCCTCCATCTGCCACTCGGTGATCTCGCGCATACTCTCCTCCAGCCCACTCTCGTGCATCCACTGCTCCCAATCGGGGTTGATATCGTCGGCATTCACATCCTCCTTCGTGATACCCGGCATCTGTCGCAGCTTCGGATTTTTCATCAGTCCAGGGATTATCTCCTCACGCATCTTGCGGTCTATCTCCTCGGTGTCTGTGCTACGGGCAAATTGCAACACCACCTCACACACCTGGTCGCTGAAGATACTATCCTCACACAGCAGATCGAGACGCGCCTGCACCTCACTGTAGTAGCCTATGCGGCTTGCCCAGCAGTAACAGACAATGACAATACCCACCAGCGCTCTGCTATTCACAGCAGCCTGCGGATGGTAGTAGGCATCACATAGGAAGAGCATCTTCAGGGGGTCGAACATGCGCATGAGGCTCAGCGTCACCGCACTGACGATGGTACACTGGTCGGCCACCGTGATGGTAGATGACAGCAGCAGTCCGTCAGCCTCCGATGCCGTGGTAGCATCCCACACATCTGATGTCCAAAGGTCAGCAAACAGATTGCTCAATTGTGTATCGTGCGTAGTCGCCAGGCGCTTCAGCTCATCCATGTCGGCAGTAGCCTTGATACCCTCGGCAAAGGCCTCGAGCTGGAGCTGATACACACGTAGCGACTCATGGCGTGCCGTCTTGTTTTGTGCCGTATAGTAGGGCAACTGGTTGGCACCGTGTAGTGCTATAGCACATCGGTCACTGAGGAGCAGGGCACGGCCTACGAGCTGACGATATACGCGGTCGCGCTCAGGGTCATCGGCTCCCTGCCCGAAATAGTCGATCAGTGCATCATACGTGGCCATGATACCACTCAGCTCATACTCCAGTGCCGACAGGCGCGCCTCCTTGAGCTCGGCCTGCAGCTGCTCCAAGAAGGAGTAGAACTGCTGATTCTCTATCAATGCGGCTCTTCGGCCAGACATCATATCTGTTTTCACAATTATTCCTTATTTTAAGTTTCGTTGGGGCCAACTGCTTGAGCCCCCTATATTATCTCCTAAGAACATACAAAAGTAGTGCAAAAGGTTCAATCCACAACCATTAATGCAAGATTTTTGCAGGTGGGCTCTATAAATATCTCACCTCGAGACTTCGAATATTAAGTTAAAATCCATATCTTTGCAGTAGACCCGCGAAGATAGACTGCACTCGTTGGAAATAAAGCAAGCTTTATTCACTCTTTTGCACTATCTTTGTTCACACCAAGTGAAGTATCAACGTCGCTTGATAAATTGCTAATACAAAATAAGATCATGAAAACAAATCGCTTTCTCTCATTGGGCATTGCCTTGGCTATGATTGCCATCTGCCTCACGGCTTGTAGTAACAGAGATTTTACGAATGTAGGCACACGAGTGGATGCACTGGATGATGCGGCATGGAGCGCCTCGAAGTGGATATCTGCGGCAGACGCCCCCATCATCACCGACCACCACATAGACCGTGCTCCCGATGGGGCCAGCTGGTTTGTCACGACTATAAAGAATGAGAAGAAGGTGGCCTCAGCCAAGTGGATGACTGCTGGCTTGGGCGTATACCAGCTCTACCTCAATGGGCAGTGCGTGGGCAATGAGTTCTTGAAGCCCGGCTTCACCCATGCCTTCAAGACAAAGCTATCGTTTACCTACGACATCACCGATGCATACCTCAGCAAGGCAGGAGGAGAGAACGTGCTCGCCGCGCAGGTGACACCGGGATGGTGGGGCGACAAGATTGTGACCCCTGGAGGCAGCAGAGGCATGTATGGCACCAAGTGCGCATTCCGAGGCGTAGTGGAGCTCACCTTCACCGATGGCACCACCGAGTGGTATGGCACCGACCTGGAGCACTGGAAGGCGGGCATTGCTGGCCCGGTGAAGCATGCAGGCATCTTTGACGGCGAAGAGTATGATGCTCGCGAGAAGATGGGATACGACTGCATCGAGACGCTTGCCACACCCGAGGAGAACAAGGAGTTTCGCGGACAGATATTCCCAACCAACGGCGCCGAGGTATATCTGCGCCACGACCTCACACTCAGCCCCGTGAAGGCATATATATGGAATGGCGTAGAGGGCGCTAAGGAGAACGAGCATGGCAAGGTGGTGATGACCAAGGAGTTTGCCCCCGATGAGCTGATCACATTGCGAGTAGGCGAGACATTGGTGGTAGACTTCGGACAGAATAGTGCTGCCGTGCCAGCCTTCACATTTAAGGCCAAGGAGGGCACCGTGCTGACCTGCTTGCCAGGCGAGTTGCTCAACGATGGCAATGGCGCTCGCAGCCGTGGCATGGATGGTCCTGAGGGTAGCGTACACCGCGAGAACCTACGTGCTCATGGCGACTGCTTCAGAGTAGACTACACCTTTGCCGGCGACAAGGCATTCGTGACATATCACCCCACATGCACCTTCTTTGGCTACCGCTTCATCTCGGTGACCGCCACCGATGAGGTGACATTCCGACGCATACAATCGATACCCGTGACCTCTATCGCCAAGGAGATGGAGACGGGCTTCATCACCACCGGCAATGAGATGATAAACAAGCTCATCTCTAACACCTACTGGGGACAATTGTCAAACTACCTCTCTGTACCTACCGACTGCCCGCAGCGCAATGAACGCTTGGGATGGACGGCCGACACGCAGGTATTTGCCGAGACGGGCACCTTCTTTGCCAACACGCAGGACTTCTTCCACAAGTGGATGCGCGACATGCGCGATAGCCAGAGTGACCAGGGCGGCTTCCCCGGTGTGGCTCCCTTTGCACAATATGGCAATGAGATGATGCGCCTGGGATGGGCCGATGCAGGCATCATAGTGCCTTGGACCGTATGGAAGCAGTTTGGCGACACACAGATCGTGGATGAGAACTGGGAGGCCATGAACCGATTTATGACACACATCTACGAGACCAAGTATGACCACATGACACTGCGTGGCGAGAACCACAACTACCAGTGGGCAGACTGGCTCAGCTATGAGCCTCTGGAGAGCTGTGGCGGACTGGCCTTCTCACGCGAGGGACCTCTGCCCGAAGCTATCAGCTACTGGAACTACCTGAGCGCATGCTACTGGGCCATAGACGCCGCCATGATGCGCGATATGGCCGCTGCCACAGGACGCGATGCTGAGATATACCAGCACATGGCCGACGAGGCTAAGGCATACATCAAAGAGCACTTTATCTATGAGGATGGCACCTTCAAGACAGATATCCTCAACACCATGCAGACACCCGCACTCTTTGCACTGAAGACCCAGCTCGTAGAGGGCAAGGCCAAGGAGGATATGATAGCTCGCCTGCGTAGCAACTTTGAGCAACATGGCAACTGCCTGCAGACAGGATTCCTGGGCACCTCAGTGCTCATGCCTACCCTCACCGAGAATGGCATGCAAGACATAGCCTACGAGCTGCTCTTCCAGCGTAAGAACCCCAGCTGGCTATACTCGATAGACAATGGCGCCACCACGATCTGGGAGCGATGGAACAGCTATATGATAGAATATGGTATGGGCCCTCGCGGCATGAATAGCTTCAACCACTATGCCTATGGCTGCGTGTGCGAGTGGATATGGGAGTCTGTGGCTGGTATAGCTGCCGACCCTGCAGCGCCAGGCTTCAAGCATATCATCATGAAGCCTCTGCCCGACAAGCGCTTGGGACACGTCACCGCCGAGTACCACTCAGCCGCAGGCATCATCAAGAGCGCATGGAGATACGAAGGCGACACATGGACCTGGACCTTCACCATCCCCGAAGGTGCCACCGCATCGGTAACCCTGCCCGGCGAATCAGAAGCCAAGCGCTACACCAGTGGCGAGTATGCGGTGCAGGTCAAGTAAGGCTTATTTTTTAGCAATAATATAGATGTTTACCCGAGTCTCTGGATTGTCCCCTTAGATTAGGGGGACGAGCGAAGCGGAGGGGGTATTTTTTAGCAACTAATCATACCACCTCCCCCTCTGCGAGGGGAAAAGCCTTCGGCGCTCCTTTGGGGAGATAAATCTCCCGTCGTCGTAACCGACGCTTTCATACCGCGTCGGCCTCCTACCTTAGGAGGAGAATCTCAAGGTGGGTAAACTCCTATATTACTTCCTATTTTTCACACCATCCCCAGCAAACATCTATATCATCACCTATAAAAACAAGTAGGGAGTCCCCGATGGGACCCCCTACTCTATTTATCATAATCAGTTGTGTGATTAGCCCTGGATAGCAGCTACACCGGGGAGTACCTTACCCTCGATAGCCTCGAGAAGAGCACCACCACCAGTAGAGATGTATGATACCTTGTCAGCCAAGCCGAACTTGTTAACGCAAGCTACTGAGTCACCACCACCGATGAGTGAGAATGCACCCTCAGCAGTAGCCTTAGCGATAGCCTCACCGATAGCACGTGAACCAGCGGTGAATGCGTCGCACTCGAACACACCAGCAGGACCGTTCCAGAGGATGGTCTTAGCGCCCTCGATAGCAGCAGCGAATGCCTTCTGGCTCTCCTCACCAGCGTCAACACCCTCGTAACCCTCGGGGATCTGATTTGCGGGGCAAGAGATGATGCTTGCACCTTCCTTAACGCTCATTGTACCGAAGTCGAGGCCATTGGTAGCTGTGCAGTCTGTGCTGAGTACCAACTCTACGCCATTCTTCTTAGCCAACTCCTCAACGCCGAGAGCTACATCGAGCTTATCCATCTCAACGATTGACTCACCAATCTCACCACCGTGAGCCTTAGAGAAGGTATATGTCATACCACCGCAGAGGATGAGCTTGTCAACCTTGCCCAACAAGTTCTCGATGATACCGATCTTAGAAGACACCTTTGAGCCACCCATGATAGCTACGAAGGGACGCTTGATGTTTGACAATACGTTGTCAACAGCCTGTACCTCCTTCTGCATGAGGTAGCCGAGCATCTTGTTGTCAGCATCGAAGTAGTCAGCGATAACAGCGGTAGAAGCGTGCTTACGGTGAGCAGTACCGAATGCGTCGTTGATATAGCAGTCTGCGTATGAAGCGAGAGTCTTAGAGAACTCCTTCTGTGAAGCCTTCATAGCCTTCTTAGCCTCCTCGTATGCGGGATCAGCCTTGTCGATACCTACGGGCTTACCCTCTTCCTCGGGGTAGAAGCGGAGGTTCTCGAGCAACAATACTTCGCCAGCCTTGAGAGCAGCAGCAGCCTCAGCAGCCTTTGCGCAGTCGGGAGCGAACTGAACGGGTACACCGAGCTTCTCAGATACAGCGTCAACGATCTGGCTGAGTGAGTACTTAGCGTTCACCTTGCCTTTGGGCTTACCCATGTGTGACATGATGATGAGCGCACCACCGTCAGCCAACACCTTCTTCAAGGTGGGGAGAGCGCCGCGGATACGGGTGTCGTCAGTGATCTTACCTTCTTCGTTCAAGGGTACATTGAAGTCCACACGAACAATTGCCTTCTTACCGGCAAAGTTGAAATTGTCAATGTTTTGCATAATACTTATAATGTTATTAAAGTAATAGTTAGTTTCTTCTTTAATTATCTATATTCGCAGTCATCTGCAAAGTTAAGAAAAGGTTTGTTAAGTCGTACACAAAAAGTGCGAAATCTTTCAATTCTTTCACTTTAAACCCTTTTCACCATTTTCTCACCTTGCCGTACTCAGTGGCTTGCAACACTTGCATAGCATTTGCAATTTGGCACACTCCACCTTCCCCGCTCATCAATCGATGCGCAGCCCCATGATATAGTCATTCATGTAGTAGCCATTCCCGATGGCAAAGTCACCCTCGTCCACCTTGGTCATGCCCATCTTTTTGTAAAACTCCAGCGCCCTGTTGTGGCGATTGACATTGAGGCGCATCTCGCAAGGCCCCGGGTGTAGCTCTCTGATGACCTCTATGGCCCGGCCAAAGAGCACTCGCCCCAGCTGCTTGCCCTGGAAGTCGGGCATCACATAGAGCTTCTGCAGGTGATACGTATGCTCACCTTCGGGCTGCACAGACAGATACCCCGCAGGCCTATCCCCCTGGAACGCCAAGTAGTAGATGTGTCCCTCCTCAGTCATTTGACGATGCAGGCTCTCGGCCGAGTACATCCACTCCATCATATAGTCAATCTGCTCTGCAGAGAGTATCTCACAGTAGGTGTGAGGAAACACGACGGTAGCCATCGCCCTTATCACCTCAATATCCTTAGTGGTTGCTTTTCTTATCTGATACATAGTTCATATTTAGTAGTTTAGGAGTTAAAAGAAGATAACACTTCGCTTTGCTTCGTTAGGGAGTTAAATGCCAATAGTTTAGTGCACCGCGTACAATACATTTGGCCTTTATCTCCATTTACCTCCATTTAACTCCATTTATCTCCTAAAATTATCACATACTCTTCATCGCCGACTTACACACCGCCGCCAGTCCACACTCCTCACAGCGAGGCTTGCGTGCCGTGCAGGTATATCGTCCGTGCAAGATGAGCCAATGATGAGCCTTGGGCACGAGCTGCGCAGGTATGTGTCTCATTAGCTCCATCTCCACGCTATAGGGCGTAGTGCATCGCGCAGGCACCAAGCCTATGCGGTGGCTCACGCGAAACACATGCGTATCTACGGCAAAGGCCGCCTTGCCCCACACGACAGACTGGATGACATTGGCCGTCTTGCGCCCCACCCCAGGCAGGCGCACCAGCTCCTCGCGCGTGTCGGGCACCTCACCGCCAAACTCCTTGACCAGCATCTGCGCCATCCCCACCAGGTGCTTAGCCTTGTTGTTAGGGTACGACACACTCTTGACGTATTCGAATATCACCTCCGGCGTAGCCAGCGCCATCGCCTCGGGCGTAGGATAGTCGTGCATGAGGCGTGGTGTCACCATATTGACCCTCTTGTCGGTACACTGTGCCGAGAGTATCACCGCCACGAGCAGGCCAAACGGCGAGTCATAGTCCAGCTCCGTCTCAGCCACCGGCATCGCCTCCTCAAAGTAGGCTATCACCTTTTCGTATAGATCTTTCTTTCTCATAGGGTATACAAAGCTAAGACAAACCACTCATTTATCCAAATCCGTGGAGCGAAAAGTAAAAATCTGCTGCAAGCTTTGCCCTTTCCTGCCCAGATTCTAAGACATGAAACCCTATTACCCTTTACCCTTCCTGATTTGTGAGGGAGTGCATCCGAATGAACTTCTGAAGATACGTGTAAAATAACTTGAGTCATCAAATCCACATCGCATCGCCACATCGCTCACACTATCGGTTGTATCAAGGAGCTGTTGCTTAGCTTTCTCCATACGTATATTCAGTATGTACGAACTGATGCTGTATCCTGTGAGAGTGCGTATCTTACGGTATAAACTGGAATGGCTCATGCGCATCTGTTCGGCCAAGAATTCCACACACAAGTTACCATCATTCATGTGGTCGCAAACCAAATCCTTCAATTTATTGAGGAACTCTCTATCTTCCTCAGAGATACTTACATCAGAACCGAGGCTATGGTTGAGCATCCTCTCAAATCGTTCCTGCAATTTGCGTCGTTGCTCTATTAACTTGTTGACCCTAACCATCAGTTCCGTAGGATTAAATGGCTTCTGAATATAAGCATCAGCCCCCTCCTCTATTCCACGTATACGATCAGAGTCCTCGCTACGTGCAGTGACTACTATAATCGGTATGTGGCATAAGAAATCGGAATTACGTATTTGATTACATAGCTCATATCCATCCATTCCTGGCATCATAATGTCAGTTATTATCAGATCAGGGTTCAAGTCTTCAGCAAGCAAGAGAGCCTCGCATCCATCACTTATAGTATGTACCTCATAATATTTTTGCAACAAAGTTCTGATATATTCTGCTACATCCAAATTATCCTCTGCCACCAATACAATTGGTCGTTTTGTATCTGAACATTGTTCCGTTTGTTGAGAATTATTGTTAGTGCAGATCTCTTCTGTATTGTTAGTAACAGAACTAGCATACTGAGCCTTGCGCTGAATCTCTGGAGACTGCTCCAAAGGCAATTTTACTACTATTTTTGCCCCACCTAATTTACAGTTTCCAGCCTCAACACTTCCACCCATATTTTCAGCCATTTGTTTTACAAAGGGAAGACCTACACCCGTTCCCACCATATCCGTATTGCTTTCTCCTTGATAAAAGAGTTCGAATATATGTGGTAGGTCCTCATCAGGTATTCCATGTCCGGAGTCAGACACTTGCAGTATCATTTCTCCAGAACTTATTAAAAGGTCCACTGCAATACGCCCATTTGCAGGAGTATACTTGAAGGCATTGGACAATAAGTTGCGTACCATTTTGTCTATATATTCTGGAACAAAGCATATTACGAGTTCATCGACCTGCGCATGAAAACTTAAATATACCTTTCGTAGTTTTGCATAATCAACATATCCACCAAGGGTGTGGTGTACATACTTTACGATGTCAGTCTTCACCCACGTCGCATTAACCATACCAGACGCCAACTTTGTGATATCAAGCAGTTGGTTGACCAATCCCAACAATCCCTTGCCTTGTCGTTCTATAGAAGCCAAGTAATGTGTCTGGTCCTCAACACTTATACCCTCTTGTTGCAATTGATTGCTTAGCCCCAAGATCACGGTTAGAGGTGTACGAAACTCATGCGTGATATTTGTAAAGAATGTTGTGCGAATACGTTCTAAACGCTCTAGCATCCGTATGTTGGTTCTTCGAGTATATAGTGCATACCATAGCAAAGCTATCACTGTCAGAGCACACAATACTACGACCAACGCGGTCCATAGCACCATACGCTTGGTCTTCACCTCTTCTTCGTATGCCGAACGTATGTTTTCTACTTGCTGTAGGCTTTGTCCTTTCTCATACTCGACATAAGAATCACGTAGTTGCTGCCTACCCTCTTCATTATCTGCACTATCATTATATGCTATGCTTTGCTTGTAATGGGTCAGTGCCGCTTTATGATTCCCGCTCAGTTCTTCATAAGTCGCAAGCATACGAAGTGCCTCTGCCATACGCCCATAAGAATTTGTCGTTTCTGCCATTTCAACCGCCTCCTTCAAGTAAGGATATGCCTTGATACGGTGACCTTGCTCCATATATACACGAGCAATAGACATTGCAGCTTTTAGCGCATGCCAACTATCGTGATTATCCTGCATTAGCATGTATGCCTTTTCGTACTCTACGAGTGCACTGTCGTACATCTCTGCGACTTCATACAGGCGTCCGAAGTGATCGTGACAGAGTGAAACACCTAATGCCGACCCAGCTTTCTTGTTATAATCCATCGACAGACTATAGTAGACCTTAGCAGAGTCATACTGCTCATAACTTTCAAAAATCGCTCCGAGGTTGGCGTAATTGATGGCACATCCCAATTCGCTTCCGAGTTTTGTTTCACCCTCCAGTGCCAATCTGAATGTCTTCTCAGCCACCTTCATATCGCCAATGCCAAGATGTATGTTTCCAATACCATTGAGCGATACCACACGATTTTTTATCGCGGCATAAGAGTCTTTGTCGCTGTACTTCTCACAATACTCCAATGCCTTGTAATGATGCAGTGAGGCCTCTTTGATTGAGCCTAAACGACGGTAATCAGTACCAAGATTGTTATAGGCCTGTACTATTTCTGGTGTATCCACCGCCATCACGGCATAGTTGAGTGACCTATTATGTGCTTCCAGCGCCTCGGTATAACAAGCATTATTACGATAGTTTCGGCCCAACGTATTGTAAGCTAATGCTGCGGCGTAAAAGTCTCCTTCTTGCAGATAACGTTCTATATAATATCCCAACGAATCATTTCTCTGCACTCGATTAATCTCATTTTTTAGGAATTGTTTTCTCGTTTCCGAGTTGTCTATCCCATCATGCTTATTGCTGCAAGCAAACATTGCCAAGAGAGCTATTGTCCACAGCCATATTTTACTATAACACTTCATTGTGAGATTATATTACTTCGATTAGACAAAGGTAACTCTTTTCACGACAATTGTCAACGACAACTAAACATTTTCAATCTTTGCGTTCCTCTTTTCTTACATCAGAGGGAGTTTTGCTATGGTAATTGCGAAATACTCTGGAGAAGTAACTTGTGTCATCAAATCCACATTTTACAGCGACATCAACTATCGGCATGTCAGAAGTAAGCAATAACTCGCGCGCATGCATCATACGCCTATCCAGTAGATATGCTGAAATCGTTTTACCAACCAACTGCTTCATACGCCTATCAAGTTGGGTTCTTGAAAGATGTAGAATGTCAGCTATTGTATTTGCTGTAAATTCAGGACTAGAGATATTACGTATAATCAGCTGATCCACATGGGCGACAAATAGGTTTTCAGGTATGTGTTCTATTTCTATTTGACAAGTTTTATCTATATTGTTGGGATTCTCAACGCAGCTTTTAATTTCAGGTTCTGTCTTAACAGGAGTATCTAGTTCCAAAAGTCTTATTTTCTGCTCTAACTGTTTTTGTTTTCTTCGAGCTTGTCCAAGCATCCATATTAGGCACACCAATGCTACCGACAACAATCCGATGATTATTGTCGGTAGGTAGTGTACAAGATTAGTAGTTACAATTCTATTCATTCTCTAAATCAATTCTACTCTCTTTTCTTCTTCGCTAAAGGAATAAGTCCTCCATCATACCTCAATGTTTGGAAGGTTTTTATCTGAGCAGGATAATCCTTTCCGTCAACATAGATGAACGCTCGGTAATAGTATAATGAACCTGGTTCCAAGTCAAGGGTGCGGTAGAACAGAGCATCAGTTTCACTTTTCTCGATGTCTACTTCGAGTAGTCGAGTAACTCCCTCCTTGGAGTCACTCATCAGTTCCTCTTTGCTGAACGCATACTCAAATCCGGCATAGATGGTGTTGTATTTGTCTGATTTGATTTCATCATATGCCTCCAATGTCATCACTCCAGCAAGCGTCACCGTAGCATCCTCTACAAAGGCCTCCTGTGTGGCCACCTCGTAGGGGTCTGGTGTGGTGAACGATTTGATTTCACTCTTACTGATGGTCTCACCGTTCAGTTCGAGGGTGAACATCGTATAATATTTGGTCTCACGCATTAATCCCTCCAGATCGGTTTTTACATCCGTACCTGTTATGGATACGTCCACATAGTCACTTTTGAGAGCTGTCACGCTCGACTTGCTCTTGCTGAAGTAGAAGCGTCCCGAATAGGGAGTACCCTCCTCGATAGCTTTGAGGACAAATTCCGAGACGCGTCCTTTTAAGGTTGCCGATGTAGATTTCACGGTCGGCGTACGATTGGTTACGGCGAGTCCGTTTTGAGTAGTAAAACTGAGAACATCGCTGTAGTATACCTCATCCAGTGTCGGAATACTAACCTTGACCTGATAGTAGTAAGTGGTATTCATCTCCAGCCCATCAAATTCGTATGTGGCAGCAATACCTCTATCACTTAGTTCAGTATCAACCTCATAACGCATGGGATTGGCGAGTTCTTTTCTCTTATCCACAAAAAGTTCCACTATCACATAACTTATGACATATTCGTCTACCACTACTGCACTAAACTCTGCCGAACTATACGAAGGGGTGACTGTAATATCTTCGATGGGAGTAGATGTCGTAAAATTCTCTTTAGTTAGAGATGAATAAGATGCGTTATTATAGTTCAAGTATGCAACCACGGTATAATCAGTCCTCACATTGAGATCATTTACTGTTGCAGTGAGAATACCATCCTTGATCTTATTCATATTGGCATTTATTTGCCTATGATTTTCCCCATCGGTCCAATATTCAAACCCTGCTATACAATCGCTATTTTCGTTAAACATATCAGATAACCTCATTTTAAATGTAGCTCCGTTGTGTGTAACGTTTGTCGGAGGAAGCAATATTGGCGTGCCCTCCAAAAGCGGCTTCATCTCGTACTCCTCACTCAGGCTTCTCTTTCCGTCAACCTCCACGAAGGCTAATACTTTGAAAGGTGTCCGAGGCATCTCCACCTCTACCTCTATGGAGCCGTCAACTTCTATATCTGGCTCCAGCTCTATTTGCGGTGTAGTACCGTCGGTATAGAGGAATCCCGCCCTTGCTCCCAGCACCTGCTCATATGAAGCCCTCAGTGTCAGTTTCTTATGATTGTCGAATGTCGGGCGTTCCATCTCCACATGGTAGGGGATATAGAGCTTCTCCATCAGCGGTGCATCTGAGATGTGCATATTGGAATTTACAGGTTTGAACACGGGACAGAAGGTATAGGTATGCCCTTTCTCCACTTCCACATCGGTCGTGAAGTCGAAGTTGCTGTCGTCCAACGCCCCCATCTTTCCTAATACCACCTTCTGCGCCCAGAGTTTTTCACCCTCGTCGTATATCCATAGTTCCACATCTGCGGGGAATAGACTCATTCCCTTGTTCTTGACTCTTGCCCGCAACTTGTCACTTTGTGATGGGTCTGGTGCATCAATCCCAGACTCCAGACTCACTTCGGGAGCGAAGTTGTAGACAATCTCTGCCAATGTTTTTGTACCACCAAGTTTCACATCCTTGTCCTTGTACTTTGTGTGGATTTCGCCTGTAATTTTCGATGAGCGTACGATACTGTTACCGCCGCTATATGTCTTGTATTGCCCATACAGGTCTTCAGGCTTGTCTTCGTTGATGTTCAGATTGAGGTCTCCTGTCAGTTTTCCGTCCACTCTCATACCGTCAACATATAGGCCAAAATCGGCAGTTGCTTTCTTGTTGAGGAAATCAACATCTCCCAACACACCGAGCGAGTATGCAGCCATTCCGTTCAGTTCGCCTGTCAGTCCAGCCATATCGCCCAGCCCACTCGTTCCACTATATCTAACACCCCATTCGCCATCATCGTCTTTTTGGAATGCCAGATAGCCTGTGGCACTACACTCTACGGATGCAGAGAGTGATATCGATGCCTGTCCCCGCAAGAAAAAACCCGCAGCAAGGAATACAGAAGAGTTCATCGGGAGCTTCACGGTGGTTGCCTTTCCAAACTTGAGTGGAAGTGCACCTTGCACACTGCCGCTTACGCCTGCTTTTCCAGCCAGTTTACCTTCCAAACTCACCTCCAGGCCCATCTTCTCGTCTTTTTCGTCGGCGATGATTGTCAGTAGACCTTTGGCTGTACCTGTAAGTGTGACACCACCATCAAACTTGCCTTCACCCTTATTATCGGTATCCGTGATTATCCTGGGAAGAGGGAAGGGCGGGTTCCTTTCCGGGTATGTTACATCCTTTCCCGCCAGGGCGATTTCAAGGGAGATTTCCACGTCGGGGTTGTCAATGGAGTTTTTCTCCTTAGCAGCCTTCACCACTACGCCTCGTCGCATTCGTTGCGTCCTTTCTATGCGTTCACGTGCTCGAACTTCTTCAGCAGTTTCACCACCCTTACCACAGTAGATTAGCTGTTGATAAAAATCGCGTATATTCTCAACGGTTGGGTCACACTCCATCACGATGCGGTCTCCCTCATGGCGTAGTGACAGCACTGTACCCATAAAGCCATTTCGTAGTGGCTCTTTAAAAATATTACATGCAACCTTCTGCTTTACTCGTGGCAATGAGTATGGGATATCAGCATAGAAATGTATTGTTGTAAAACTGTCCACCTGCGCTACATAAGGGAAATACTCCTCAGTGATGAGAAATACTCCCTCCTGCATCACTGGCTCAGGTTGATACATCAGTATGCTGTCTATCGTTTGTAGCATAACATAGCTAGAGTCGCCATATACACCACCTTTAATTTCCATACCCACAGGAGAGTAGTATTCATTTCCTAGTGTATCGATAGCCGTAAAGGTTATCTCCCATTCATTGCCTTCCTGAAAATTAATATCCACACCTTCTCTGCGCATGATATACATGATACCAGGGTCGTGGTCCAAGTTTACCTTCTGTGCCTTAATCTGCGGACAAACCATCCATAGCATTGCTGCTATGATTAACATATAATGTATTATGCGTCTCATTACTTTCTAATTTTTAGGGTGTGTTCATTAATTCTAGCAATATAGGTCCCTTCAGGAAGGAATCCCAAATCTAAAGCAAAGGGTGTTTCTACGCGGGTTGCATAGATCTGTCTTCCACGAAGATCCACTATGGTTAGCCATTCTCCGTTGAGTGTATGGTGTACCAATAGTTCACCCTTCCGATAATGTAGTTTCGATTGGTGTGCATCATTAAGAACTGGCTGTTCGTATA
The DNA here is from genome assembly GCA_017556045.1 of Bacteroidaceae bacterium. Lineage (GTDB taxonomy): Bacteria > Bacteroidota > Bacteroidia > Bacteroidales > Bacteroidaceae > UBA1189. The sequence goes on along the minus strand of JAFZFF010000072.1, from coordinate 19,975 downwards.
TAATCTCTATATCCGTATGGTTGATCGTGTCTTCCACTAGTTTCATAGAGGCTATCTCCTCGCGTCTGAACTGATAGTAACAATCCTTTCCTGTGACATCTACTACAAAATAGGTATTCGTGCCTATGCCTCTTGCATAAGAGTATATCTGCGAACCATGTTCAATGGGGATATTATATTTCGCCCCATCGTGTAGCATCAAGGTTACGTAGCTATACATCTTCACCTCATCTTCAGCATAGATTCCTACGGGCAAAAGACTTACCCATAAAAGTGATATAAGTAAACGTTTCATACATATTTAGACTTTATTATACATAAAATTACAAACTCTCAGAAGACACTTTGAATACTATAGGATCGGAGAGTGTACCATGAGTCTCACCATCCAATATAAATGTTGTAAATACATGTCTTCTTCTCAACTCGCGATTATAGTAATCTATGGTGACTTCCTCTCCATAAGATTTACGACTACCAATACGAAGTTCCAAATAATCAATGCCAAAAGCATTGCGAACCTCAGCATGTCCACGAACCTCACCGTCAACCAATGCCGTCAAACGAGCAGCCTCAACGGGATCAGTGACCAATGTGTCAGCTAGTTCCAATGCAGCTATAACAATCGTTTCGTAAGGGAATTCAAAAGATGGAATTTCTATTCGACGCGAGACCGTCACCATGCATGAATCTATGACCATACTATCCGCAGGGACATCATCAGAAGTCATCCCCGGTGGTAACGCCTCCACATACACAGTTACAGTTCCCTCATTACGAGCGTACAGACGTTTTCCTATTATGCTTACCACAGACGTTTTTGCGTCTGACAGAAACCAACGATAGGTCGCTTCCGCTGTATCTGGCAGTACTTCGGTGTTAAAAATAACCGAATCACCCACCAAGAGATCAACTCTATTTGGTGACAATTCGACATTGTACAGTGGATTTAGTACCGTGCGTTCTGCGATTTCAATGAATTCGAAGAACTCGGCACATGAAGTTAGTGTCATCAGCACTATACATAGTATCAAAGATTTACTTTTTCCCATATTATTTACTCTCGTTAGAATCTTCGGGCATACACGTATTTTCCACTTTAACAACATTGCTATAAGGACTAAATCTTCCCTCATTTGTGCGTAAACGAATTTCATATTCAGCGACCTCACCCGGGTTAAGTTTATGGTCTATCGTATGTGCATCATTGACAGATACAGACTTTAAGAAACGGAAGAATTCGTCTGTATCTTTCTTACGTGATATCACGAGATATGCATCTTTTCTAATATCATCAGTAAGTCCATTAATCTCCCATGCCAACTGAGCTTTTTTCGTTTCCTCATTAAACTGTCCGAAGAGTTTAATCTCGATAGGCAACACTACTTCGCCTTTAAAAAGGAAAGAGGTCTGTATTGACATACCCGACGACAATCCACTACGGTTTGTAGTCTCTATGGCATAGTAATAGCGCTTATTCATATTAGGCGCAGGAGAATCCACGATGTAGAGCCTATTATTAACCAAAGAGTCTGGCGACAACTTGAGTATCACTTCCCAAGAATCTTCCCCTTCGAGGCGTCTGTACACATGATAACTGAGCACATCTGGTTCTGGCGAAGGATACCATCTCATATTTACGGTTTTTGATGTCATCCATAATGAATCAACACGGCAAGTCTGTGGCTTGATGTTAGTTGGTCGTTCTACACGTAATGTATCTGAAGGCACAGAACCATTTCCTGAATAATCACGAGACTTAACGTAATAATATCGATATGGCTCTGCTGTAGCCAGTGACAATGTATCCATAAACATGGTGTCCTTCTTATAAAAACTACCAACTTGCATAAATGTCTGAGAAGGATCATTCGCCCAATAGATTTCATATCCCTCGATATCAACTTCCGGTGAAGGTGTCCAGCTTAGCATTAATACACCATCGAGGCTCATCGCTGAACGCAAATGAGAAGGAGGAGTTGGAGGATTAAGATCCGCAATATGTATGGGTATCGGCATGGAATGTGTCATATTAAGTGCGGTATCTGTAGCAACTACAATAATTTTACCACTTTCCAATCCCGTAACATCCACTGTAAGTATTGTATTATCAGGAGATATCGGATCTGTTACCAATGGCATCATGCGTCCTTCGTCCAAGAGTTGTTTTTGTTCTTGCGACAATTGTCCAGCTATACTATCCAGCAAAGACTGTCCAATATTTCCTTGGTAGCTCTCGTTCTGGTAGAAGGGGATGTAGCCCATCAGATCCTCCTCGATGGTGTCTTTCTGGATAAAGATGCGGGCATCGATGCGGTGGCTGTCTTCGTGGCGTATGATCTCTATATATTTGATGAGTGGAGCAGCTGGCGGCATGAGGTCGGGCATCTCCACGCGGTGTGAGGCGCAGGGAGCCGACAGGTCGCCAAACATGTCATAACCCTTGATGCGGTATTCGTAGATGCCAGGCTGTACCATCTCGTCAAGGTATCGGTTGTATCCGTCCTCGTACTCCTCGGCCTGAAGCATCATGATGTAGGGCTTGTCGTTGAGGGTAGTCCACTCCCCTCCCCTGCTCACGCAGCGGCGCTCTATGCTGAAAGCGGTGAACTGCTGTGTGCGCTGCCACTTGAGCAGCACATTGGCAGGGGGCTGTATGGAGTCGGTGATGGTGGTGGTGTAGCGCTCAGGTTTCCACGTGCCCAGTTTGTCGGCTCGGGTGACATATTGGTTGATACGGAGCACAGAGTCAGGCACCACGGGAGCTATCACATAGTCGTACACGCGGTTGGCCCTGGCCGTGCGGTCTTCGAAGGCGAGACCCATGGCTATGGCAATGTCGCGCCGCTGCTCGGCGATGAGCATGGCGTAGCTGTATACCATCTGCTGCTCCTCCATCAGATCCACGATGGATGCCATGGAGTTCGGGTGCGCCTCGGTATTACCTATCTCAGTGCGCTTGCCGTAGATAATCTCGGCAGCTGCAGCTGCCAGTGTGTCGCTGGCCTCGAACGACTCGATGAACTGCTCCAGCGATAGCGGCTTCACACGTGCCAGCGTGTCCATTTCGATGACGTCCTTATCCTGCCACACACGCACCACATCGTAGCCCCAATAGTTGAGCGTGCGCCAGGGTACATACTCATCGGGGGCCCAGCGGATATAGATGTTGTCATCGTAGGAGCGTGTAGTTACATATATGTTGTAGGCATGTGGCGGCTCCACCACCGAGTCGGTAGGTAGAGTACTGAGGTCGGTCAATACAGGTTTCTCATCATCGGTCTGTGCCATCAGCGTAGTGGCTATGCCCACTGTCAACAGCAGTGAGGCTACTCTTCTTGCAATATGTCGTATCATCATTGTCATCGTAAAATGGTGTTTATCGGGTTTCTTCATAGAGGAACTCATAGTTCTTGTATGGCTTTGTAAACTTATACGTATAGATGTTGGTGCTCTCCGCTCCCGGACGCACCACCAGGCCTGTGTTGCGTGTGCCGTCGTTCTGCTTCACGTTGTAGCCGTTGGGGCGCATGAAACGGTATTGCAGATAGGCCATACCATTGAGATAGTGCGATGCATTGAAATAGTAGTTGTACGTATTGTCAATGATCTTGCGTGCATATTGGCGGCGCACCTGAGGTATTATCTCATATACGTGGTCGTTCAGTATGCCATACATATAGGGTATCTGATACACCTTCAGCGTGACGTAATCAGACTGGCTCGCACCTCCACGGCCTGCAACACTAAGATTCCAATGACTACGGGTATTCATCCAAGTCCTTGCTTTTGCGGCATCAATGTCAATCTTTGAGGCTGTCTTGCTCTTCACGACATAGTCCTCGAAACTGCGCTGATAGTCGCGCATTGATCGGGTAAACATCTGAGCCAGCCACGCATCTGTCTCCATCATTTCGAGCAGGCGGTTGTGGATATATGGCCAGCGGTTCGACCTGCTGTCACGCTTGGTGTAGGAATTGGTGCGAACCAGCTTGGGTGAAATCTGATTCATACGTTCTTGGAAACTGTAGAGGCTGAACTCCGACTTGTTGAGTACTAGTGAACCATTCCAGCCCTTTGAATCTTTTGTAAGGGTATTCCAAAAATACTCATAGTTGTAGAGTGTATGGTCAAGATGGAGAGTATTTGATTTCGTATTGGCATTGTACACTAGATACGCCACACTGTAGAGGGGGTTACCCACATAGGTTGGCGTAGATTTGTAATACTGGCCGATAGACCTTGTCTTCCACATACCACTCTCACTGGAGTAGATGTCGCCCGTGCGGTTGTAATTATAGTTCTTCATCTCGATACCTCCATAGTAGGCATAATCAGTGAGGTAGAGGAACGCCGAGTAGGGATTGACATAGGCGTAGGGTACGGTGGAGCCTGCCCAACGCTGCTTGGTGGTATTGAGGAAGGTGTTATTGCTGCGCTGCTTGGAATAGGTGAGCACACCATCTTCATCGTCGAGATCGTAGAGGAGCACATCGATACCGGCATTGAAGTTGTAATTGTCCATATTCAAGCGACCCTTGTTGATCTCGCTGATGACATAGTCGCGCAATGTCTCTTCGTACACATAAGAGAACGGATAGGTGTAGATGACCTCAGCAAAGTCATTCATATCGATGCTCTGCACAAAGTCACGTATCTGATGCTCTACTTCGTCCTTCTTCATCTCGGCCTGCATCTCGGTGTCGAACTGAGCAAACAGTTCGGTCATATTCACTTCACCAAAGTCGCTGTCCTGCACTACCAATCCATTGAGCTGTCCACCCCGCAAGCTGTTTTGTCCGACTGCAGGTTTCTGATTGTTAGCAACAACCTTTCCTTTGCCATTAAGAAGGTCCAACTCTTGTTTTGTCGAAGCCTTAAGTTCGGATTTCTCATACTGGATGTTGCTCTTGACAATCTTCTCCACACCCTCTTTGAGGTACTGGTTGTACTTGCTGCGGTTGATGCGCAGGATGGTGAAGCGGGTAGAGTAGGTGGCGTGCCTGAGCGATTCGTTGCGCAGCATGGAGACATCAATCGGTTGTGTGACGCGCCAGGTGATATACTTGGCATTGCCCTCGTTCTCGATGTATTCCCTGATGGGCACCTCCTTGCCTAAGGTCTTGTATTTGGAGCCTCCCCAGTATTCGATGCGAGCCACCATATCGTAGCCGCTCTTGAAGAGGTCGGCACGCGAGCGCTTCATACAGAGGTAGGGGCGCTCCAGTTCAGACATAAAGGCTCTGGCTGAGCTGGCTGCGATGTCCCAGTTGTCGGGACGTGCAAGGGCGACATCGTCATCGGTCATGTGTGGGGGCAGTGACTTGGTGCGGAAGTAGAATTCGCATGTGTCGCCCCAGTGGCGCTGCACGTTGACGTAGTTCGACTCCTCGTCGCAGAACCAGGGACGTCCCCATACGCCACCCTTCTGCTCTTGGGCGTATCCGATGAGGCGCACATGGTAGCAGGTGTCGGGCTTCAGGGCGCCCAGCTCCAGCGTGTAGTTGGTGCGGTCGCCGGTGGTGTTGATGGCGTTCACGCTGTACTGGCGTGCCAGGGAACCGTTCGGGGTGGCATACTCCTTGACGGTGTGTGTGCCCAGCATGAAGCGGTAGGTGCGCTCGGCGTTCTTCGAACCAGTACCCGAGGTATTGTAGCCGTCGGCTTCGAGCTGTGCCAGACGGGTCTCATCGAGCAGACGGATAGGCGTGCCTATCTGCATGTTGGTGGTGAAGCGTGGGATGGCGTAGGGTGATATTTTGTTGTCCTCTTCCCATCCATCACTCTTGTTGTCATATTCGGGATATACGTCACCGAATATCTGGATGTCCTGCAGAGGATTAGCGTAGTAGGGTACGCATACGTCGCCCGCTTCAATCTCGATGGCCTGGTTAAACTTGATGAGTCCTCCAAAAAGTTCACACTTGGCTCGAGCCTTGCCATAGAACCATGTCGGATGAGCAAAACCTACCTGTATATTAGCTCCCAAACCTGCCTTTACCAAAGCGATCTTGCCGCTGAATATCCAGAGGTTGATCATCAAACCGACTTCACCCTTGAGCAATGCATAGGCCTGACCAGTGGCATAGTAGCCATTGATACCGCTCATCGTACGACCGTTGTTAGAACACTTGCTGCCTCCCTCGGCCAGTTTGACCAAAGCAATGTCAAAACCGCCCATCATCGTGACATCGAAGTAGGCAATGGCCATATTAGCACCTATCGTTGCACCCGCAGCAGATCCAAACAACATTCCGCCCTTAATACCACCATTGAGTAACTTCTGTACAGCATCATCACGTTTGCTTTGCGCGGTAGCTGATAAATTTTGGCGCTTACCGTCGAGTCCATCGCCATCGAGGAATTCTTGGACTTCGGCTGGGATAGGAGGAAGCACTTGGCCATTCTGTCCAATAGGCAAGTCGTTACCTATACAGAAATATGCGTTTACCCATACCTTGGCCCACATCGCGATGGGGTCATCCTTATCACCCAACTGGAAGTCGATAAAAGTCACCTGACAGCGCTCACTCTCGGGTTGCGGTTTGCCAAGCCACAAGTGCCACTTGGGATTGGGATTCACGTCCGTCTTGAACTCAATGAGCAGATCGAGGTTCATATTCGCTCCTGCGCTGGCCTTGAGCTGTTGCTTGCCCTCATTACCATCCTCTGAGCGCTGTGCACCTGCATCAGACACATCCTCTTCTGTTTGTCCGAAAGCACTTTGGAGTCCAGCTGTAGCAGATTTGATACCAGGAACATACCCTGCAACCAATTTTTCAGCCATATCCTGCATATCAGCTACAGCATCCACAGATACTGTAAGTTGGAAATATTTCTTTTTATCTGTGTGTTCATATATAATCGTTGCGTCAGCATTAATGGCACCATCTTCGTCGACACTACCACCCATTACATGAGCCTTTCCGCTCAGTTGCAGCTTGGTCATGCGATCATTTTCCATATCATAGAGCATCAGAGCATCGAACTTACCTGCAATCACATTATCACCTCCAGCGGTAAGCCCGATGAGGAACTTGCCACCCACAACACCATAGGTCGGTTTGTGCTGGTCATTGCAGTTGAAATAGAATCCGCCACCAATCTCGGTGATAGAGACAGGCTGCAGACTACCTAGTGCTTTAGATCCCGCGGCCAACTCAAAATATCCCCATGAGTACTTTCCTGTATACCCTGACCCTGCACTATGCTCCTTACGGAAGTAGCCTCCACTGGCATCTACGGTAAAGAGGTTACCTGGAAGCTGGAATTTCAATGCTCCGGCGTATCCGTCACCATACTCCTCATCGTTCTTCACCGACAGACTACCCTTGATGTACATTCCGCCCATCGTAGACTCCACCTCAAGGTCATTGAAGGTGGTACCTTCGTAGTCGGCAGATATCTCTTTGGTATCTATCGAGGCCCAAATAGTGAAGCCAGCTTCAGCCGTAATCATTGACATCAGTGAGGTCTTGGCTTGGATATAAAGGCCAAAATGCCCCTCTGCATTGGTTGCGGTACTGAACTCCTCTATACCGATGCTAAACCCAGCCATATTGAGGCCATACTCTACATTCGAATCTATTTCGGGAAGTTTTTCGTTTTCTTCCTTATTTTCTTTCTCCTCGTCCTTCTTCTCTTCATCCTTCTTTACATCTTTATTGCTTTCACCACCAAGTACCATAGAGCCCAAGCTCCAACGGCCAAGGTCGAAATGGAAATCTCCCGACTTGGATGCAAAGGAATAGAGATTATTCTGCAGAGCCTCTTTGCGTTCAAAATTAGCCAAACGCATACCATAGAAATCGATACCAGGGATAGCAAAACTAATTGGCGATTTATCTGATTTTACGCCCGCTATATTCATAGTACCTCCCAAGCAAAGTTGCACCTCTGTCTCCTCGTTGAAATACACGATATTAAAGTAGGTCTCTTCTTTCTTGAAATTAGTCTCACAGGCAAAGAAATCAAGTTTTAAGCTATCAGTCTGACGGGTTTCAAAAATCATTTTGATGGCTCTATTCTCACGATCGACTTCTTCGGATGCTACGGTTTGCTTCTCCTCTGAACTTTCCTTAGCAATGGCCTTTCCTGTATTCTTGTCGGCATAGAACACCTTGGCATCGTACCCGATAGTACCCTCGAGTAACGGAACTTCAAACTCTCCATTGAAACCAAACTTAGAGAATTCGTTCTGCAGGATGGTGAGGTTAATCTCGTCCAGCGACATACGCCAACCACCCATTGAAGTGGTGTGCTGGTCAAAGATATTCTTGGCGGCAAACTCACACGAGAAACCAGAGTCATCATATATCGTGTGGTGCAGTCCTATCTTCAGGCGCTTGTCACCTCCGCCATCATTGAGTTCGATAAACTCTGGCAGCTGTACGCTGAGCTCCTCAAAATAGAATCCCTGCCATTCATTCAGCTCTCCTTTCTTAAGTCCAGCTTGTTCCCAATCATACTCATCAGGTATAGTTACTCCAATAGGTGTAGTTCGTTTTGAATGGTCATAAAGGACACCTGCTTCATTACCTGCCAAAGCGAAGGTATAACCAGGAGCATCTTTCAATTGGAATGCATCCATGCGAATCTGTCCAAACCAATCCTCCTTATCTGCAATACGTGCGGTCAAGCGAATATCAGGTGCTACTCCTTCCGAGACTTTTCCTTCTACGTCTTTAAGAATATCTTCGCTCGGAATCGCCATTTTGGCATCTACAACAAATTCGCCAAATTCACCATCTTCCCAAGTTACAAAGCAACCGCTATTGCTAAGAGGCTCCTTACTGTTGGGAGCAAGGAAAGTGATATTGAATCCCGAAGAGGGATCTTTAATTGTCAAATCAGTCATTAACGCCAATTCTCCAGATTTGGGGATAAGTGTCGTATCAGACATACTCAGATGCGGGGCACCGAATATCAATATATTTTTGGACGAAGTGACATAATTGGTTTCGGGAAGTACAAATTCTGCCAACAAGTTCATATTGGCTTTATCAGGATGAAACTCCATGCTGAGCAATTGGATGTCAACTGGGCTCTCTTCCTTTAGATACTCTGGCATACGGAGTGGTAGGGTGAGCATAGCCTGACCTTCTTGAAAAGTCATAGGTATGGCTTCCAGAGTCTCCGTCGCATAACTGTAATATTGAGCAAAGTCCGTACCAGAAAGCATACCTTCAATCTTTTCACTGGCTTTCTCCACATCGTTGGCATCAATGACACCATCGAAAATGTCGTAGGGGATGATATTTCCGAATCCTTTGCGCTGAGCAGATTTGACAAGACCACGATAGACTACGGCTTCCTTGTTAATATAGATAGAGTCGAACTCTACAGCTATTCTCATGGGGAATCCCATCGCATTCCAGGTAATATAACCCTTTCCGCTGTAGCAGGAGTCTTTTTTTGCTACAGGTTGGGATTCTTGTATAGAGAGAACAAATTCGCCTATCTGAACATCGCGGAATGAGGTGATGAATGTGGTGCTATCGAGAGCCAACGTGTCTACATTTTCTCCCATTTGGGATAGTTCTTTACCCTGGGAAAGTTGCCATACAAGTGCTTGTACACTGTTCTGTCCATCAAGAAGCTTCATCTCCTGAGCAACCTTGCGCTGGATGTCACTTCCAAGAGTGTCCAATTGAAAAATACGTTCTGAAGGAATACCTCCACACAGATTGTTGAGTTGAGTCTCTGTAAGATTTACCGTACTATCAGGGGGCAATATAAGAGTACTGTCGGAGACTCCATAATATTTATTGTTCAAGGTTAGGCGCAATCCTACCTTCTGTGGATTGCTACCTGTATTTCGTAATTTAATATCGAAATACTTCCCTGGAGTCGTGAAGTAATCGGTCGCATTTTCACTCATCTTACCATCGCGAGTGGTCATGGTAATGGTCACATCTCCAATATGTACAGCAGAGTCTGCCATAAAGTTATAGGCAGCAGCTCCACGTAAGATGCGTGCCATATTATCAGGATTCTCCTCGGCAAGCACCTTTAGGGTGTCGTAGTCTACCAATAAAACACAAACACTATTCTCGTTTTCCAGGTCAAGTATTCCGTCAAGCGTATCCAATGTGTCGCGAGTAGTCTCACCACCTGTACGAATCATACGATCACCACCAGCTAGACGAGTAAAGTCAGTCGCAGGTAATGTTATCTTTGCTTTCGGCTCCAATAAATAGTATTCTTCTCCATATTGTTCGACCAAAGGCGAGTATACATATGTCTTATCCTTAAATTTGTATCGGATGGAGGGGATACCTCGAATTGGCTGATCCGTATTGTTGGTGAGTGTTATGCCAAACAATTTACCAGGTAATTTCGCGTAAGCATTACCATCACCAGGCATCGGATTCATCAGTGGTGTAACATTAACATTGACGTCGTAGAGTTGATACTCTGAAGATGACATGAACTCGCAATCTCCCTTACCTCTGATTGCATCGGAGGGGTTTTCCTTATCCATTTGCAGAAGATCATAGTCAAAAACATCAATATGGGCTAAGTTCTCTTCATCAAATGATATAATGTTATCTTCGTCGTTGAAGAAATTGGGGACTATCTGAATGGTATCTGGGATCTCAGCGAACTGGTCCTTATCATCCACAGTATAACTGAGTATGCTTGTGCTCGTAAAGAAAGTACGATGGTCATCCTCTGTAAGTGTATAACTATCACGAGGTTTCAATGCTATGTAGTACTGTGCATATGGTGTACCATTTACCTTCTGTATGCTACTATTATCGCCTAACATATATAGTAGACGTGGCGAAACTTTAAGCATACGATTAGTCGTATTGGTTAGCGTCACCTCAAAGAGCTGAGAAGTCTTGTTGAAGTATGCGCCGATATTCCCCGGCATTTGGGCACTCTTCGGAGTAATCGTAACATCAACGTCACCCATAAATGCTGAAGCCGATGAGGATAGTTCGACATAAGCATGTTGCAGAGATGCCTTGGATGCATAATCCTTATCTTCGGGATAGAGTTCACTTAATATTTTTGCATCATACAGAGCCAATTCCACTAAATTACCATCAGGAGCAGGGAGTACGGTACTGAAATCCCGAACAGTATCTATACGTTCTCCATTATCATAGATCTTAAAGATCTCAGTGAATCCTCCACACATTTCATTGAAACTCATATCACTGAGCTCGAGAACTTCTCCAGGCTCGACATGCAATGATTCGCGAAAACGATCAGCATATCCTCCCGTATAGATGGTGTCTCCCAATAGCTTGTAATGTAGTGTTGGACGCAAGTCATAAGGGATATTGCTTAGATTCTCAATGCGGGCAGTAAAGTGACGCGATGGTTGAGTGAAAAGCGTTGTGACATTGGTCGGAATAGGATCAATGCGACTCTCAAAAGTTATCTTGAATATATCGTCAGTATTCACTTCACCATCGGTGATAAAATCAGCACGAGCGCTTCCATACACCTCTTCACGCAATACGGGCTTACCTGTGAACTTACATATGCGAGCCGACACCGTATAATCTGTGCCCGGGAAAGTATTTTGAGCAGGCTTTCCTATGATAAAACCTGTTTTGGCTTTGAAAGCAATGACATCGTCATAATCGTATCCACCAGCCAGATCGTTGAGCTGTTCGTCGGAAAGTGTCAGCGTCTCTCCAGCCATGATAGTCAGCGACTTGGTCGAATGTTGCATATTGGGCGAAGGGCATACTCCCCAATTATCCTTGAAGAACTGAAGGAGTACAGATATTGTACGATCCTCAGTGGTTTTGTTCTCAATTGTGAGACGGAAGAGCTTTGCAGGGGTCTCAAAATAGGGCGCAAGTTCGTTCGTAAGTTTGGTAAACTTCGGTTCAACTGTCACCTTGAAATCCTGTTCACCGACATCTCCTTTATCAATGACAAGTCCATTATCTACCACGCCACTATTATCCGTGTCGTCATCGGCGAATTTCAGCACCATGAGTGCGCTCTTGCCATTATTGTTGATCAAGGTATAGTCAGGGTTGTGTGCATCCGAAACTACAGGCGTAGCTGTGACTTGCGCAACAAAATGTTTGGTTCCACCACGTCTAAGGTTTTCCACTATATTATAGGGAATATTACAGAATGGGGTTAACAAACCAGGTTGCTGGAAAGCTATACCGTTACTGGCTACCGCTTCTTCTGGCGACTGATTGGGCAGCATGCGATAGAGTTTGAACTCGTATGAGAACTGTCGGTTTCTTGCCAGTGACTGTATATTGAATTGAGGTATTGTCCATTCGAAATGGGCATACTCAGTCGGGAAACGAATGACGTCATATTCAGACGAAAAATCAAACCCTTCCGGTTGTGGATTGGTGAAAGAGGGAGCTGTAGCCGAATAACAGATGTCAAAGAAACAGGTTGATTCACCAATAATATCTCCAGCTTCGCCATCGTAATTTGTTTTGGCTATCATCTTGATTCCATAATGTCCCTCGTCCAATAGACCGAAAACACCCTCCTTAGCACTAGTCATAGCTGTACTGATGGCACCACCGGCATAATATGATGAGCTGGGATAAGACATCATATGCTGACTGAGTTCCATACTGCTGATGTAGCGGGTCTGTCCCGGCGCTATGATAAAGCCAGTAGGAAGACTTTGTTTTCCTGTCAGCATAAAGTATGAACTACTTGATGCAGGCCAGATATCTGCTCCACCATCAATGGGACCTACCAATGAAAATTCCAAACGTACAGGTATAGGGATCTTTGTATCAGTATTAGTAACTGAGACAGAGAAGAAACGTCCAGGATTTTCATAATAGGTTGAAATTTGTGGAGGCAAAGGGTTCTGCAAACGAGTTACATTAACATGTGCCTGCTGTGCCGATACAGAAGAGTGTATGACAGTTAAAACAAACAATACTAAAAGGATATATATACGTCTGGCTTTCATAATCTAGGTCCTCCCATTTTACGTTTTTCCTCACTACTCCTCTTCTTGGTAAAATCAGAAGTAATGATGTATTTCTTTTTGTCACCCTTCAAGGCCTCCTCCGTTTGTCGTTTAATGGACAAGGCCGAGAATGTATAGTTGTAGCTCAATGAGCACATGATATCATGACTGCGCTGTTGGGGCAGGTATTGTTCCTCTACGATATTCGAATTCACATAACGATTATAGCTTGCCATAAAAGAGAAGCTATGTACCTTAAGCAGTGTATAGGAGAGACTCATATTGCCACCCATCGATAGATTATTCCCATTGCCATCCATCGAATTATTGATAAGCGAAAGAGTCAGCGAAGCGTTGAGACCTCGCGATTCGAGGAAGGCTCGCGAACTTGTCAATGAGTAGACATCGGTGCTGTACTTAGAGCCATATCCTTCGGACTGCTGGTGGCTATAATTGAGTGCAAAGCCCGTCTCAATAGGAATGACCGAAATATTATAACCTGCACCAATTGCTAATGTCTGGACATCGCTCTCACCTGTAGCGAAAGGATTAAGGTCGTCATTACGAGTATAGTTTGCAGAGAGAGAGATGTTATTATAGGTATATTTATTGCTAAACTCATACGAAGGTGAGAACGAGAAACTATTAGTCACACGATATACACGGCTGCTGTCTTGCACTATTGCAGCTCCATCATACTGCTTTTGTGTATAGCCGTTGTAATTAGCAGCCAAATGAATTCCGCACTCCAAGGGGAGGGAGGCATTGGCAGAATATACGTAACCACGTGTAGTGTACAATTGCTCGCCATTGAGATTATCATTCTGCACACTGAAGTTACCGTTCATTGAGAAGCGTCCGAGATTAGTGCCTGCGTTGACTCCAATACTCTGCATATTGTTGGTAATATAGGATACGCCCAACGAGGTGTAGTCGGGCTGGATGAGTCGGTAGTAGAGAGAAGCGGAGAAATGCTTCCAGTTCGTGCTGAATGCCACATCACCGGCAAAACGGGCGAGCGAACTCATACGTATGTCATAATATTTGCCATATTTATCGGTCAGCTCGATATCAGGAATTTCAGAAGTAAGGTCAGTTGTAAACACTGAAGTACCCAGGTTACCACTGAACGAAAAGTGATTTCCTAAGGCCAGACGAGTGCGTAGGCCGACGGCAACATTCTCCTGAGCGAAGAGTTGGTCGTGCCAATATTTGCTGATAGAGTTGAGGTCATCCTTACCACGGAACACATAAAGATCTATATAACTACTATAGCTTCCGTAACCTATCTTCAAGCCCATACCTGTACGATGGTAGCTCGGATTACGTGCAACTGGGTCGGTAGGATCGACGTTAACGGCCTTGCGCAGTGTTCCATAGAAAGCACCGAAACGCAGACCCGCTTTTTGTGAGCGATACTCGACCCCCACACCATTAAACGGCATGGTAAAGGTATAGGGACTGAACGACATTGTGCGTTGTCCCATATGGAGAGTCCATCCCTTATAGGTAGGACTTATATTGAATGAAAACCTCGGATAGCTGAATGAAGTGTTGTCGCCCGTATAATAGAAAGAAAACGGCATACTTATACCGTACACATTGATATTTAAGTTAGCATACAATGAGGTCGATAGTGGCGAAGCATAGCCATAGCCACCAGATGTGTGATAGAAAGTATTTTGAGTACCTATAGCGCCAGAGATAATGAGGGGGTCGCTCTTCGCTATGGATGCAATATCCTGAGCAGCCATACGAGCATTGGCGCTTAGGAGAATGCACAAAAGTAGTATTATCGGCCTCTTGTTCATAATTTGTCTTGTTAGAATATAAGAGCTTGCAGAAGCCTGTTTTTTGCTTCTGCAAGCCCTTGTCTATGTTACTTCACTATCTTACGGCTTTGGTCGCCTGATTTTACCATATATACACCTTGATTGAGATGATTCAAATCAACACGCTGGTATCCTTCGGCAACAAGCTTACCCTGTGCATCGTATACCTGAATGTCACCAGATGCGTAAGCTACATTTGCTTGGATAGTGAGAGTTGCAGCTGAGAGGTGGTCTACACCTGTCTCTACAGCACTGAAGCGGATAGGCTCCTTGACCGAACCTGCAATGTCAGTAAATGCTACCTCTCCGAGTACCTCTACATACTCGCCAGTCCACTGATTATAAAGACGCAGAGTCACCATATCGCCAGGCTCACCAGCTGCGGTGATATAGGCCTTACCATTGACAAACTTTCCTTTTCCGCGACACTCATCGCCTACAAAAGCACCAATAGAATAGTCCTCGGCATCTTGAACATCAATTTGACCAATAATAGCCATCGTGTTGGCAAAGCGACTGCCATCATAATTCCAAACCAATCGTTCGCGTTGGGGAGCCTGAGATCGATTCTCAAAGGTTCCTTGCTCAAGTTCATAACGGTTAGGCATATTCACTACAGCTTGTTCACCTGTCTCTACAGTTGAGTATATCAAGTATCCCTGGTTGGGTCTGAGCACATCAAGGTTACCTTCCCAAATACCTTCGGTTAGGGTAACAAAACCATCATTCTTGGAAAGAATCTTATCGCCTTCATTGAACTGTTCTGCCTCGAAGATATCAGAAACGTAATAAGCATATTCGTAGGGGTAAGATTTCCAATTCCATCCATGCTCAAGTGTAATATCTTCAACTCTACCTTCTTCATTAAGCATACTCTCCCCAACGACAAATTCGTAGTTGTCGGCATCTACTTTAGTTTTGACCTTGTAAGCTTGGCTATTGTCCATTTCATAGAGGTTGCCGAAGAGTCCCCAAACGGGGTCATCAATAATCAGAGCTGATTGGCTACGCATCTCATCAAGGGTGCCTTCCATGTCATTTACAAAAATCCAACCAGAGATAATTGAAGTCCAGTTCCAACCAGGTGTGAAACAAACTTTCTCACGTACACTTATCTCTGTTTGATATTCAACGATATCACCTTCTCCTTGCTCTATAGCATCATACTCGAATGTAATTCCTACATAGCTACAAAGTGAACGTCCGACTACAGAGTACATTGCAGTATTGTCTTCCACAGAGAGTTCCTCTATGGCCACAAATTCCCAGTCTTCAGGATACATGTCGCTACATGTCACGCTGGCACTGAGTTTCTCCATATCGTAGTCGGCATCCTCGGGTAAGATTGTTACCGTAACAGTTTGAGGTTCACCATCGTTATGGAGTGCTTCTCCTAAGCCTTCCACTTCGATTGATGTCACCTTCTTCTTAACAGTAATCACGCACGTACCCGATACCGAAGGATTGTCATCGCTCGTAAAGGTAATGGTGGCAGTACCCTTGCCTTGTACAGTATAGATATATATATTCTCCGAAGGACCTTTATCTATAGTCACGATGCCCTCATCTGATGTCTTTACAGAAAGTGCCTTATTGTTAGCTGTTTCAGGGAGAACAGTTACTTCGATTTCGCCGGTATACATTCCGAAATCCTCTTCGACAACCCAAATGTCTATAGTCTCAGGAATGGGAGAGATTCCCGTAACACTTTGGATGACGTTGAGCTGTACACGATCACTCCAACTCCAATTTTCATCAACAATAGCCTGCAGGTATACATCTCCATCAGGTACTGATAAGAATGTAAAAGTAAACTCATAGGTACCATCACCTTTCGATATAGGATCTCCTGTTGTTACAATTTCAGAATCGATAGGCGAATAACCATCGGCATCAGTAATCATAATAACGATATTTTCGAAATCGGCATCGGCAGGATTTATTTTAACTGTGCTTGTCACACCCTGACCTACGGCAACGTCAACGACAGGTTCTACAGGTGAGTCGGTTCCTATTTCTACGGCTCCAATCTGGGTAATGGCTACACCTGTGGGTGGTTGAGTGGTGATAACTGTAAGCTTGACGCTCTTGGTGGGGTCGTATACGCTGGTGAAGGTTACTGTTACGGTACCCTTTTTCAGTGATACAGCCTGCTGGCCATCTTCCTCTATGCGGAGGATAGATTCATCACTACTGCTTATTGTAAATCTTTCATCGCGCTCAGCGATTACATAATCACCGTCATCACCCATTATCCAATCGAACAATGGCATAGGTAGCTTTATATATTCTTCATCGTCACTATTTCTTTCATAGGTAAAGGGCATATCATCAGTATAACCATCCATACGCATTCCCTCAAGGGCTGAGAGGATGTTTATGGTAAAGGTGGTAGTAACCGCTTCGTTATCAACAGCTGCTACAGTGATTTTAGATGAGCCAAAACATTTATAACTCAAAGTATTGTCAACGATAGCCACTACATCCTCGTTGCTGCTCGATACAATCTTCACACCGGGGTTGGTCGGGGTACTCTCACCACCATTGTAGATAACCATATCATTAGTGATGACAAGTCGACCATAACCAGGCCAGTAATAATTGACATCTTCAATGGCGATACTGGTAACGGGGAAGTACTCAGGCAATACCTGTACAGAAATCGGAGCCACAAGTGAACCTACTACGTAACTGATTACCTCTTCTACAAAGTCATTCTCCTCATCTTTATCTCCATCGGGAGTTTCCTGCATACCTTTGATCGTAAATGCGCCATCGCTCT
This sequence comes from Bacteroidaceae bacterium, assembly GCA_017556045.1. Classification (GTDB taxonomy): domain Bacteria; phylum Bacteroidota; class Bacteroidia; order Bacteroidales; family Bacteroidaceae; genus UBA1189. The sequence goes on along the minus strand of JAFZFF010000072.1, from coordinate 2,436 downwards.
CTACAAGAGAGACATAAGGATATACCTCATTGATTTCCCACTTTCCCTGGAATATAGCCTCCACTTCAGCACCGGCAGAGTTTACCAGCTTGGCTGTGCAGTCACCGAGTGATACCTCTTCGTTTACGTGGAGCGAAAGCTCAGTAATCTCCACTTCCCCATTATACAGCTTCAGTTCTGTAGCTGGCTCAAAAGTCATCGTGTAGTACTCTGAGGGGTAGTTACCAGTTTCATCGCCAGTCCAGGTGATTGTATTATCACAAGACAAAGGATAGACAATACCCGTCTTCGAATCGTATACTTGGAAGGTTATCTCCTTATTCTCATCTGTACCAATGGTACCACCGACACGGAGATTAAAGATGGAAGTCTTGTCCTCTGGACTGATTAATAGGCTTTCGGTGTCGGCCCAACCACGAAGTTCGCCACCTACGAAAGCGGCCACTTCGGGATACGCAGGAGCGCCCTCATCCGTGTGCAAGACATCGTAATTATCACTCTGGATTGCCAGATACACCACCGTATGAGCAGGATACTCACTCGCTGGATTTGTCCATCCACTTCCACTTTGGCCCTGTGCCCATGCCACTGAACCCATGAGCAACATCACTAGTGTTAACAAATGCTTTTTCATAACTTTTTGTGATTTATTGTTTGATTAAGTCTATCCCATTTCCACTATTAAATCATATTGCAAAGTTATTCCTATACCCTATCGGCTGTTAGGACTATTTCACCTTTTTCAAGGACTTTTCAGTCCAAAAAGTCCTATTATTATATTGACAAAATAGGACTTTTTTGACATTGTAAATATTTTATTATATATATATAATAAGAGATGATGAAAATGTCCTAATTATGCAATGACGGTGCGCAGACTCTCGTCCGTCCACAGGCTTAGGGTATACCTTTGTATAGGTTTTCTATAACTTCCCATAGAAAATAATTAATTAGGCTCTACTATATAGTAAAGGGGATTTATTTTTCGTGCGTATGGAAGTTATGAAAAAGGTGTGCAAAGGTATACCCTATACACACCTTTCGTGAGGTTAGAATGGCAGTGCGGTCTGTTGGTCTACGGAGCTTTCTGCTTGCTCGCTGTAGTCGTCGGGGACGCGCTGGCGTGCCTCGATGTCGGTAGGGGTGAGCTCTACCAGGCGGTAACCATACCTGCCGCTGAGGCGTACGCGGGGTGTGCCAAGTTTGCCCAATGCTAAGCCGACCTTGACAGCGCTGAGTCCGTGGATGGTAGCACTGAGGCGCTCGAGCACATCACTCGCGGTGAGAAACTTGCAGGGCTCGCCCTGCATGGGACGGCGGTAATACTTGGTCACCAGCTCATACTCGCTGTCGGGAGCCTCGAAGGCCAGGTTGCGCTCGTTGGTGGCGCGGTTCTCCTTCTCGTCAAACCAGTAGCGGAAGCCCTGCAGCCACAAGGCATAGGCCTGAGCATAGAGACCGGCGTATTGGTAGTCATACTCCTGGGGTGTCTCGATATGCTTCACCTCGAAGGTGAGGAAGCGGCGGTTGGCCGTGCGGTCGGTGAGGTAGTAGCGGTTGTTGCCCGTAGCACAGAACGAGGCGATGTGGGGAAGCACCTCATTGAAGCGCCCATAGGGACGGCGCACGTTGATGGTGCGCATGGTGGTGAGTGCCTTGAGCTGGTTGAGCTCCTTCTGCTTCATATTGTCAATCTCCTCGAGGCATACGAGTCCCGACTGGGCGATGTTGAAGAGGTCGTCCTTGGTGATGGCACCATCCATGAGCTTGATGAGGAAGTAGCGGCGTAGCTCCTCGGGCAGCAAGTAGTAGAACCAAGTGCTCTTGTACTTGCCTTGCTCGCCGATGAAGACCAAGATCTCGTGGTTGACCTCCTCGGTGCTGAAGATGGCTGCGATGAAACCCACGAACCACTTGCGAAACACCTTGCACCACTCATCGGCATCGCTCTCTACGGTGACCGAGGAGGCAAGGCGGGCGATGTAGTCGGTCTGGCCGTCCCACGCGGGGAGCGACTGTATGTACTCCTCGAAGGGGTTGTAGGTCACGGGATAGTCGCTGCGCATGATGGAGTACATGTCGTCCTTGATGACGCGCATACCACACTGCTTGTTCATCATGCGCCAGAGAGAGTTGAGGTCCTTATCCTCCAAAGGTTTCCACGATGTAGTATCATGATATCTGATCTCTACCATGCGCGATACGGTATTGTAGCGCAGGTCTACATGGTGGGTGAGAAACTCCTCGATGTCCTCGACCGACGCATATCGGCTCTCCCCCTTGGCCGTGCGGCGAGGCTTGATGGTGGCGTGCTCGTCGACCTTGCGGTAGCAGGAGCGCACGATGGCCTCCACATCGGGCGTGTCGTAGTCGGCAAAGTAGCTGACCGCCCACTTACGGCACTGCTCCTGAGGTACGCCGTAGCGATTCATCTCG
>JAFZFF010000071.1 GCA_017556045.1 Bacteroidaceae bacterium | reverse complement strand
TCAATTATCCATTATCAAAGTTCGTTCCAACGAGCGAAATGAAAGTTTACTTGTAATTTCTCAGCGAGTGCAGCCGAACTAAAAACGAAGTTTAATTTGCTGCTCCGCTTCACTGCCATGCCACCCCAAAAATAAACTTTTGTCACCTGGAAATGGGTGGTTTTTCCATAAAAAAGCAGTTTTTTTCATTATTTTTGTAAAATAATTGCTTCTGGGATTATACATTTTTGAAAAAATGGTAATATATAGGTGGAAGACATTGTGAGATGAAAGCGCAAACACACGATAAGCTACATACGATGATGGACGAAGATGCCATCATCTGCCGTATCCTCGAGGGGCAGACGGGGCTGTATAGGCTCCTGGTGAATCAATATGCTGAGCCTACGCTTAGTGTCATCGGGCGCATAGTGCCGATACAGGAGGATGCCGAAGATGTGCTGCAAGATACGTTCGTGGCGGCTTATCAGAGTTTGGCGAGTTTTGACAAGGAGAAGGCGAGCTTCAAGACCTGGCTGATGAATATAGCTTGTCATACGGCGCTCAAGCGTGTGCAGAGGGCTGCGGATGTTGACTTCGTGTCGATAGAGGAGGAGGTATATGTGCCTGTTTCCGATGAGGAGGTCGATGAGATGCTCGACGATGATACGCCTAACCGTGTGGAGCTGCTGGGCGAGGCGGTAAGGCAGCTTGCTCCTGATGACCAATGCCTGCTGAACCTCTATTATTATGATGATATGAGGCTTAGGGATATAGCGACGGTCATGGCTCGTGCCGAGAGTTATCTGCGCTCGCGACTACAATGGATAAGAAAGAAATTATGTCACACCATAAAAACCTTAGAGAACAATGAAAGCAAATAACCAACATGAAGACAAGGCTCTGCGCCACGTGTTAGCTGAGCAGGGGAAGCAGTCTGCCAAGGTGCGTCTCCCCGAGGACTTTGCCGATCGTGTGATGCAGCGCATACAGGAGGAGCAGGAGATGGCTCCCCAGCGTACTGTGCGCATGGTGAGCTTCCGCAAGGTGGCTGCCGTCATCGCACTTGCTCTGTGCGTCAGCGGCATAATGTATGCGGCGTGGGAGTATGTGGTGACGCCTGCGAGGGAACGTGATGTGGAGGTAGCTGAGGAGCCCGATAGTGTGGTGACCTTCAAGAATGTGCGTCTCGATGAGATCGTCCAGCGTGTAGGAAAGAAATATAACTACGGTGTCAAGTTTAGCGATGAGATACTGCGCGAGTGGCGTTTCCAGATCTCGTGGGACAGCACCAAGTCGTTGTCTGAGTTTGTGCAACTGCTCAATGAGTTTGACGGACTTAGCGTCACCGAGCAGGATGATACCATCCTCATACGTCCTCAATTGACGATAAAGTAAATCTCATGCGGCGCGCGTCTCTGATTCTTCTGTTGTGCCTTGTGGCTCTGTCTGTAGCTGCCCAGCGTGTGGGCGGTACATTCAGCGAGCAACCCCTCGTGGAGGTGTTGGAGCAGCTTGCTGCCCAGCAGGAGAAGCATACCGTGTCGTACGTGCATAATCAGCTCGAGGGCATCACCGTCACCGCGCACATCAAGGGCAAGCAGCTACTACATGCCATCGAAGAGGTATGTCGGGAGTACCCGCTCAGTGTGAAGCAGAGGGGCAATGTGATCTTCGTGCAGTCAAAGCTCCCCTTCGGGGTGATGAACCTGAGGCAGAAGTCTTCGTCTTCGGGCGCTACATCCATTGATGAGGATACTGCCGCGATGAGACAAATAGCGCTACGAGAGGTGCGTATCGAGGCCGACCGCATCGTCCACAAGAGCGACCACGATGTGCTCTACCTCTCTAAGGAGAGCCGCTCCTTTGGTACCAATGCACTGGATGCCGTCTCCTCTCTCATATTGTTTAAGACCTCTATCAACGACACCAAACTGCTCTCATGGGATGGGCGTGAGGTGTTTGTGCTCATCAATGGAGTACCCTCTACTACGTTGGAGCTGCGCGGATACAAAGGCGATGAGATCAAGAGCGTAGAATATTATGCCACCGCCCCGGCGCAGTATATGGGCTTCACCTCGGGGCCGCTCATCAATGTGGTGGTCAAGAAACGTCAAGACAAGCTACATAGCGGATATGTCAATACCTCTAACGCCTTGAATACGAGGTTTGGTACCAATCAGGTCGATTTGACCTATGCCGACTCGCTCAATCAGGTCAAGCTGGGCTACTTTGTCGACTACCGAGGTATCAGAGAGATCAGCATCCAGCCCTCTATCATGAGTGACCCTGAGCATCACTCACAGTACCGAGGCCGCGGATTCTATAGTGGTGCGTATCAGAATATGTATGCCTCATACCAGCGCTACCAAGGCAAGCATCTCTTCAATGCCAAGCTATACTCCCTGATCGATGAGGGCAAGGAGAAGGAGGCGCGAAGGAGTCTCCTCCTGTATGACACGATCAGCAATCAGGGTAACAATATGTACCAGCTCAAGAGCCGATATCACAATACTACGCTCGATGTCTACTACAGATACCTTTTTGAGCAGGGGCGTATGCTGGCCGTCAACGTGGTAAATGCCTTGGGCGATAGCTATTCGTACTCAAACTATGAGCTGAATGCCATGGGCGGAATATCAAATACGGGCAGCAGATATAACTATCACAATGAGATTGACAACGACTCGTACTCGCTCATCACGAATGCCATGTACGTGGCTCCTCTCTGGGGAGGTCAGTTTAATGCTGCTGTGCGCTACGAATACAATCACCTCCATCAGGAGTCGATGGGCATAGAGTCTACTCCCTACTCACATAGCGAGATTGCCTATGCCGGTGGCTCATGGCGCTGGGGGTATGGCACTGTGGCTCCTGCGCTGGGCATCTCACTCCTGCAACAATCATCTACCGCACAGACGCAAACCTCTGTGCTTCCTTACTTCAGACTCTATACCGACTGGTGGGGACGAGGCGTACTACGTGGCACCTCGGTGCAGCTCACGCTCACTACCGACCAGCGCAAGCCCTCGTTGGCTGACCTTACCGCGACGCAAAACTATATAGATCCCTGGATAGTGTCGATGGGTAACCCCGCCCTGCGTCAATATTGGGTGAGTAGCGGAAAGCTGGCTCTCAGCTACTACTCTCCCGATGGCAAGCAGATGGTGTCTCTCATGGCTCAGCCCTCGTATGCTCATGATAAGATAGCTACTACGGTGGTGAGAAATGATAATATCATATACTTCCAGCCGCAAAATATCGGTGGCGAACTGGGTTGCACGCTCTCTATGCATGGTAATCTGACGCTACTGCCGTGGCTATCGGTGTCGCCCTATTGGGAGTACTACACCTCGCGCTACCGTACCCCGTCGCGACGTATACACTATCACCACATCCGTGTAGGAGGTAGCCTTACCGCCACACATCGCAATATGTCGCTACAGCTTGCTACAAACTCGCCCATAGTGGAGTATGATGGCGACTTTGTCACCCGTAGCAGCAGGCAGTATGTAGCGACATTCCTGTATAAGTGGAGCAATTGGTCACTGGGTGCGGCATACAACTACTCGGGTGAGAGCGAGTATACCTCGGTAGAGCTGCCCAACTTTGTCTATTACAAGAGGAAGGACTGGGCGCCGCTCCATCACATGATACGCTTGACTGCTACCTATAGCTTCTCTACGGGTAATGCCCGCAAGCATGACAAGAAGATGATACATGAGTCGAGCGATAACTCCGGATTGAGAAAGTTTGATAAACCTAAGAAGACACAATAAATCTTGATATACAATTACTAACCTCAATAAATGGAAAGACTATGAACAAGACTATCCTTTTCCTTGCAAGCCTTATCTTACTATGCTCTTGTAACGAAGATAAGCTGAGCCGTGATGGCATGGCCATGAGGCAAAACACCGTACCTGGTACCAACATCCGTGAGAGTCAGGTGGGAACCAATCACTACACCGTGGAGGAGTTCACGGATTTAGTAGAGGGTAAGCGTTTCTACCGAATAGGCGTATATGACCTCTACAAGAAGTCGGGCGATGCCTACTATGTGATAATGGGTGAGGAGGACAATGGTGATCCCGTCTTGAATGTGCTTAGGCGATGTGAAGGATGTGGCAGAGATATCCGCCAGTTTGATGGAGATGAGATGATACATTGGACAGGCTCTCTTGGTTATGAGTCAACTTATCTCTATAACTACATCTTTACCTACGCCACACAAAAGATTTCTTATGGCCCAAGAAATGAGTATGTAGTCTTCGTCAATGATGAGTATATGATAACCCAAGATGATGTGCATTGGAATTTCTCTTACAAAGCTGGTGCTACATTCTCACGTACAGTATACCAAATTGTAGAGAAGAAAGATTTATATACAGGAGAGTTTACTGATTGCCGTGAAGCGGCAGACAGTGGAGTCTTACTTGATGAGATACCTCAAACTGGTATCGAGGAGAGCCAGCTCAACTCTGCTGAGTATTCTGCTGACAGATTTGCGGAGATTACTAATGGACGTTGCTATGAGTGTGTAGCTGAGTACATCGTGAAGAAGAGGGATGGCGCTGCATACTATGCGGTCGTAGACCGAAACGACCGTGGTGAGAGAGTATATAATCTGCTGGAAGGTTGTATCGGTTGTGAACGAGATGTCCTGAAGTTCAATGATGATGTGCTTACTCACTTGACAGGCCCCAGTGGCTATGAGCAAACGGGCTTGTATAATCATAGCTTCGACGAGGCATCGCAAAGACTCTGTTTCGGTATGTATAGGCCTCCTGTCTTGTATGTCGATCATGATTACCTGGTGGTAGAGTATAATCTGTATAAGAATGGAGAAGCTGGCAGCGCTTCTAATGAGGGCTTCGAATACTCTCGCATGGTATACAAGCATACCGACAAGACCAACTGGATCTCAGGTAAGGTGACCGACTATCGCAAATGATTGTAATGCCTTCAAAAAATAGAAAGATATGATGAAAGAAAAGACAAAACTCCATCTGATGGCATTGGCCGTGGCGCTGACATCAGGCCTCATGTCGTGTGATAATGGTATGATATGGGACATCTCGCCCATGAAGATATATATCACCGTGTCTAATGCCGAGGGACAAGACCTACTCAATCCCGACACGCCCAATAGCATAGATTATAGCAAGGTATCTGCCGAGTGGATGGGCGAGACCTACGTGGGCGACACGCTCTCATTCTATTCGAAGCAGCAGATGACGCGAATGTTCATGCCCGAGATGCATGGCCTGATGTATATCACCGAGCATGGCAAGTCAAAACTCTACTTTGGCGACATCTCGGGACACGGCACCTATGACGATGAGCCCCTCACTCTCTGCTGGCCCGATGGCTCTACCGATGTCATCACCGTGAAGGCATCTGCGATAGAGGGGTATAGGAGCGTGAAATTGAACCGCAAGTTTAAGCTCAATGGCAAGGTCGTAGCGCGAGATACAAGTTCTCCCGAGATAAATATAGTGAAGTGATATTACGCATCACTTGCTACTGAGGTATACATCACTTGTTACCGAGGTGCTCCTCGCTAACTACCGAGCCATGGCGCAGTAGTTAGCGAGATGTTTTTTACACGTTCGGGAAAACTTTTTCACCAAGGCGAAAACATTTTTTCGCACCTGAGATAATTCCTTTACGCATTGACGAAATAGCCCCAGCTGAGGGCAAAAGCATGGGAAATCTTGGAGAAAAGCAAAAATTTTCATTATTTTGTGAAAAAAGTTGCGCTGGAGGTTATACATTTTTGCAAAAATGGTAATATATAGGTAGAAAGCAAACAAGTTAAATGAGACAACTATGAAACGCACGATTCTATTCTTGACCTTCATGATGGGGCTTACGTTGGCTTCGGCTCAGACAATCATGCAAGATGTGGTGTACCTGAAGAATGGCTCTATCATCCGTGGCGACATCATAGAGATGACGCCCGATGGGGTGGTGAAGGTAGTGACCTCCGATGGTAGCCTATTTGTATACCCCTACGCAGAGGTGGAGCGCTATGGCAAGGAGGAGCCTGTGGGCAATGCCAATAATTACCATGCGAAGGTGACTGCCGAGAAGAAGTCTCCCTTGGTGGCTGGGCTACTCTCATTTTACTTCCCTGGCATGGGCGTAGGGCAGCTCTACAATGGAGAGATTCATAAAGCAGCAGTAGACTTTCTCACTACCACGGGAGCGTGTGTGGTGACTGCTATAGGTCTGAACTTGGTATTTGAAAACACATCGATCGAGTATCATTATGATTATGATTATGATTATGATTCTGATTCTGATGATTACACCTACTCTTATGTCGATGATGGAAATGCTGCTTTGCGCACCACAGGTTACGTGCTGATGGCAGCAGGCATTGTCACCATCTATGGCAATATGATACACTCTATCTGTGATGCGGTAAAATCTGCCAAGCGCATCAATGCTGAGAATGGCTATGCAATGTACCATTTCAATGATCGTTGCGCCTTTGGCATACAGCCCTCCATCGCTTATGAGCGCCCACAATACTTGTCGGGTTGCAAGTATGAACTCTCGGCTGGCATGAAGTTTAAGTTGACATTCTAATAAAATATTGTGTAAATAAACCGTTGTTAATCAATAATATACCCCCCCCCTAAAAACAATTAAAAATTACGCTAAATGTTAGAAAAGTTTTACTAAATTTGCAGAGAAAAGCTATTGAATCTATTCATTTTTTAACAATACATACAATACATCAAACATGAAAAAGACACTGCTATCCCTAACGCTTGCTTTGGCGGCAATGACGATGCAGGCGCAAGACGAGTACAGCACACTCGTAGTGGAGACCATGGAGGGCACTAAGCTCGAGATCTCATTGCAAAAGGCGCCCAAGGTGCAGATGACCGATGAGGCATTTATCATCACTTGTGGCGAGGAACTCATAGGCTACACCTACGGTGAGGTGCGCAAGTATTACTTCAAGCTCTCAAAATATGTGAGCGTAGAGCCTGTAGTCGAGGAGCGTACCATACGCGTGACCTTCGTAGATAATGCTACGGTAGTCATCTCTGGTGTGGACAATCCCGAGGTGATACGCCTCTATACGCTTGAGGGAACCCTCGCAGAGCCTCAGGTGGAGGTGGATGAAGAGAAGATCACCGTATCGCTCTCGGCATTGGATGCAGGATTCTATATCCTCAATATCGACAATGAACAATCCTTTAAACTCTTGAAGCGATGAAAAGACTTGTATCTACCATAGTAGCACTCGCCGCCATGGCGGCGCTCAGTGCGCAGGAATATCTGCATATCGATAGCCGTTGGCACGGAGCAGTGATCCCCATCGAGGAGATTGACAGTATCACCTATGGCGAACTGAGCCATGAAGATAAGTTGCCGGCACTGATAGCGAGCGACCCCAATCTGAGCCTGTTTAGCGAGGCACTGCAGTTGACCCACATGGCAGACTCTCTGGTGGCATACGTCAATTACGATTGGTATATAAAGGATGACATTTTCATCGATTGGAATATCTATATACCGACTCTGAAGCGCTCTTATTATAAGTACACCGCCTTCGTGGAAACCAATGAGGTGTATGCCCGCTATGGGATTCGTACCATTGAAGACCTGAAGGACTATGCGGCCAAGATATATGATGAGGCGTATCCAGAGGATGCAGGCGTAAGCGACCCTACTGATCGCCGCAACTCGCTCAATCGATTCGTGTCGTATCACCTCATCAATAAGTATGGCACTACGAAGACGCTCACCGTAGCTGACCCTGAGGTAAAGGACTGTTACGACCGTGAGGTGATAGACATCGCCAATTGGTATGAGACGCTGATGCCTCACTCTATACTGAAATGCTCAGAGCCGTTGCTCTCTGCTGAAGGTGAGCAGATCTACGTCAATCGCCGTGGCGTGGCTGACCATGCCGATAGCAGAGGCGTATTTGTCAAGGGTGCACAGATTACTTACTCGGCATCTACCGTCAATGGCATCTACCACTATATTGATGATATCATTGCTTATGATAAGGAGACACAGGCGGTGACGCTCAATGACCGCATCGTGCTCAATAATACGACGCTCACCCCTGAGATAATGAACTCCGGTATTACAAGAGTTCCCGAGAGGGACCTTTACTATGCGGTGCTTCCTGACATAGTGAAGATGGAGGGCATGTCGATCTCGGAAATGTTGCAAATGCGATACCTCTATTCAGGAAACAATCAACTGGACGGGGATGAGTTTCTCCTTCAGGATGTATATATGGGAGATGACTTTACCTTAAATCTGCCTGCCGTGCCCGCAGGAGAGTATGAAGTGTGCTTGGGAGTGTTGGCCCCCTATTGTAGTACGGGAGGTCAGGCCGAATTTTACTTCAATGGTGAGTTGTGTGGAGATACCGTAAACCTTACGCGCAAGATTGCCCAGGATTATGGTTGGGTGAGCGATGCCAACTTGGGTAGTGAGCAAGCTATTGCCGAGAATGATAGTCTGCTATACACTCATCGCTGGCGTAAGGGACTTCCCTACTATTACCCAAAGAAGAAGGCGAGCGGTATCAGCCAGCGCGATATCGAAACTGCAGGACGATATGTGGTGACCCGCTTCACCTCTGATGGCAAGAGCGACAATCGTCTCACCATGAGGTTCTATAATAGCATATTGCAATTCCACATCGACTACGTCGAGCTATGTCCGGTCTCTATATGTGACGAAAAATAAGTATCACTTTATCCTAAAAAAGCAATCATTATGAAAAGATATATCATAGCAGCATGGTGCATCGTCTTCTCTCTCGGGCTATATGCACAGAAGGCGCTAATTATTCACAAGAAAGATGGCACTAAGATAGAGATACCCACCAAGGGTGTAGAGAGCTTCTACTTTACAGGTAAGGCCTTGGTGAACGACAATGACTATACGCAGATAGAGCGCTACGTAGTACACACTCCCAACACTCCTACGAAGACGTTGGATCTCTCGATTTACTTCCTCGTCCATAGTGGTATGGAGTTTGATGATATGGGCATTTGCTACTCTACCACCTCTGGCGATGTCAGCAATAAACTCTCTCTCTCTGATGAGGATATCTATATCCGCTATGATGGTAATGTGACTGGTTCGGGTAAGATCTATGGTACGGATACCTATTATAGAGAGATTCATGATCTCGAATATGAGACCACCTATTATTGCCGCAGCTATGTCAACTACCAAGGCAACTATTACTATAGCGAGGAGCATAGCATCCATACCGGTAAGCCCAAGATGGGATGGTACGGTGTCAAGGTCGATCCTGCAGATTATGCTACTACGGGCTATGTGATGCCCTCAGACGCTGCTTGGGAGAAGCTTACTACCACATCGGAGCTTGTCAATCACTACTCAGACTTCTTGATAGAGGAGTGGAACCGCCGTCTCACGCCCGAGCGCATAGAGGCGCTGAAGCCTCAGTGTAAGCAAAAGCTCGAGTGTATGGACGGCACAATATACGTGCTCGAAGCCATCGATGAGGAGTTTGTGGCTCATCTCATAGCCTTGTGTAGCAATGAAGTGATTATTGCTGGTGGCGATGCCGAGTATGCACAAACCTCAGAGCCTATGGAGGTGACCTGCGGTGCTGAGTGGGGCGTGCCGGGCAATGTGTATTGGGAATATTATCCGGCAACTGTTACAGGTAATCCATCCTTGACATTCACTTCGCCCACACCTCTGCTTGCTAACTATAAATATAAGTTAGAGCTGGTGGTGGCTCCCAAGACCGAAGAGGGAGAGAAACTGCCCAACAAGTTTAATATCTCATTCGAAAACGAGGAGCGTGTGGCATTGACGAAGAACTCCACCAATGATTCTGCCCAGTGTACGGTATACACCTTTGAGGTGACTACCACGCAGTTCGTCATGAGCAGCCTTATCATGCAGGGCAAGGTGGGAGCTCGTGAGACAGGCTTTGACCGCATCCTCCGCGTAGCTCATGTCAAGATGACTCCCATCGGACCTGCTGAGGAGTAGGGGAGAGGACAGATATTACAAATAGTTACTAATATAACGTGAGTTCGATATAATTATTAGAACATTTGTAGTTGCCCGTCATTGACAAATTCAAGTTCAATGGCGGGTTTCTTTTCGAAGAAACAATAGGCAGCGATTGCTCCCAATGCATTTGCTATGAAATTATTAAATGATC
>JAFZFF010000011.1 GCA_017556045.1 Bacteroidaceae bacterium | reverse complement strand
CCTTCTTCGAAGTTCGGCTTAATCTTGTCTACTAATTGTCTCAATCCCATAGCTTATTCCATTTCAGAGCGCAACTTCATCAATCCTTCGCGAACGATACGCTGCAACTCAAGTTTAGACGAATCTACAAATTCACACAGGGCAAAGTCTTCGGGAGCCACCTCGTAGATACCTGCAGCCTCCATCTTCTCGATGTCGCCAGCAATGATAGCCTTGATGAGGTATTCGGGGTAGATATCCATGGGGAACACTTTGTCATACTCGTTAGAGTTAATCATGTGGCGCTCCTCACCCTTGAGACGTGCATCAAGCACATACTCCTTGTTGGGGAACAGGAAGCTGAAGTAAGCGCGGCTCACGCTGAACTCCTTGAAGCGAGGCATAGCCCAGCCGAGGATCTCGTGCTTGTCGCTACCGTCGGGGATAACAGTCACCATGTTGCTGAATGCACCAAGATAACCCTCCTCTGTAGTAGCAGCGCCTGTGAGTACGTTGCCATTGATGATGCGGTTTACGCAACCACCATTGAGGCGACCCTCAACGATGTCACCAATCTTAGCACCGAGCACTACCTTGCTGTAAGCAGGGTTAGATACCTGAGAACCAGCTACTGCGATAGTACGTGTGAGGTCTACGATGCCCTTGTTGAACATGCGACCGATGAAGATAACCTCCTCAGCACCTACTGTCCATACGATATCACCCTTATTGATGGGGTTAACGTGGTTGATCTGTACACCTACGTTACCAGCGGGATGCTTACCCTTGAAGACGTTGATCTCTACGTTCTTAGCATCTACCACATTAATGTGAGTCTGCTTGTTGCTAACACCGAGATAGGTGGGAGCCATCTTAGCCAATGCGCTGAGACCAGCCTGGAAGTCGGCTTCGCTACCCTTGATCACATACTCAAAGTCGGGAGCAAGAGGCTTACTGTCAAATGCTGACACGAAGATTGCCTTGGGACGGCTGTCGGGGTTTGCCACCACGTCGTAAGGACGCTGACGGAGGAACGCAAACATACCGCTGTCGAGCAACGCCTGCTTTACTTGTTCACCATTGAGTGAGTGAACACTCTTAACACCAAATTCTGCGTACTCCTGCTTTGCATCGGGGGTAACAACGATGCTCATCACCTTACGGCGTGCACCACGGTTGACCGCAGCTACTGTGCCCGAAACAGGACTCACGAACTTCACTTCGGGACGCTTCTTGTCTACAAACAAAGCTTCCCCGGCCTTGACATGCTGACCCTCAGCTACCACCACCTTAGGGGTAACACCTACAAAGTCGTCGGGCACAAGCGCATACGCCTGTGATGCCTTCACAGCTACCAACTCCTTCTCGGCAGAGCCTTTAAGCTTAATGTCCAAGCCTTTTCGTAATTTAATTACTTCTGGCATAACTTATTATGATAGTTAATAAATTGAATATACAAAATTCGTGCAAATTTAGCAATTTTTTACGAATGATGAAACTTTATCCTCAAATATTTGTATCACCCAAGCCATATAGCACCGAAAAGTGCAAAAAGCATAAGCAGACTTGCATTTTCATCTGACAAGCATTATCTTTGCCACAAAAAGCAAAGGTAAGCATCATTTATCTTTGCGAAGGTTACTAATAAAGGTATAAAAAGGAGAAGAAAAATACAGCTCATCCTTGGCTTCGTAGCACTGCTGGTCATTGGATTTTCGACGTTGCTCAACTCACCCCGAGTGCAGCAACGCGTATCTGTGCTTGTAGCTACCGAGCTGGAAAATCATATCGGCACCCGCGTCAATATCGGCGGAGTGCACTGGCTATTCCCGAACGATCTGGTCATAGACAGCCTGACGATAGACGACCAAGAGGGCGAACATCTCATCTCGACAAGCCGCATAGCTGCCAAATTTGAGTGGAAGACACTGCTCAAGCGCAAGTTGTCGATACGCAACATCCGTATCTTCTACCCCGATGTAAATATCTACAAGGAGGATCTCACAGCGATACCCAACTACCAATTCCTACTCGATGCCTTCGCTACCAAAGAAAAGAAGAAAACCTCGCTCCTTGACCTCCGCATCAACACACTGATTATCAGACACGCAAAGTTCAGCTACAACGTCCTCTCAGAGGAGCATAAGCCTCAGCAATTCAGTGCACGCCATATCGGCATAGATGACCTGTCGGCTCACCTGTCGCTGAAGACATTCACGAGCGACTCTATCAGCTGCATGATACGAGAGCTCAACTTCAAGGAACAATCGGGTATGCAGGTCAACGACCTCTACCTCCGCTTCGTGGGCAATCACCAGGGCGCTACATTGGCAAACTTCCACCTCGAACTGCCTCAAAGCGACCTGCGACTCGACACGATATGGGCAAGCTACTCGCCTGATAACTTCGCCGAGAGCCTCACCATCAAGGGAGCCATACGCCCCTCACACATCACGCCCAAAGACATCAGCTACCTATGCCCCGAGCTACGTGGCCTGAAGGATGAGATACACCTATCGGGACTCTTCTACGGTAACCTGCAGGATTTCAATGCTAAAAACATCTCCATCAACTCTGACGACTATGGACTGAGCTGCAAGGTAAGCGCTACCGCTAACCTACAGAAGCTCACCAAAGAGGCCATAGACATCGAACTACAAGAAGTTGCTTGGGGCACTCAGACATGGACCTCATTGGCAGAGCAAGCACCCGAGATCTACGAGCTGATACCTACTGAACTCGTCCGTATCGGGGAGGTCAGCGCCAAAGGTAAAGCACACCTTAGCAAGGAAGACAACACCATTGATCTACAAGCAAATACAGATGCTGGTAACGTGACTGCAAAGTTTAACATGAATGGCAAGGGAAACTACACAGCTAAGGTCACAGGAGCACCTATCAACGTAGCGAAAGTCATCCCCACAAGCCCACTTGCCAGCACCTACATCACACTGCAAGCCAAGGGCAAGTACGATGCTCACGCCACCAACACTCCCCTACCCCTGCAGGCGACGATCACGGGTGAAGCCACGAAGACAAACCTCTTGGGCTATGAGTACCAGTCTATCAGTCTGAAGGGAGAGTATTCACCCTTGAAGGCTGAGGCCAGCATCAACGTACACGACCCTAATGCCAAGCTTGCTCTGACTGCCAACTACGACAAGGGTGAGCAATTGCCTAAGTACGAAATTAACATCCAAGCTGATAGCATGGACCTACATGCCGTAAAGCTCATCGAGATGCACGAAGGAAAGAGCTTCAGCACACATCTCGAAGGTAAACTTGAAGGCAAAGACATAGACCACCTCAAAGGAAAAATCGAGATCAACGAGATCACCATGCACCATGATGAGGGTGACTACAATGTAGGAAAGATTACCATCACATCCAGCGAGTTGGAGAAGAAAAACATCTCTATCGGCTCAAACTTCCTCAATGCCAATTTCATCAGCGACTCCAACTATAAGGACTTGGCAGCCTACCTCTCTTCCCATATCAATCGCTACCTACCATCATTAGGTAATAGCAACAGTTCGCAGAAGCTCGACGCCGAAAACAAGGACTGCTACGTACAGCTCTGGATATACGACGCAACCCCCCTCCGCGAATTGCTATTGCTCCCCATCAGCATGGACAAAGTGATTGAGGCTAAGGCACAATTGCAGAGTCACACCAAAGAATCTTGGGCCAACATCAGAGCCAATCAGATAAGCTATAACGGACACAACTTCAATCCGCTCACCCTCGACTACAGAGCTACCGAGGCGAACAGCACACTTGAGGTTAACGGTACCAGACGAGCTACTGATGGCAGCTATATCACTGCAGGCATCAAGGCCATTGCTGCCAACGACAGCATTGACCTCACAGCACAGTGGAAGAGCAACACTCCAGGACTCCTCGATGGTTCGTTTAGCGCGACGGCAGACCTCTGGCACACTGCCGATAACGAGTTGGCGATACATATCAAGAGCGATAGCTCCAGCACTACGATCAAGCAGGCCACATGGGCGTTACACCCCTTCGACCTATACCTGAGTCCACAGTGTACCACTATCAAAGACCTCCACTTCGCACAGGGAGAAGCGCAATATCTCAATATTGACGGTAGCATTGCCGACTCCCCCTCTGACACGCTCAACATCAGACTTAACGACGTGGACCTCAGCTATCTGATCTCGATGACCAACCTCAAAGGCCTCACCTTCGGAGGTAAGATGAGCGGCTACATCGACGCCTCTGCACTGTATAGTCCCACCCCCTACCTTGACGCACAGATCAATGCCAAGGACTTCAGCTTCTGCAAAGGCACTATGGGCGACGCACTGGTAAATGCACACTGGAACCAAGAAGAGTCACAGCTCGACTTCACCGTAGACATCACTGAAAACCAGCAGCATACCACTAATATTGATGGAGCATTAGATATCGCCGATAACGAACTGTGGCTCGACATCACTGCTGACAGCACCAACATTTCGTTCCTCAACACCCTGCTGTGCACATTCATGAGCGACATCAAGGGTCATGCCAGTGGTCACATCCTCCTGGGAGGTAAGCTCGACTCACTCGACATCCAAGGCTCACTACTTGCCGAGGCTGACCTTAGACTCATCCCCACCAATGCCAGCTATACACTCTGTGACTCTCTCTACTTCACACCAGGTAAGATACACTTCAAGAACACCCTGCTGAGAGACTTCCGAGGCGAAGAGGGATATGTCAATGGAGTAGTCACCCACTCACGTATCAATGACTTTGCAGTAGACCTCAACGTAGATGCGCGCAACATCCTCGGCATCGACCTCCCTGATACAGGTAGTGACAGCTTCTACACCACCATCTATGGCACTGGCTATATCTCTGTTAAAACAGGCCCGCGCGAACCCTTGTATGTAGACATCACCGCACACCCCGAGGCTGAGTCTGTATTTGCCCTCAATATCATGGAGCAAAACCTCACCTCGAGCGAGTCCTTCCTCACCTTTGAAGACCGCAACGCCAATCGCCATGTACCCAGCAACTTAGAGCAACCCATGCGTGTAAGACGCAATGGCACTGAGGTCATGCCCCTATATCTTAACATTGCGGCCAATATCGACCCCAAAGCTAAGGTGAAGCTTGTCATGAACCAAGCTGCCGATGACCACATCAGTGTGACCGGAAATGGCGACCTCAACATCGAGATTATCGACGACGACATCAAGCTCTTTGGCCGCTACACCATTGATCGCGGTTCATACAACCTCAGCCTGCAGAACCTCATCAACAAGAAGTTCGACGTGCTCGCAGACAGCTACGTCAACTTTGATGGTGATCCACTGAACGCCAAGTTAGACATCACTGCACGCCATATCGTGAGCCAGGCTCCGCTCAAAGACCTCAGTCCTGAACTTACGGGCAACGTGCAGGTCAACTGTTTGCTCCGCATCACCAATACGCTGAACGACCCCATCCTGTCCTTCGAGCTAGAGCTCCCCAGAGCCACAGAAGAGGAGAGATCCATCTTGCGCAGCTACACCAGCACCGAGGAGCAGCGTAACCTTCAGTTCATCTACCTCCTCAGTACCAGCAGATTCTACACCCAAGACATAAGTCAGAATGGCCAGGGAGCAGGCATGGAGGCACTCTTCAGCTCTACCATCTCTGGACAGATCAATAATCTATTGACCAACATCATCGACAACGACAACTGGAACTTCAGCAGTAATATCCGTACAGACAATCTCTTGGGCGAATCGACCAACGACTTACGCGAAAACATGGAGATTGAGGGTATGCTCGAAGGCCGCCTCCTCAACAATCGCCTCCTCATCAACGGCAACCTTGGCTACCGCGACAATCCGATATATGCCACCAACTTCATCGGTGACTTTGATGCCCGCTACCTCCTCTTCAATGGACTCAGCGTTAGAGGCTACAACAAGACCAATGATCGCTACTTCACCAAGACATCTCTCAACACATGGGGCGTGGGATTGATCTATCAGCAAGATTTCAAGTACCTCCCCTTCCCTACTTTCACACGCAAAGAGGCCGCTCCCAAAGCAAAGAGTCGCAAGGAAAAAGCCCCTAAAAGCCGCTCACGCAAGAGCAAAAAGAAAGCTTAGGGCTTTGAGCCATGAGCGAGGAGCAAGGAGCTATGAGTAGTGAGCCATATGCCTTGCACGGTGAATTGCCTTCCGAATCGCCACATATAATATTCAGTTCATAGCTCACAACTAACTCCATACTTCCACCTCATGAGCTCATTACTCATGGCTCATAAGCTCAGAGTCTCATAAAAAAAGGGCACCCGAAGGATGCCCTTTCATATTATCACTATTTCATTACTTCTTTGTCATTACTTTCCAAGGATGAAGTTCTCCACCTTGAAGTCGGTAATAGAGCTCTTAAACTCACCAGCCTGCTGCAAGGGGAAGTGAAGAGTCTGTACATAATCATGCTGCTCCTCATCGCGTGTCCATCTCTTCTCGCGCTTGAGTTCGTCCTTCAGCTTGCCGTCCACATAGAGGCGTGTGGCATGGTTGTGACACTCGATACGGATATCATGACTCTTACCCTCCTCTACGTAGTAGTCGAAGTGATAGAGATAACCATCGCGTGAGAAGGCCATACGTCTATCTACGGGGCTGCTGAGATAGAACTTAGTCACGTCATTAGAGAAGAGCAATGCACCAGCTTCCTCCTTAGCTCCATCGATATGGAAACTGATGGTATTGTGGTAACCAGCCTTCTTGATGGGATACTTCTTGCCGGGCTTCACCTTATCAAGGCTGTATACTACACCCTTAGGAGCACGGAAGCGACCAAGTTCATTTACACCAGGAGCCTCTGCGAGATTGTGACGCTTAGTGTCAAACTCACGGAAAGGCACGGTTCTGTAGCTGTAGCTCCATGTAGCTGCAGCCATGGTTTGTGTTGCAGGGATGGTACGATCGTGGATATCATCTACAGAGATTCCGTTAAAGGCAATGTCATTCCACACTGCAAACATACCACCTAACAGACAGGGGTCTTTGGGGTCAAGTATATGTTTGTTAAATGTACCCGGATGCCATTCGTTATAGAGTCTTGCCACGTTAAGATAGTCGGCGTAGTAGCCAGCTGCAGGCACGATGTATGTGGTCCATGAAGGAATACATACGAGCTTGTAACCCAAGTTCTTCATGTCTGTAGGGTTGGCATATGAGGGATACCAGCACTGCATAACCACATTATCAGAGATGACAGGAGTCTCACCCTTAGCATGGGTAAGTGCGCCCCACAACCAAGGCTGCTTGCCAAAGCTCTGCACGAGGCGGAGATAGCGGTCTGTCAATGCGCGGAACTGCTCTACGACCTTCTTGTCCTTATTAGAGTACTCATCAGTTCCGATATGTACGTTAGGACCTGCAAATACAGGGTCATCACCCTCAAGATACTCAGTGAAGAGAGAGTCAAGGAAGGTGTACACGTTAGGATTGAAGAGGTCGAGATGATCAAGGCCATACTCTTCTGAGCCAAACTCCTTGCGGAAATTTGAGAAGCAGAGCGAGTGAGCTGGTATGTCAATCTCGGGAATAATGTTCACACAAATCTTTGCCGCATCCTTTTGGAACTGACGGAAACCATCCTTGGTGTAGAATCCATCCTTAGCAGTCAGTTCAGGGAATAGCTCACTCTCGAGGCGGAAGGCTGCATAGGTATCTTCCCAAGTATCTTTGTGCATTCTTGCAGCACGGTCATTGAGGTGAATCTGGAAAGTGTTCATCTTGTAATAAGCCATAACCTTGGCATACTCTACAAGATACTCCAGGGGTACATGCTTACGACCTACGTCAATCATATATCCACGGATAGGATAGTCGGGCCAGTCGCGTACAGTACCCTTAGGAAGGCTTTCACCACTGCTTGCCTCCAACACCTGGAGCAAGGTACGTGTAGCCCAGTAAGCACCTGTCGGGGTCTGTGCCTTGACTACTACATTCTCACCAATTTCGATGCTGTAACCCTCAGCGCCCAACTCTTCATCTGTAGTGAGGCTAATGACGATAGCACCTGCGGGTACCTTAGCACTGGCTTTCGTAGCTTTTGCTTTCATACCCTTACCAAAGAGCAAGCCATAGTCCTTGGCCAACTCCTCAGCTGCAGTAGCCAGCTCTGCGTCGGTATAGAGCACCTTGGTGCCATTGCTTACAGCCAATACGCCTTCGCCTCCCTGCCAGTGGCGCAGTTCGGGGATTACAAACGGTTTCTCATTCTCAGCTTTTAGTGTACCCATAGCGCCCAAGGTGAGCAGCACGATACACAGCGTAAAAATTCTCTTATGCATAAAATGTATTAGAATAGATTATTTTAAGCAAAATTACACATAATAGTTAACATATCCAAATCTATGCAAAAAACAGAGGAGTCCAATAAAAAAAAGGGCACCCCAGTGGGATGCCCTTTTTATTTATGCTAATTGATTAGTTGAAGTACTTGTTATAGAGCTCCTCAGCGATAGCTACAGGATCTTCAGCAGGTACAGGAGTGATGGTCTTGCCATGAGTCCAGTTTTCTTCCCACTTGAACCACTCGGGCTGAGAGATAGTCTTACCCTCCTCGAGAGCGGTGAAGAACATCTCCCAACGTGCACGCTGGAAGTCACCCAACATACCACCCCACTGGCGGCTTGAGTAGTCGTGCAAACGGCCACGCTCAGCGCACTGCTCAGGACCCCATACAGAGATCAAAGTACGTGCGTTCCACTCCATCCAGTCACGGTCAGCCTCAGTAGTACCGGGCACCTCGTCACAGATGCGGCGTGCAGACTGTGTCCAATTCTCCAGCTTGAAGAGGTTGATCTGTGAGAGCAGACGGTTGAGGTCTTCCAATACGCCGAGGAATACGGTGTACTGCTCCTTGAATGCTACCATATCCTTGTTGTTATAGCTTGCTGCGATATCCTTGAGGAGGTAGTATGTAGAGTCAGTGAGAGTCTGACGCACTACGTCAGCGATATCATACTCATAGTTGGGGTTGCCTCTGAAGCGATCCTTCTCCTTGAGCATTGCTGCTGCAGCCTCACGCACCTTGGTGATATCGTGATAGATCTGAGTGGTACCCCATCCTGATACGCGACGTACGTCGAGTGCGGGACGAGCACAGATAACTGCCTCTACGTCCTGTGACTGATTGGGGCAGTTGAGCACAGACTTTGACAAGATTTCCCAACCCTGCTCCATAGCCTCGCTCTTCTCGCCGTAACGAGCCTCAGAGTATCTCTTGATCCAGCCTTCACCCTCTTCCTTGCTCATCCAAGGGAGCTCAAACAAGAGGTCGTAGAGCACGGGGCAAGTCTCCAAGCCTTCGGGAGTAGCACCAAGGCCCTTCACACCGTCGGGGTACGTCTCCAATGCTCTGTAGTAGTTATTCAGCATAGAGTCGTAGCGTCCATGCATACCAGTCTTACCACCGAAGTTGTGGAGCATACACCAGAGGAAGTCGTGGCCATGGAAGCCATTGTTCTCCCACTTACAGATACCCTCGCCATAGAGGTCGAGCACGATGAATCCACCCTTGGGGATAGTATCCAAAGCCTCCTTGCGGGGGTTCTGGTCCCATGCCTGGATTACCCATGTAGAACCAGGAGAGTGCTTCTGCATCTCATTATAGATAGTTGTGAATGCCCCCTTAAGGTTGATACCCTGTGTGCGGCCACCCTCGTGGAAGGGGTCCATAGAGTAGTACTTTGACTTACCCATCACCTTCTCCAAGTGCTTGTAGTAGATCTGTGCGATCTCACCATAGCGCTCGTCAGTGGGCTGCAAGAATGAGGGACGACGGAAGCCTGAGCACCAGTGACCCTGGTCTGTAGCATCGATACCGAGCTTATCCTTAGCTGTGCTGGGAACCACGCCACCGAAACCAGGCAATACGGGATCCATGCCAAGTTCTCTCATACGGCCCAAGATAAACTTGCTGAGGTTCTCCTGACGCTCATACCACCAGTCGGGGTTAGGACCACCCCAACCCTCGAGGTTACTCATGAGCCACCAAGCCTGGAATCCAGGACCAGCTACGAACTTGTCCACTTCCTCTCTGCTATAGCCGAGCTCGGTGAGCACGTTCTTCCATACCACATCGGTACCTACGAGAGCCAAGGGGATGTTGATACCATGGAGAGCCATCCAGTCGATTTCCTGCTCCCAGCGCTCCTTGGTCCAGAATCCCATGGTGTATGAGAATGTACAGTAGTTGAGATAATATCTGTAGTCAGCGCTACAGTTGCGTACTTCCTTAGTCTCGGGCACGGGGAATGTCACCTTAGAGAGGTCTGTAGTGAGGTTATTCCATGTGAGGTTCACGTGAACATAGTGATTGAGATACCAACCGATACCAGTAGTCAGCGCACTCTTTGAGCTACCCTGAATAAAGGGCTTGCCCTTCTTCTCGCCGATTACGAACACCTCCTTGCCATCCTTGGCAAGTGACTTCTTCACTTGAGTCTCAATGCGTGCAGAAGTACCCTCTCCACCTACACGGTCGAGCAGTGCACCCACCTCTGCGGGATTGTTTCCGCATGATGCGAGCACCAGGGCTGCCACCATTGACAATAACAATTTCTTCATAATGATTAATTTTTGTTGATATTTATTGAAAACTTTATTTTACTATTACAGTTAACTCTTTTTCAAAACAAATATTAATGTCCAATACACCAAGCATAATAAACTTTGCAAAGATACTAAAAAATATCGAAAAGCAAAAAAAACTCTATAATAGTTGGCATGACAAAAGAAAAGAGCACCCCATGAGGGATGCCCTTTCGTTTATCGTGTATTAAGCGAATTACTTCTTAATCACAACCTTTTTACCATCAACGATGTAGATACCTGTAGCAGCGGGAGTATCAATACGACGTCCGAAGAGGTCGAAGGTACCCTTCACTGCGGGAGCTACCTGATCGCCTACAAACTCGATATCCTCGATACCATCGAAGTACTGCTTATAGTATTCATCAGCCTCAACAACGTACATTGCAGATGCTGCATCGCTGCTATTATAAGAGATCACACCACCATGAGTACCGCTACCGCTGCTATGGCTCAAGGGATGCAAGCTATAAGCTCCTACATTGCTACGAGCATCGCTCACACATACCTTACCACTCTTGAGGTTATAGATATTGTAAGGTTGTGTAGCCTCAGGAGTATCTACTACTGAGAGACGACCTGCGTTAGATACATACTGAGAAATGTACTTACCAGACTCTACGTTCTGCACGTAGTATGCAGATGTACCAGAGATCTGCTGACCACAATCAATGAACTTCCAGCGATAGATGGGCTTATTTACATTAACATAGGTCCAGTAGAGTTCAGTATCTCTGTGACAGATAGCCATATCGGTGTAATGATTTTTCTTAAAGTCGAGAGCGCAGATGATGTAGTACTCCTTGTCTGCCTTAGGCAAGTTGTATACCAAGCCTGCTACAGCTGCATCGAGAGCATCTTCTGCCTCCTTCAGCTCAGCTTCGCTACCACCCATCTCAATGAGAGCCTCAGCAGCCTCGAGAGCTGCATAGTAAGCAGAGAGGTCTGATACCTGGCCTACGTTATTACCCTCAACGGGGGCAACAGCTACAGCCTCATCGTAAGCATCCTGGAGGTATGATACATTAGAGAATGCTACGAGACTAGCGTCAAACTTCACCTCGCTAACCTTCTCATTGTTGGTAAACTCAAATGAGATAGAAGCTACAGCAGCGGTATCCAACTTAACAGTAGCTACGTTGCCGCTTACTGAGATACCAGCGTTGACCTTCTGACCAAGACGGCCATAGATGGTAAGATCACTGAATGCACACTCCTTGTCAGCAGTCAAGGTGAACACGTTGTAACCCTTGTACATGTGGATATCCTCTGACTTGAAGTTGATGTCTGAGATACTCTTAGCATTGAAGGGAAGTGTCTGCAACTCCTGAATCATATAAGAAGAGGGATCATTGAGACCACCACCCCATGTGATAACAGATGAAGTCACACCCTTGATAGCTTCTTCACGACCCTCCTGAGTAGTTGCGTTATAGTCAGGTGTACCCTGGTTGTGGTCATAAAGGTGGAGCCAGCTACCTGAACGAAGGATAGCGAACTGACCCTGACCCAAGTACTTGAAGAAGAAGGGAGTGGGTTCCTCTGTCAATACGAACTTATTGTCAACCTTACTGCCATCCTCATTGTAGAAGTCACCGAGGTAGAGATCATACTTGGTATTCTTGATAGCGTAGTAGTTTTCACCCATCTCAGGCATAGGTTCGAAGCTGAACGCCTGCTCTGCATGGTCAGCAGATGCATCTTCCCACCAGAGCCATTTGCCATACTCCTCATCCTCGTGGATGGTGAATGCCTTCTGCACCTTCTGGAGAGGCAAGAAGCCGTCTTCACCAGAGATGATGCGATATGACTTACCAGCCTCGGGCAATACGAAGTTCTCCTGCAGGGTAGCAATAGCCAAAGTAAGCTCATTAAGAGCAGCTCTCACGTCAGTGTCAGAAGCAAAGTCAGCATTAGCAAGTTCCTTAGCACGAGCCAAAGCAGCGTTAAACTCGCCAAGGTCGAGATTGAAGCAACCTACTGTAGTACCTCTTGCGGGCAGGATAGACTCAGCCTGACCCACCAATGATCTCAGGTCAGTGAGCAAGTCTGATACGTAGCGGATATCAATCTTTGCGGGGCACTGATACTCGTGGTCCTTACGGCAAGTGAGCTTGAAGCTGAACGCAGTGTACTCACCCTCGGGGAATGTAAACTCAATGTAGTGGTTCTCACTTACAGAATAGCTCCATGTAGAGTGGAAGTGAGTATCTCTGTTACCATCGAGAAGAGCAGGCATACCACCACCGTCGTCACCACCCATAGCATTGTGGTCAGCGTTACAGTATACGTCAGCCTCGGTGAAAGGAATCAATTCACCATTCTCATCATAGATGTCGAGACCACCGATACTGAAGAATACAAAGTTACCATTCTTCTGGTTCTTACCTGTCTCAAGCACAGTAAAGCGCACCTTTGTCAAAGGCTCGTGGAAACGATAAGTGGGTGACATGTAGATAGGACGACCAGTCTCGTCTGTTGTCATACCCTCAAGGAGAGCAAATTCCTGACCACTTACATTCTGTGTACCACGATTGATCACGATGGGGAACTCATTGTATGCAATGGGGTTATCAAGGATATGCTTGATCTGCACATAGATAGCATCACACAGTTTCTTAGCCTCAGCAGCAGAGAGGTAACCTTCGTCAACCTCAGCCAAGTACTCCTCAACCTGGAAGAGCAACTCCTCGAAGTGCTCCTTGGCAGTCTCAGAATACTGACCTACCTCATCACCTACCTCGAGTTCATCGAGAATACCGTTATATACGTCAATCAACACGTAGCAGCTATCGAGCTGTACCAAAGCAGCAGCCTCATTGAGAGCAGCAACAGCAGCCTCAACCTCAGGACGCTCAGCGGTACCACCCTCATACACAGTCTCATTAGCTACGATGAGTGCATTCAACTCTGCGAGAGCAGCCACTGTGGTCTCAAAGTCGGTCCACTCCTCAGAAGCAATCTCATTAGCATAAGCCAAAGCAGCGTACAACTTGTCATAGTCCTTGATAGACTTCACTGCCTGACGGATACCCCAGTAGAGAAGTTCGTCTGCATTGTAGAACTCAGCAGCAGTAGTAAGTTTCTTAGCCATCTCGACCTGCTCCTTAAGGTATGCCAATGAGTCAGCATTCATCTTATGAGCCAAGCAAGTGTCAGCGATAGCAATGGTGCGAGCGATGTCAATCTTTGCCATCTCATCGAGAGCAGCAGCAGCATCCTTCTCTCCGAAGTAATAGAGAGTAGCATTATCCATCAAGGTATAGTTAGCATTGGTAGATCTTGCAAACATACCTACAGTCAAAGTTCCGTCTGTAACAGTAGTAGCTACGTTAAATTTCGCAGAGTGATCCCAAATCTCACGTTTCTTTCCAGGACGGTTAGTACCTACAGAGGTAGAGTCAGAGTTAGCAAAGAGGTAAACACCCTCAATGAGGTCCTTCTCTGCAATCAAATCTTCATTGTCACTACATGCCACAAGGTATGCACCGAATACATAGGTACCATTGGGCAAGTTCTTCACGGTCTGCGATACACAGTTGTCTGTCATTGGGCCATTGTTATAGCGCCACACCTCGATGTTTCGGCTATTGATGCCATGATACTCTGGCTCCGAAGACTGATCATGACGAGTCACATGCCAGTTATCATCTGCAAAGACGATATCCCAACCCATGACACCCATCTCCATGTCTGCATTGACCAACTTGTGGGTCACATTTGTCTGAGCAAAACCTGTCAATGACGAAGCTGCTACAAGACCCATGCACAAAGTACGGAAAATCTTTTTCATTTTTAGATAAATTAAAGTTAATATTAGAATGAATTAAAATTTTGTTTCTTATTATTTTCGCCACAAAGAGCGTGTAAAAGTACAGAAAATTTTACGAAACGTCAAAATTTATTAACATTTATTTCATCAACGCTCACAAAGGAGATTTTTCAACACCTCTCTTCGGCAAATAAGCCTCGCCACTTAGGACTGAGACAAGCGAGACAAAATGCAAAGTATAGATTATCACACCTGCGATAATTATTTATTACAAGTGCAATAAATATCAGCTACAAGAGAGCGCGTTCGCTTACCCTTAACAAGCATTTTAGAATAATTTGATATCAAGAAAAAGGTTTCCCGACATTTTTACTACATATTTAATCGGCTTGTTGTATCTTTGCAACATAATTATTAGAAGAATAAAACGTATAATAGATATGAAGAAGATCAGAGTAGCCATCGTAGGATATGGCAACATTGGAAAATATGCCTTGGAGGCATTGGAGGCAGCCCCCGATATGGAGGTAGCAGGTGTAGTACGCCGCAATGGAGATGCGGATAAACCCGCAGAACTGGCTTCCTACCCCGTAGTGAAGCACGTGAGCGAATTGAATGATGTAGACGTAGCAATACTCGCTACCCCCACACGCAGCGTTGAGCAGTATGCGCTGGAGTGTCTCGCATTGGGCATCAACACCGTAGATAGCTTTGACATACATAGCAAGATTGTAGACCTGCGCCGCTCACTCGACGCTGCAGCTAAGGAGCATGGCAAGGTGGCTATTATTTCAGCAGGATGGGATCCGGGTAGCGACTCAATCGTACGTTCTCTCATGCAGAGTCTCGCACCCAAGGGCATCAGCTACACCAACTTCGGCCCTGGCATGAGCATGGGACACACCGTTGCGGTGAAGGCTATTGATGGTGTTAAGAACGCGCTCTCAATGACCATCCCCGTGGGCACTGGCATACATCGCCGTATGGTATACATCGAACTCAAAGAGGGATATAACTTTGACACCGTAGCAGCTGCAATCAAGGCTGACGCTTACTTCGTGAACGATGAGACTCACGTAATAAAGGTGGATAGCGTAGATGAACTCAAAGATATGGGACATGGCGTAAACCTCACACGTAAGGGTGTGTCGGGTGTGACACAAAACCAGCTCTTCGAGTTCAACATGCGCATCAACAATCCAGCCCTCACCAGCCAGGTGCTCGTAAACGTGGCTCGCGCCACTATGCGCCAGCAGCCCGGTGCTTACACCATGATCGAGATACCTGTTATCGACATGCTCTATGGCGACCGCGAGGAGCTGATCGCACACCTTGTTTAATTAATCAAAGATTAGGAGTTAGGAATTAGGAATGACTGCTCGGAGAATAATTATTCGAGATACAGTTCGTTCTAATTCCTAACTTTTAATTTCTAATTCCTAATTATAAAAATGCTTCTCCGTTTCTACAAAAACTGGGCGCTTCCCATCTCTATGGCAGCAGGTGTCATCGCTTATCTGCTCTACGCAGCTTTGCCCCTACCGGCAGGCACAGGAGCTGTGGTGAGCAGCATCGTAGAGACTCTGCAACCTACGCTTATCTTTGCAATGCTGTTTGTCACCTTCTGCAAGATAAGTCCCTCAGAGCTCAAACCCTGCCGATGGCACGCGTGGCTCATGCTGATACAGGTAGCGCTTTTTGCCCTGCTCGCAGGCGTACTCGTGCTCTTCCCCGAGATACCGGGCCGACTATTGATAGAGAGTGCCATGATATGCTTCATCTGCCCTACGGCATGTGCAGCAGCTGTCGTGTGTGCCAAGCTAGGAGGCAATGCTGCTCACCTCACAGGATATATACTGCTCATCAATATGGCGGGAGCGCTGGTCATCCCTCTCATCGTGCCACTGGTAAACCCACACGAAGGGCAGACCTTCATCACGACCTTTCTGCTCGTACTGCGCAGGGTGTTTCCCACACTGATATGTCCACTGATGCTCGCCTGGGGCATACGCTACACCCTACCCCGACTGGCACATCGACTACAGAACACGGGAGATACGGCATTTTATCTGTGGACCCTAGCACTCACAATGGCCATAGGTGTCACGACACGCTCTATTGCACATAGCGATGTACCGCTCCCCACGCTCATAGGCATAGCGCTAGTGGCGCTAGTGTGTTGCTGGACACAGTTCACTATAGGCCGCAAGTTTGGCGACCCACAGGGTGACCGCATCGCTGCAGGGCAAGCTATGGGACAAAAGAATACCGTCTTTGCCATATGGATGGCATACACCTTCCTTACCCCTGTGACGGCTATCGCTGGAGGTTTTTACAGCGTGTGGCACAACTGCTTCAACTCATACCAACTCTACAAGAAGCGTAAGGCTGCAGAAGCCACTAATCTTCGATAAAAAGTACTAAGCTCAAAAAAAGGAGTCGTCTCACGAAAGAGACGACTCCTTATATATAGTATGGAGTATAACTTTTACCTTATCCTCTTTAGGTTCTGAGCTTGAGACCTGCAAAGATGGTATCGGGCTTGAAAGCAAATACCGAAGCCATCTCACCAGACATACAGAAGCCGCACTGGTTACACTTATCGGTACCATGACCTACACAGAGTCCACGACTACCATCGGGATAGATAAAGTTGGTCACCCAGCAGCGCTTAATAAACTTACCAGTCTTCATCAGCTTAAGTCCCGACACAGAGTTCATTATGGGATATCCCTTCTTCTTGTACTCGATGACGCGGTCTATGATCTCGGCACGCTTCGCCATATCGAGAGCGAGGTATTCGGTGCCCTCAAACGGAGTGTGGAAATTGATAGAGATCTGCTCGATAGCAGGATTGTTCTTAGCATACTCGATGGTATCATCTACAGCGGTATAGTTGAGGGTATTGACCACCATATTGACACTAAGGTGAGGGTGTCCACACTCAGCAATATTCTTCTCCAGCTTCGCAAACGTACCTTTACCGCGCACCTCCTCGTGGAACTTACCAGCACCATCGAGACTCACCCAGATAGAGTCGGCAGCGTTACCCTTAAAGGGGAGCTGCGCATTAGTAGTGATGGTGCATGAGAAGAATCCTATCTCCTTGGCCAAAGCAATGAGATCATTGATACGCTTGTCGCCATCTTTCCAAATGGTAACTTCGCCACCCTCAAAGTCCACGAAGCGCGAGCCCTGATCGTAAGAGTATTGCAAGTGTTCGCGTACCTGTTCATA
The DNA here is from genome assembly GCA_017556045.1 of Bacteroidaceae bacterium. Lineage (GTDB taxonomy): Bacteria > Bacteroidota > Bacteroidia > Bacteroidales > Bacteroidaceae > UBA1189. The sequence continues at coordinate 16,779 of JAFZFF010000011.1, read as the reverse complement.
GGTCATATTATGAGGATTCTTGAGTTCATACACACTGCAATGCTTGCAACGCAGGTTGCAGATATCAGAGATGAATAGTACGGTCTGCAGCGGGGCGCGACGACCGAAGAAGCGTGCCCGAATAAACCATTGGGCGAGGTAAAAAAGCTTGCGCATAGTATGGTATATTGTTCGTATTTAGATTAAAGAATCCTTGTCTTACCCGAATATAAAGTTCACCACGATGATGATAAAGCAGTATCTGGTGACGATATTGCGTGCTGTGAGCCAGCGCAGCATAAACCAATCGAGACCTGCCTGACGGAAGCGTTCAAAGTCACCCATGGGGCCCATCCAACGCTTGGGCTCCAGCGGAGTATCCTTATGGTTGACAAAGTCGCGAAGCGAACCTACGAGCCACAGCGACACAGGCATTACCAACACAACAGTCAAGTAAGCAATATTGAGCAAACCCAACACAACACCTAAAGCTACGATGAGATAAGGAGCAATATTCACGAAGGTAGAGAGCGCTATCTGACCCTCCTTGCTGCCCATAAGGTGTGCCATAGTAAACTTACCCATCTTCTTATCGGGCACTGCATCGAGCACCGAGTGTGAGTATACGATATTCATCACGAGCAGACCTACAGCGGTAGAGAGCAACAAAATCTTCCAGTCGACCACACCGGTCACAGAGTAGTATACACCACTCATCATGAGCGGGCCAAACATCACGAAGATGACCAATTCACCCAGACCACGGAAGCCCAACTTAAGAGGGCCACCCGAGTATGAAGCTCCGATAATCAGTGCTGCAACAGCCCATACCAATATCATCCAGCCACGGATAGCAAATACCACGACTCCCATAGCAGCAGCTATACCCAAGAAGCAAAAGATAGCCTTCACTAACTGCTTTACAGTAGCCTCTCCCGAAGTCAAGTAGGGATATTTTGTCATACGACCACGGAAGCCCTCGCCCACAACCTCTTTGCGAGCTTCAGCAGAGCCTACACGATAGTCAAAATAGTCGTCAAGAAGGTTCATGCCCAAGTGAAGGAACATGACTCCTACCAATGCAGCCAATGCGGCGATCCATGAAAATTCTTCATTACCATACGACAAAGCCACCGCTGTGATAGCAGGCAGCATACTTTGCGGCAACGAAATAGGCCGCGCATTTTGGAACCAAGTTTTGAATGTACTCATTACAGTATAAATATTTTAGGCGACAAAGATAATGATAATTCGCCATATGCCCAAACAATTGGCTGACTCTATCAACATCACACGGGATTATCCTCGATATATTCCTGTATGATAGCGAGAATCTCCTTGCCAAACATCTCGAGAGATTTCTTACCGAAGCCTGGCATACGGAGGAGTTCACGACCACTCATAGGGAGCTCGTTGGCAATGCCAATGAGAGACTTCTGCGTGAGCACTCCATAGACGGGGCGACCGAGTTCTTCGGCACGAGCGGCACGCCATTGGCGTAGGGTATGGAAGAGTTTCGGGTGGCGGATATCAGAGTTGCGATCGACGTCAATCTTCTCGGTCGTAGCACTCTTCTTACGCTCTCGCTTGGTAGGCTCCACGCTGAGGAGCCCAGTTGCCTTGGCCTTGAGGTAATCAGCTACAGTAAAGCCTTGCTGAGTCACACGACTAAGGAGGTGGAGCTTCTGCGCAAAGGTCTGATTGAGCGTATAGAGGGTCTCTACGATGCGTTCTTTAATCTCCTGGTTATCAGAATCCACTTGGGTATCACTGAGCAGAGGCTTCAGCAGAGTTTCGAGGCGCTCTACGAAGTAGGTAGCAGCCTTGTGTATGCGCTCGGCAAGGTGAGTATCGGCAGCATAATCTTCGCTCTGAATCACAAACTCGGTATATTGGCGATAGAAGGTGCCAGACACCGCAGTAATCTCGCGAGCAAACTTTTCGTCAGCCTGTTTGTAGCGCTTGAGCAATTGGGGATACACCTTATAAAGATGCTCATCAAGGAGGCGCAACATGCGATGGAAGTCCCATTCAAGGGGCCTAAAGTCAAAGAGCTCAGCAAGCATCGAGTGGTAATAGTCGCGCTCAAGGGCATCGAGGCGATTGGCAGTCTGCTGGGCCTGTTCAAGTTCAGTATTCATATAGTCGGTGACGACCATATCGGTACGCACCGAGGCTGTGTTCAGAGGGGCTGTGAGCACAAGTCCTTCGAGCGAACGGCAGCGACTGAGGGCCACATAGACCTGCCCAGCGGCAAAGGCTGCATTGACATCGAGCACGGCACGGTCAAAGGTGAGGCCCTGACTCTTATGAATAGTAATAGCCCAAGCCAAGCGTAGAGGATATTGGCGAAACTCACCCTCTATCTCTTCGCGTATCTCCTTGGTTTCCTTATCTATGACGTAGCGAGCATTGGTCCACACCTCGGGTTCTACCTCTACGATATTGTCATCCTCAATGCCACGTACACAGATCTTGGAGGCATCTACCGAAGTGACCACACCGAGCTTACCATTGTAGTAGCGCGAGTCCTGTGAGTCATTCTTGAGGAACATCACCTGGCACCCCTCCTTGAGCACGAGCGTCTCTTCGGCAGGATAGGAGGACTCGGGGAAGTTGCCTATCACCTTGGCCTTGAAGGAGAAGCGGATACCCTTGAGAGCATCCATACGCTCTTCATTGTAGCGATTGGCAGTAGCATTGTGGGTAGTGAGGCGGATGACACCGTCGACAGATTCTTCACTTTCACTGAAGACGACACGCTCATTGAGACGAGCCAGCGACGCAGGTGTAAGCCGATTTTCTCGCACCTCATTTAAAATATTTATGAAGGTGCGATCAGTCTGTCGATACACGTGCGATAATTCTATGGTGACATGCTGAGTCTGTTGCAGAGCAAGACTGCCAAAGAAATAGGGCGTGCGGTAATACTCTCGCAGGAGTGCCCACTCGCTCTCTTTGACCACGGGAGCAAGCTGGCTGAGGTCACCTATCATGAGGAGTTGCACACCACCAAAGGGGCGATGGCGGTCACGATGGAGGCGCAGCACAGCATCAATCTGATCGAGCAGATCGGCACGCACCATGGAGATCTCGTCAATTACCAGTAGATCGAGCGTGCGGATGATATTCTTCTTCTCCTTGCTGAAGCGATACTTCTCATCTTTGGCACGAAATGCACCTCCAGGGATATAGGGCGCCAAAGGAAACTGGAAGAAGGAGTGAATGGTGACACCACCAGCATTGATAGCCGCCACACCCGTAGGGGCGACCACCACCATACGCTTGGGCGAACGCTCACGCAGACGGCGCAAGAAGGTTGTCTTACCCGTACCAGCCTTGCCCGTGAGGAAGACATTGACTCCCGTACGCTCCACCAGCTGCCACGCAAGGTCCAGCTCAGAGTTAGTACTGTGTGTATCTATTGTATCCATCAATAATTCGCATGCTTCGACAAATTACTCGCAAAGGTACGTAATAATTGCCACCACACAATCGAGTGTGCAAAAAAATAGTTAAAAACGTCTCTTTATATGATTTTACCCCGTTATATCAAGAAAAATTTGTACATTTGCGCTTTATTAGCAACATTAACCATAAAAATAGAACACATTATGAAGAGAATATTGCTTACCCTATGTTTGGGTATGAGCCTCATGGCAGGATGGGCACAGGTAGAAGCCAAGTACGCAGCAGGTAGCGTGCCTGTAGTGAATGGTCGCGTAATGTTCCAAGAGACCATCCCCACCACTCTGTCGGCCGACGCATCCTATAAAAAGATTTCTACATGGGCCAAGGAGCGCTTCAACAAGCCCAACGTCATCATCTCAAAGTTCATCACCAAAGATGCACGCAACAGCCAGTTGAGCCTCACCGCTGAGGAGTATTTGGTATTTACCAATAGATTTTTCGTGCTTGACCGTACACGTATCAACTACTGGTTGGAGTTGCAGTGCGCAGACAATAGCACTACCGTGAAGCTCACCCGTATCAACTATTGGTACGAAGAGGAGCGCGATGGCGGTATCAAGTTCAGCGCCGAAGAGATGATCACCGACGAGAACGCCTTCAACAAAAAGGGTAAGCTGCTGAAAGATCAGGGCAAGTTCCGCCGCAAGACCATCGACTTCTTCGAGGAGTGTGTAGAGCAGATTTCACAACAACTCAACTAATCCTACGGATATGAAAAGAAACGAACTCCGCAACCTGCTCAACACCCTATTCCTTGTAGGCTTCGTCATCGCACTGATACTCTACATCGCTATGCCTGAGAACCGCAATCCCTTCCTCGTGGTATGTGGTATCTCTATGGCTATCAAGATAGCCGAGTACATCACACGTCTCTTCTAACCCCACACCATGCCTATAGCCATGCGCAAAGTCCTTGTCTGTATCGTCGTACTGTGGAGCCTCATCGCCAACACTCAAGCCCAAGAGAGCTTGCGTATGGCAGGCGAACGTGGCGGCAGTGGAGGTGGTATACCCACACTGAACCAGCACGGTATGGTGAGCGACAACAAGGCTGGGCGTGACAGTTCCGTAGTTGACCATGGCGGCATACCCCACGACGTGAAGATGTTTCGTGTGGACACGAAGCTCGCTACCGTGATACCCATAGAGACCGACACGGCAGTATTCAACTTCCAGAACCTACACTTTACCGAAGGCCTCAATGGTGAGTACAACTACTTGGGCAATATGGGTTCTCCCCGTCAGTCACGCATCTTCTTCAACCGCAAGAGCGACGGACAGTTTATCTTCACCGATGCGCTTGACTTCTTCCTCGTGACTCCCGCTGAGTACAACTTTATCAACACCAAGTCACCATGGACAAATCTCAGCTACTACCGCGCAGGCAATAAGATCAATGGTGAGGAGCGCATCAAGGCCAAGTTTGGCGTCAATGCCAACAAGCGTACTGGCTTAGGTTTTGACTTTGATTACCTCTATGGCCGTGGCCTCTACGACCATCAGTCTACAGCCTATGCCAACGGATCATTCTTCGCCTATCACCATGGCGAGCGCTATAGCGTGAACGGACTCTTCAGCTACAACAAGCTGCGCTTGGCCGAGAACGGAGGCTTACAGGACGATCGCTACATCACTAACCCCGAGGCTATGGCCGAAGGCAAGAAGACCTATCGCCCTGCCGATATGCCTACCAACCTGCAAAACACGTGGAATGAGAACTTCGTGCGCACAGCACTCCTCGCCCACGACTTCAAGTTAGGATACTACAAAGCCCGCACCGATAGTCTGCCCGACACGGTCATCGTCAACTACGACTTCATCCCCGTGAGCAAGGTATTCCATACCCTCGAGGCGAGCAGCAATAGTCGCCGATTTATCGACTATGAGAACACTAAGAACTACTATGCCAATAACTACCTGCCCTATGACTCTATTGATGCCACAGAGTACCTACGTATGCGCAACACCGTGGGTCTTACACTCATCGAGGGCATCAATAAGTGGATACCTTTTGGTGCATCGGCCTACCTGAGCTACGATTACCGCCAGTTTACCATGTGTGACAGTATCGGAGGCATCGGTCGTGACCACATGCATACTTATAAGGAAAACAATATCAGCCTTGGAGGTAACCTCAAGCGCACATTGGGACAGGCATTCCACTTTGATGCTACAGCAAAGACCGTACTGGCAGGTACCGATTTAGGGGCATTTAACATCGAGGGTAATGCCAATCTGAACTTCCGTCTGTGGAAAGACACTGTAAACTTGCGCGCCGAGGGATATATGAAGAACAGCAACCCCTCATTCTACTACCGCCGCTACCACTCTCAACACTATTGGTGGGACAATGACTTACACAAGGAGTTCCGTACACGCCTTGGTGGAAGCCTTGCGATAGAGCGCTGGGGCACACGCCTCTATGCCGGAGTAGAGAACATCAAGAATTACACCTACCTTGCTGGCACACCCTATATGACCGACGACTATGGCAGCAAGCCCTTGAGTCTGAGCAGCATTACTGCACGCCAGCACCCGGGCAATATACAGGTAGTGTCAAGCACATTGTATCAGAACTTTAAGCTTGGAGTGCTCCATTGGGACAATGAGCTCACAGCACAGTACTCATCTAACGAAGAGGTATTGCCCTTGCCCCTGCTCAATGTATACAGCAACCTCTATCTACAGTTTATCTACGCCAAGGTACTGAGGATACAGCTCGGCGCCGATGCCCGTTACTTCAGTCGCTACTATGCCCCCGACTATGCCCCAGCATTGGAGCAATTCTTCGTGCAAGAGGGCGAGCACAGAGTAACAGTAGGAGGCTACCCCTTCATCAATGCTTATGCCAACTTCCACCTCAAGCAAGTGCGCTTCTATCTCATGTATTATCATGTGACCCAGGGCGTGCTCGACCAGACAGAGTCGTTCCTTGCCCCCCACTATCCAGTAAATCCGCGTCTCTTCAAGCTCGGATTCTCTTGGAACTTCTGGGACTAATTGAGGAAAAAGTTAAGAGTTAAGGGACCGCAATGTTAGCTATTTTCAATTATCAATTTACAATTATCTATTAGTATGATTCGTTGGGGAGTTATAGGATGTGGCGAAGCCACAGAAAAGAAGAGCGGACCTGCGTTCTCTAATATCGAAGGCTCTAAGATTGAAGCCGTCATGAGCCGCAATGCTGAGCGTGCACGTTCGTATGCCGAGCGCCACGGTATCAGTAAGTGGTATACCCACGTGATGGATATCATCGACGACCCCAATGTAAATGCCATATACATAGCTACTCCGCCATCATCACACGCCACCTATGCCATCTTGGCTATGAAGGCAGGCAAGCCCGTATATATCGAGAAGCCCATGGCGGCAAGCTACGAAGACTGTATCCGCATCAATCGCGCCAGTGAAGAGATGGGTGTGCCCTGCTTCGTGGCCTACTACCGCAGATACCTCCCTTACTTCCGCAAGGTCGAGGAGCTCATTCCTCGCGTAGGTAAGGTCATCAACGTACACATCCGCTTGGCACAGCCTCCGCGCGAGTTTGATGGCAGTACCGGAGCTGCTATGCCCTGGCGCGTACAAGCAGATATTGCCGGTGGAGGATACTTCTACGACCTCGCCCCTCACCAGCTCGACCTACTGCAACACTACTTTGGCTGCATCATTGAGGCTAAGGGCTACACCGCCAATCGTGGAGGACTATACGATGCCGAGGACAGCATCAGCGCCTGCTTCCGCTTTGATAGTGGCTTGGTAGGTAGTGGTTCATGGTGCTTTGTTGCCGACGAGAGTGCCCGCGAAGACCGTATTGAGATTATCGGCGACAAGGGCATGATATGCTTCTCCGTCTTCACCTATGAGCCTATTGCCCTACACGATGCTGATGGCAGACATGAGTTTGTCATCCCCAACCCCGAGCATGTACAGCAGCCCTTGATTGAGAACATCGTACACCACCTACAGAAGCGCGACATCTGTACCTGTAATGGTATCAGCGCCACCCCCACCAACTGGGTGATGGACCGTATCTTGGGAAAGATTTAATATTACATTCCCAACTCCTTCAGTTCCCTGTACAGTCGCTGCACAGGCAATCCCATCACATTGAAGTATGAGCCATCAATGCGCTCTACGCCGATGTATCCTATCCACTCCTGTATGCCATAGGCACCTGCCTTATCCATGGGACGGTAGTGGGTGACATAGTGCTGTATCTCCTCATCGGTGAGCACAGCAAAGGTGACATCGCTGCGGCTCACGAATGAGCGCTGCGCATCCTTCGTAGTCAGCGTCACACCCGTATATACCTGATGCGTGCGCCCGCTCAAGCTACGTATCATCGCCATAGCCTCAGCCTCATCTGCAGGCTTACCCAGCACCTGCTCGTCGAGACAGACAATAGTGTCGGCAGTGATGATAAGCTCATCGGGAGCCATGGACTGTGCGTAGGCATTGGCCTTAGCTCGACTAATATGAGCAGCCACATCGGCGCCACGCAGTTCGGCAGGGTACGACTCGTCTATACCATCGAGTACACGCACTTCGTAGGGGTAGCCCAGTCCCGCAAGGAGTTCGCGACGACGGGGAGAGTTTGAGGCAAGGATAAGCTTCATGAGTGAAGAATAAAGAGTTTAATGTTAAGAATTTGCTATTAAGTTACTGATTTGACGATATAGTTCTTGCAATTCGGGAGTACCTGCCAAAGCTGCTACATGACGCTGCATCACTGCGTTGTCTCCACGTACAGCAGGACCCGTCTGTGCCTCATGAGGTGTGAGGGTGTGTACCTTGGCAGCTGTCTCATCTATCAGTGGAAGCAACACCGAGAAGGGGATATCACTCCCCTCGAGCACTCTCGCCGCAGCGCCATACATCGCATTGGCAAAGTTACAGGCAAATACGGCCGCGGTATGCAGTTGGGCACGCTTGGCAGAGTCTGCACGATATACCTTCGGTGATAAGTTCTGCGCCAACTGTTCTATAATACGTAGCGTTTCCTCATCAGAGGCCTCTACGAATAGCGACACCTCGCGCATGTCCACCTTGCGTTCCTTACTGAAGGTCTGCAGCGGATATAGTATGCCGTAGCGCTCTGCACCAGCATCGCGCCACACGTCCATAGACACGCTACCTGCAGTGTGGATGAAGAGGCTGCTGGCTCTTAGCTGTTGGCTCTTAGCGCATAGCGCACTTGCCACTGAGGGCAAAGCCTCATCCGCTACAGAGACTATATAGATATGAGCACTGGGGCTGATGGCATCTATATCATCGGTATACGCCACACCCAAGGGTTCGGCAAGCGTGCGAGCAGCCTCCATCGTTCGGGAATATATCTGAGCGATACGATACCCTGCCCCTATCAGTGCCGGAGCCAGATGAGTAGCCACTCTTCCAGCTCCCAAGAGCACTACCACTGGTTGAGATGCAGCTTCTCCCATTGCAGATGTTCCTCATTGAAGGGTTTGCGCTCTATCGCCTTGTAGCCTACAGCCACGATAGAGAGCACCTCCATCGTCTCGGGTATGCCCAATATCTCGCGTACCACCACATCAGAGGCACGACCATCTATCGTAGCACGTCGACGTACCTGTACCCAGCATGAGCCCAAACCAAGTTCCTCGGCCTGCAGCTGTATCATCAGCGTAGCTATAGAGGCATCCTCTATCCATACATCACTGGCCGCGGGGTCTGCACACACCACGATAGCCAGCGGGGCTCCATCGATGAGTGCCGAGCCATGCTCCTTACATGCAGAGAGCGCATGTAACTTTGCTTTATCGTCTACAAGTACAAACTGCCACCCATTGGTACGGTGCGATGAGGGCGACATCAGGGCAGCGCGCATAAGCGCTACCGTCTGCTCCTCTGTAAGCTGCTGCTCAGTAAATGTACGGCATGAGCGGCGAGCTTGGATAAGATCTTTGAAATCCATAGTCTATTCGTTATTTCCATCTAAAAAAACAGCAGCATCAACGCCACCATTTGGTACGCAAAAGTATATAAATTCCCACAATTGCCCAAATATGGTGCTTGCAATGAGCGCCCTCAAATCAACATTTCGCGCTACAGTGTCACCTTTACCGAGTCACCGGGTTTGATGACTGTCTGGCGGATACGTTTGCCATGATTATATACTATCACCTGTAGCTTTTCGCCTTTGCGATCCACCTGGATATCGACATCTCCATTGAATGCACGGATGTGGCGCAGCGCCATCGTATTCCATGAAGTAGGCATGCAGGGAGTGATGGTGAAAGCATTGAATCCTGTGGGGCGTATGCCAAACAATCCCTCAGTGAAGATGCGGCAGTAGAGTCCGCTCTCAGCAGAGAGATGACGCTGAGAGCCCTCGGGCCATGCCTCGATAGCATAGGGCACATGGTCGCCCAGCAGACGGGTCTGAGAGTAGCTCATCAGGTAGGGCATCACACGGTCTACCTCACCTACAGCCAACACGCCACGCATAGCATAGAGCGTTGAGCGGTCCCAGAAGGTCTCACTGCCAGCAGCTGTGAGCAGTCCGTTCTCTGTCCACAGACGGGGCGAGAAGAGTGCCTCTATGGTACCCTCCTTGCGCTCGGTGATACCTACAGTCAGGGGAATACAGATCCATGAACGCAAGATATCGTTACCCTCATAGTATTGATAGGTGTCGTAGCCCTCTACCGTAGCGGCAAAGTAATCGTCCATAGCCTTGCGCAAGGCTACTGCCTGCTGCTCATACTTGCGAGTCTGAGCCACGGGCTTACCGAGTTCCTTGCCCAGATAGGCAGAGGTGATGAGCGCATCATAGTAGAGCGAAGAGGTACAGAGGTTGGCATCGCCTGCAGGGAAGCGACCCTCCAGTTCATCAGAGTCAGAGCCTACGACGCCCTTCTCATTGATCTGACGGCGCGAATATTCCAGACACCACTCGATCAGCGGCCACAGCTGCTCAGCCTCTTGCTTGTCACCACGTGCCAAGGCATAGCGCGAAGCGCCATAAGCTATCATAGCAGCGTCACCACGGTCGCCAGCGCCCCCCCAGGTACCATCACCTTCAGCGATGATAGAGCTGGGCACCTTCTTATAGTCAGCGTTCATGAAGCGAGCAAAGTGCATATATGAATTGAGCGCCGACTTGTTGCCGATAGCATATCCCAGGAAGGGGAAGAAGGGGTTGACATACTCAGCCTGATCGTTAGCCCAGATAGCAGCGTAGTATGACTCGCCTCCAGGACCATGCATCAATCCCCCCTTGGTGTCATAGATGCTCTCCGAAGCGCGTATCTTGGCAAACTTGAACATCGTATTCAGCACATCGCTCGGAGTCTCGAGCACGAGGTTTGATGAGTATTCGCCGATCAATGCCTCGCGAGCACTCTTCTCACGCTCTATATCGATATTAAAATCCTCCTCACCTGGCTTGTAGCCTTCGATGGTCACAGCAAAGGTGATAGACTCTCCGGGCTTCAAGGTTGCGGTGCCTCCAGTCTGCTTCACCTCGATGCTATATGAGCCATACACTCCCTTCTCTGCAGGTGTGGCGGTCTTTGACACCGAGTGGGGCAGCTCTACGAGCACATCCCTTTTCGCCGTATTGGTCAAGGTATATCGTTCACAGAAGGCAGGCAATGTCACCGAGGGGAACAATACGCGCTCGAGTTGTACCCCTGCAGGGAAGTTACTGATGACGGTCATCAGTCCATTCAGCTTGATCGACTGCACCTTCTCTCCCTCCAAGGCTCTTCCGTTGACCAACACCTTGGGCATCACCTCGTCGCCCATCTTGCGCATCAGGCTCGCGTGAGTGTTGTTAGGTATGGTACGCAGCATAGGCCACACCATGCCCCTATTGAGGTAGAAGGAACCATCGGCCTCTACGCCATAGCGCACCACGGTAGACACCTTAAGTCCGCTCATCTCGATATGGTCTCTGTGGGGGATCTTGTCAGAGGTGACATCCCATACAATCTCATTATCAGCTACAATGCTCCATCGATTGTCAGCTATACTTTCGGCCTTCGTGCTCAATAAGCCGAGGCAACAAACCGCTAATAAAACAAATTTCTTCATGTCCGTGTTATTCATTTATCAAATTATTATTGCAAAGATAATGCTTTCTTATCGAAACTTCGTTTATTCACCCACTAATTTGTATCATTGCGATAAAACTCGAAGATTTTTGCACTCGCTGTGAAAAATATCGAAGTGAACTTCATATTTCTCGCTCGTTTGTTGTTATCTTTGAGCTAAAGCTCGAAGATTTTTGCACTCGCTGTAAAAAATATCGAAGTGAACTTCATATTTCTCGCTCGTTTGTTTGTATCTTTGCGAAGTGAAAATAAAAATCAATAAAAGTATATATACACAATGGAAAAAACAAAATGCCTTATCATTGGCTCAGGCCCCGCGGGCTACACAGCAGCCATCTACACTGGTAGAGCAAACATCCCCACCATCCTGTACGAAGGACTACAGCCTGGCGGACAGCTCACCATCACTACAGACATCGAGAACTTCCCCGGATACCCCAACGGCATCAGCGGTTCAGAGATGATGGACGACCTGCGTCTGCAGGCAGAGCGCTTCGGCGCCAGCCTCCGCAGCGGTATCATCACCAAGGCGGACCTCTCACAACGACCCTTCAAGGTGACCGTTGACGACGGCACAGAGATAGAGGCAGAGACGGTGATTATCGCCACTGGCGCATCGGCCAAGTACCTCGGCCTCGAGGATGAGAAGAAGTATGCAGGTATGGGTGTGAGCGCATGTGCTACATGTGACGGATTCTTCTACCGCAAGAAGGTAGTAGCCGTAGTAGGTGGTGGCGACACCGCTTGTGAGGAGGCCAACTACCTGGCAGGACTCGCCAGCAAGGTATACCTCATCGTGCGTAAAAACTACCTCCGCGCCAGCCAAATCATGCAGGACCGCGTGATGCAGAATCCCAAGATCGAAGTACTCTTTGAGCATAACGTGACAGGCCTCTTCGGCGACAATGGCGTAGAGGGTGCTCACGTGGTGAAGCGCAAGGGCGAGGCTGATGAGCAGCACTACGACATCGCTATCGACGGACTCTTCCTCGCTATCGGTCACAACCCCAACTCTGAGATCTTCCGCGAATACCTCGAGACCGACGAGACGGGCTATATCATGACTCAGGGCGCATCACCCGCCACCAACGTACCCGGCGTATTCGCTGCTGGCGACGTGGCTGACCCTCGCTACCGCCAAGCTATCGTAGCTGCAGGCAGTGGCTGTAAAGCTGCACTCGAGGTGGAGAAGTTCCTTGCAGAACAGTAAGAAATAATTAGGAATTAGAAATTAGGAGTTAGGAATAAAAAGGCTCAGTGATGTAACCCATCCGAATGGCCTAATTCCTAACTCCTAATTTCTATCTCCTAACTAAAAAGCTCAGTCCTTCAGGTAATAGTCCACGCTGGTCACCACGCGCACGTTCTTCATATAAGGCGTGTTGCTATCGCGATCGGTGATGGAGAACTGACCCTGTGTGGCGCGCTTGATCTTACCCAACTCACTCTCACTATCGGCAGCAAACTTCTCGGCAGTCTCGCGCGCATTCTTCGTAGCCGTCTCTATCATCGAGGGCTTTATCTCATTGAGCTGGGTAAACGAGTACACAGGCTGATACTCCCAGTTATTGGCCATAGCAATGCCTTTCTGTAGCAGTTCGCCTTGGCGTGATTGCAGTTGTATGATCTCGTCTACCTTATCCGTACATACCGTCACCACCGACGTCACGATGTACACGTAGCGGTTTTGGCTACCGCTCCACTCGGTGCGTGTGTCCAGCACCTTGGGTGCAGCTACCGAGATGTCGGCCTCGGCGATGCCCGCCTCCTTGAGGAAGTCGATGATGATACCATTCTTCTCCTCGATGGTCATATACAGCGCTTGCAGATTGTCGCCACCCTCCTTGTAGGCAAAGGGGCATATTACTCTATCTGCCTTCACCTCACGTTCACAGAGTCCCTTCACTGATACCACGCGATCATCTGCACGCACAGCCTTGATGGCATTACCCAACAACACGGCACCCGCGATAAGTCCTATCATCAGGCAGCAGCCCAGCCCCTCGTTATCTACCACGAAGCGGCGTTGTTTTGCATTCTCTTCCATAATCGTTTTGACTTTCCATTTTATAACATTTCACACAGCAAATGTACTGACTTTATTCGTAACATTAGCCTATTTTCGCTACATTTTTTTCATCCTTGTGCGCATACTCTTGTGTAAGAGCTATAAAATTACGAACTTTGCTCTACACAACCCCACTTTATTGCACACTACACACATGAGCAAGACATTCGCGACCCTGACAGCAATGCTGTTAACCTCTACCCTACTCTCGGCCAAAGACAGCCTCTATGTCAACCCCGTATACCCTAAAGATTGGCCCGACCCCACCGTATGGCGAGCCGATGATGGCAAGTTCTACAGCCTCAGCACTGGGCAGAACGCCCGTCGCCCACTGCTCTGTAGTGACGACCTTGTCGAGTGGACGTTCTCCGACATTATCCCCCTCGATGACCACGTGATGCAGCACTTTCGCAGGGTGGGCAGACACGTATGGGCACCCGATGTGGCAATGGTACACGGCCGACGCATGGCATACTTCACACTCTACAACTCTAAGGAAGACGCCAGCATCGTGGCGCTGCGCGAATCGAGTGTGCCAGGAAAGTTCGAATACATCGACATCATCACCAGCGGCAAGGTCACCGGTATCGACGACACCATAGATCCCGAGGTCGTCGTAGATGACAAGACGGGAAAGGTATGGATGTTCTTCGGCAGCATGGGACGCATCCACCGCGTCGAGCTCAACCCTTACGGCACCCAGCTGGCCGACGACGCACGCTATGAGGTCGTAGCCGGTGTACACGGCTCAGAGAACCCCCAGCGCGACCGTGTCTTCGAAGGCGCATACCTGCACTATCGCAAGGGCTGGTGGTACCTCTTCGTCAGTGCCGGACAATATTGGAACGAGACATACCAGGTAAAGGTCGGTCGCAGCAAGACACTTGACGGAGTGTTTGTAGACCGCGAAGGCCGTCCCATGCATGAGGGCTATGCTACCACAGTCATCCGCTCTGATAAAGACGATCACTTCTACGGCCCTGGGCACAATGGAGAGATCTTCACAGACAAGAAGCGTCATGACTGGATGCTCTATCACTGTCACAACAGGTCATCTCACCCCAATGCACGCCCAATGATGCTGCAGCGCATCCGTTGGGACAAGAGGGGGTGGCCCTATGTGAAAGACGGGAAGCCCGCCACCACAGGCGCGAGACCTGTATTCTGACACCTATCGTGTGCCCCATACATACATTCTACTTTTGATAAGCCTCACGCCCGAACCTTTCGTTCGGGCGGGAGGCGTTTATGGGATTATCTTCCGAATCGTCCTCATGACTATTCGTTTATGCGTGAGGTGTTGAGGTGTTGATTGTATGCCTTTATGCACTTTTTTCTTCATTTATTATTCGATTTATAAATTTAATATTGTATCTTCGCACAGATAACTTGTTTTGCAAGACAGAAATTAAGAATCAGTATGACCGATTTAATACATTCCGATATTGAATATAAGCAATGGATAGCAGATATCTGTAGCCGTTTCCGTCGCAGCCAGATTAAGGCCGCTTCAAAAGTAAGCACAGAGATGCTGCGCTTCTACTGGAGTATAGGAAAGGATATCGAAGAGCGATATGCCTCTGGCAAATGGGGAGACAAGATTATCACCTATATGAGCAAGGACCTGCAGCGCGAGATTCCCGACGCTCATTGTTTCTCGCGTACCAATTTGTATTATATAAAGAAGTTCTATACCCTTTATTCTCAGCTCGATACAATTATCCCCCAACTTGGGGGACAAATAGCAGACATCGATTCCTTGATATTCGCTATTCCTTGGGGCCATCATAAGCGTATCATTGACAAGTGTGGAAAAAATCCGATTGAAGCTACATTTTATGTAGCCAAGACTATAGAACTTAACCTGTCGCGCGATGTTCTTGAACATCTGATTGACACTCGCTTGATTGAGCGGGAAGGTCAGGCTATCACCAATTTCCCCGCCACATTGCCCGAGCCGCAGAGTGACTTGGCTCAACAGATTACTCGTGACCCCTATTGTTTTGATTTTCTTACTATAGCCGAGCCTTATCGGGAAAAGGAGCTCAAGGATGCACTGATACTTAATATCGAGCGCTTTCTTCTTGAGTTAGGTAATGGTTTTGCTTATATGGGCCGTGAGTATAAACTTACCATAGGCCAGACCGACCGATATATTGATATGCTCTTTTATAACTTGAAGTTAGAGTGCTACATTGTGATTGAGGTGAAGACACGCTCTTTCCGGCCTGAAGATATCGGGCAACTAAGCGCCTACGTAAGTGGAGTAAATCATCTACTGCGTCGTCCGTCAGACAAACCAACTATTGGATTGTTGATTTGCAAGGACAAAGATGAAGTTTTGGCACAATATACGGTAGAAAATTTCAATCAGCCAATCGGAATTTCTGAATATGAGCTTAACAAGCTACTGCCAGAACATTTCAAAGGCACACTGCCCACGATCCAAGAGATTGAGGAGGAGTTAGGCAATTCATAATCCCTTAAATGATACATACTACAAGCATCACGCCCGGACCTTGTCGTCCCGGGTGTGAGTCGTTTATGGGGTTCTACTTCCCTAATCGCCACTCACGACTATTCGTTTATGTGTGAGGTGTTGCTTATTTCCCTCTTTTTGTATATCTTCGCAGCATGAAGCATCGCATAGTACTATACCTGTTCCTTGTCGCCATCCTCTGCATGTTCTCGTGCAGTCGGCACTCCGCACATTGGGGAACGCTGACACAGGTTGAGGGATTCATTGAGGCCCAGCCTGATAGTGCGTTGAAAGTTTTGCAGCGCATTGATGAACAAGAATTGCTGAATAAGGAAGAGAGGGCGAAGTACGCTTTGCTGCTTTCAATGGCTTTGGACAAGAACTATGTGGACAAGACGGACTTCGAGGTGCTGCAGCCTGCTATCGACTATTACCAAAGTCACGGCACGGCTACGGACAAGCTGCGCACCTACTACTACCAAGGACGAATATATCAGAACCAGCAGAAGCATGACGAACTTGCCCTGCAGTGCTTCGTGAAAGCGGTGACCGAAGGTGCGGCATCAGAGGACATACTGACCAAGGCACGAGTGCTGTTCACTCAAGGTCGCATCTATAGCACAATCTATGAATGGGACAAATGTGCTACCACCTATCTCGAGGCTGCAGAATACTTCAAACGCATGGGAAGAACAAGCAGCTAT
>JAFZFF010000070.1 GCA_017556045.1 Bacteroidaceae bacterium | reverse complement strand
TAGATATACGTAGTATATATAATATTTAAATAAGCTATTAATTATAGTCACCGCCGCGAGACACAGAGCATATTAATTGTGGACGTGGACGTGGACATTTTTGCCTCAAGTGTGATGAATCGTTATTGCTCCTCCCGCACGTCAGCGACACAAGTGCGATAATTCAGTACCGGAGATGTGGCGCACAAAAATCTATTTGCAACACATAACAGACAGAGCAGTAGTCAATTACATTCGCACAATCAAGAACTAAAAGACAATAAATGACAGCAAATGACAACAACTGTAAGTGCCAAAAATATTTGTAGTAACTTTGCGGCAGAAATCAACACCGAAAGCGAAATGTATCATTGGGGGGCTGGTAACTTTTGACTTTCGACACTATATCTCGAACTTTGACTTACTGCTACAAACAGAATCTTCGTTGGCTGCGAATTGGGCAGATTCGTATTCGCTGCGAAAAAATACTCTGGCAAACTTGCTGTTTATTGCTCACTTATTCGTACCTTTGCCTTAATATGACAGATTCGAGTACCCGACGCATAGCAAAGAATACTGGCCTTCTCTACATGAGAATGCTGGTGATGATGGTGATCAGCTTTATCACTGCCCGTGTGATGCTGAAGGCGCTCGGTGTCGACAACTATGGCATCAACAATGTTGTGGGTGGCCTGGTCTCGATGTTCTCCATGCTGTCGGCGTCGCTATCTGGTGCAGTGAGCCGCTTCTTTACCTTCGGGCTTGGCAAGGGCGACATGAAGCATCTGCGTGAGGTCTTCTCTACCTCAATCAATATCCACGTCGTGCTGGCGGTGGTGGTGATCATTGCCATCGAGACGGTGGGTGTGTGGTTCCTGAATCATCGTATGGTAATCCCTGACGGTAGGCTCGGCGCTGCCAACTGGGTGCTGCAGTGCTCTACGATTATCTTTGCCATCAACCTCCTCTCGGTACCCTACAGGGCGGCCATCATCGCTCATGAGAGAATGTCGGCATTTGCCTACCTTACCATCTTTGATGCTACAGCAAAGTTGTTGATTGTGTGTGCGGTATACTACTATGGCGGAGACAAGCTGAAGCTGCTCGCTGCGCTCAACATCTTGCCAGCCATCATCTCGCAGGTCATCTATTGGAGGTATTGCAAGCGTAATTTTGTGGAGTGTAGCTATCAGAGGGTATACGACAAGAAGCTCTTCGGAGAGATATTCAGCTTTGCCGGTTGGAACTTTATCGGCAATACGGCAGGTCTGATGAAGAATGAGGGCGTGAACGTCACCATCAACCTCTTCACGGGAGGCACGGCTGTAAATGCTGCTCGTGGTATAGCGATGCAGGTCAATGGGGTAGTGATGCAGTTTATCAGCAACTTCACCATGGCGCTCAACCCACAGATTATCAAGGACTATGCAGCAGGGCAGCTAGAGCGTATGCACAAGCTGATGTTCCAAGGCACGAAGCTGTCATACTATATCTTCATGGTGCTCTCGGTGCCCATCATCTTCGAGATAGAGCTATTCTTGCATGTCTGGTTGGGCGAGGTACCCGAGCATACGGTGCTGTTTACCCGACTAGTATTGGTGTTGAGCCTGGCAGAGATCGTATCTCACACGCTCATCACGGCTCAGACTGCCACGGGCAAGATAAAGGTATATCAGATGGTTGTGGGTGGTATACTGCTGCTCAACCTACCCATCTCATACCTCTTGCTGCGCTGGGGATGGTTTCCCGAGGTCACCGTGGTGGTAGCTATCATCGTATCGCAACTTTGTCTTGTGGCTCGCCTATGGTTCCTCCGCAGGATGATTGACTTCCCCGTGAGGCGCTTTGTCACTGAGGTGTACTGCAGAGTCGTAGTGGTGACGCTGCTGGCGCTGATAGTGCCTGGCATCTGTTATATGCTGATGCCTGAGGGATATGTGAGATTTTTCGTATTGTGTGGCCTCTCTCTGCTCTCTTCGGCAGCGACCATCTACTTCGTGGGATGCAATCGTGAGGAGCGTGCCCTTGTGGGTAAGGCCATAGATAGTATAATCGCTAAAATACGCCGCCGATGATAGTGCTCAAGGATAAGAAAGACTGCTGCGGATGCCATGCCTGCGTGTCGGTATGCGCTCACAAGGCTATCACCATGAGCGCCGATGCCGAGGGTTTTTTATATCCGACGGTAGCCAAAGAGGCGTGTACCGAATGTGGCCTCTGTGAACAGGTATGTCCCGTCATCCATCAAGCTACCCCTACACGTCCGATCAAAGTGTATGCGGCAAGGAGTAAGGATGAGGCGATACGCCAAGAGAGTTCCTCGGGAGGTATCTTTACCCTATTGGCAGATGCTGTCATTCGTGAGGGTGGGGTAGTCTTCGGCGCCAAGTTTGACGAGAAGTGGAATGTGGTGCATGCCGCAGCCGAAAATACCGATGAAATGGCGCTTTTTAGAGGTTCTAAGTATGTGCAGAGCACCATCGGAGACACCTATAAGGAGGCCAAAAGTCATCTTAAACAGGGACGTAAGGTGCTCTTCTCTGGCACCCCCTGCCAGATAGCAGGACTGAAGCGATACCTGCGCAAGGAGTATGACAATCTGCTGACGATAGATGTGGTATGTCATGGTGTACCCAGCCCCTTGGTATGGCAGCGCTATTTGGAAGGAATGCGTGCCAAGGGAGCAATCAAGGATGTCGCCTTCAGAGACAAGACACGTGGATGGGCACAGTATGCCTTTCGCATCCGTACAGAAGAGCAGACACTACTACTGCCGCCTTCGGAGAATCCCTTCATGCGTGGTTTTTTGACAGACCTCTACCTGCGACCATCGTGCCATGCCTGCCCCGCCCGCTGTGGCAAGAGCGGTAGCGATATCACCTTGGGCGACTTCTGGGGCATACAGGCGGTGCACCCCGAGATGGACGACAACAAGGGCTGTAGCACCATCATGATACATACCGCAAGGGGGCAGGTCCTATACGACAGCATAGAGAAGGTGGATGTGGAGAGTCGCTATGAGTACCTTCTGCCTGAGAATCCGAGCTTGGAGCATAGTCCGAAGTCTACCAAATATGCACGCCTCTTCTGGAAGAGATTTGCCGAGCAAGGCCTCGACTGCGTATTCCCAATATGTAAGCAGAAGGCCTCATCGAGCCTGCTGCTGCAATACCTAAAAATAAAGAGAGCCCTGCTGGGACTACTGAAAAGATAGCCGTATGAGAATAGCGATACTCACACTACCTCTGCACACCAACTATGGTGGCATCTTACAAGCCTACGCCCTGCAGCATATACTGCAAAGCATGGGGCACGAGGTGCTTGTCATCGATGAGAAAAAGGACTTTAAGTTTTCTCTGAAGCGCCGAATAGAGATGTACGTAAAGGGCAAGATCAAGCGCTTGCTCAAGGGGAAGAATGCCATCATCTACTCTCCCGAGTATTATAGGGAGCTGTGGGAGGCACGCACTAAGCATACAGGACGATTTATCTCAGAGCATATCGCCCGCAGAGTGGTGAGCAAAGTCGCCGAACTTACAGAAAACGAGTTTGATGCCTACGTAGTAGGTAGTGACCAGATATGGAGGGCGCGCTACGCGAGACCCTTCCCAGGGGTGACAAATGCCTTCTTGCAGTTCACCCAAGGATGGGATGTGAAGCGACTCTCATATGCAGCCTCCTTCGGTGTAGACGAGTGGGAATATACCGAGTCTGAGACCGCCGATTGTGCTGCGATGGCACGACTCTTTGATGCTGTCAGCGTGCGCGAAGCCTCAGGGGTTAAACTCAGTCAAACATATCTGGGGGTAGATGCCCAGCACGTGGTAGACCCCACCATGCTCCTCGATGCAGGTACCTATACGCAGCTCATCAAAGCAGACACGCCGCATAGCTCGGGAGGCTTGATGTGTTACCTCCTCGACCAGGGCAGTGAAGTGGGGCAAATTGTCAGTTCTATTGCTAAGACCAAGGCACTCAAGCCCTTCTCGACCAATACGCAGACGGAGAATCAGCAGCTCAGCCTTGAGGAGCGCATACAGCCTCCTGTAGAGGAGTGGCTACAGGGCTTCCGTGATGCCGAGTTCGTGGTGACCGACAGCTTCCATGCCTGCATCTTCTCGATACTCTTCGCCAAGCCCTTCGTAGTCATCGGTAACAGGAGCCGCGGTATGGCGCGTTTTGAGTCACTGCTTCAGATGTTTGGCCTTACCGACCGCCTCGTCTGCTCCTACGAAGACTACTTGGCACGCAGGGAGTCGCTACTGCTCCCGATTGACTATGAGCGGGTGTCGAGCATCCTCACGGAGAAGCGCAGCGACGCTATCGCATTTTTGCAAAAAGCCTTAGGATAGCACAAAAGAATTTCATACCTTTGCGGTAAATATCAACAGATACTCTGAGCAAATGGATAGGCAGCCCAAAATAGCAGTTATCGTCCCTGTGTATAAGGTCGAGGCATTCTTGCCCGAGTGCATAGAGTCGATACTCGCGCAGACGTTTAGCGACTTCTGCGTAGTGCTCGTAGATGATGGCTCGCCCGATAATTGTGGTAGTATCTGTGATGAATATGCCAGCAAGGACCCGCGCATCACAGTGGTGCATCAGGTCAATGGTGGTGTGACCAAGGCAAGAGCGGTAGGCGTGGCGACCGCCGTAAAGACCGACTATATTGCTTTCGTAGACTCTGATGACTCGCTGCCTCCCACAGCATTGGCAGACCTGTATGCGCAGATGGATGACAGATATGATATCGTCGTGGGTAGCTATGACCGCAACCCCAAGCAGTACGTCGACGAAGAGATTGACAAGGCGATATTTGCTCAGCGCATATTGTCGAGCGACATCAACTCAGCGCCCTATTCCAAGCTATTTCGCCGAGAACTCTTCAATGAGGAGACCTTCAATACACCTCGCGAATTTGTCATGGGCGAAGACCTTATCATGAACCTCCGCTTGGCCTTTGCATGTACGCGAAGCATTAAGGTGATGCCTCGCTGTGTGTATCACTATAGGGATGTGGCTACGGGAGTGATGAATACCTTCAAGTATACATTGCCGTACCTGGAACAATCTTATAAGCTAAAGAGAGGTGCCATCCCCGAGGAGCATCGTATGCAGTGTATGCCAGCTTGCTTCAGAAATATCATGCTCTTCACCCACCTCATCGTGGGGCATTACTGGCATGAGCGATGCTGGGATAGAATAGACTTCCATACACTCTTGATAGACGATATGAAGCGCTATGGCTTCCGTCCTCTATCAATGGAGTTCGTAGCCCTGCAGTTTGCTAATCCCGTGGCAGGTGCCGTATACTTGGCATACTACCGCACGGTGCGCATACTCAAGGATCTGAAGAAGAGATTAATGACTAAGACGACACGCAAGCCATGAATAATGTTTCGGAGATAAAGAACTGCTATGGCTGTGGCGTGTGCTCTGTCGTGTGTAGTAAAAAGATTATCAGCATAGTGCAAGATAAGCAGGGCTTTTATGCCCCTCGCATCGAGCACCTGGAGCAGTGTACCGACTGTGGGCTTTGCCTGAAGGTATGTGCCTACTCGCACGATGAGGTCGCAAATAGCAATACTGAGCCTCAGGGATATGCAGCATGGAGCACCGATGTGGATGTACGTCGAGACTGCTCTTCGGGCGGTGTAGGTTTTGAGATAGGGTGCTCGCTGCTCAATGAAGGGTATAAACTCTGTGGAGTGCGCTATGACGTCCCTACTCGCAAGGCAGTGCATTACATCGCCTCCACTCCGACCGAGTGGAAAGATTCTATGGGTAGTAAGTATATACAGAGCTATACTCCCGATGCCTTCAAGGCGATAAGCCGCAAGGAACGCTTCTTGGTTACGGGTACCCCTTGTCAGATCGACTCGTTTCGCCGCTATTTACGGACATTCAATGCTGAAGACAA
The DNA here is from genome assembly GCA_017556045.1 of Bacteroidaceae bacterium. Lineage (GTDB taxonomy): Bacteria > Bacteroidota > Bacteroidia > Bacteroidales > Bacteroidaceae > UBA1189. Next base: position 11,465 of record JAFZFF010000070.1, on the reverse strand, counting down.
CTTTGTCTTGATGGACTTCTTCTGCCACGGTGTGCCCTCTAAATTGGTATGGGATAAGTATTTATCAGAATGTGAAAAGAAGATTGGAAGGGTCTCATCCATATCGTGGCGCAGCAAGGAGCGAGGTTGGCACGACTCGTGGGCAATGAAGCTACAGGGTGACAAGTCTGAGATACAGCATATCTCACGCCGTTCGCAAGGCGATGCCTTCTATCTACTCTTCTTGGGCAATCAATGCTTGGGTAAGGCTTGCTATGCTCACTGCAAATACAAGGCTCTGAGTTCGGCTGCAGACATACGCATAGGTGACTTGTGGGGTACAGCATATAAGGACAACAAGGAGGGCGTGAGTGCTCTCATCGGACTCACCGAAAGAGGTAAGCTGGTCATTGAGAAAACCGAACATATAGAGTGCGTTGCACACGATATGGACACCGTCATAGAGGGGCAGATGAGACATCAGCTCAGCTACCCCGTAGTGATGCGACCTCTACAACTCTTATTGGCAAAGACAAGAGTCCCCATAGCCCTACAGGCACTGCTCTCAAAATATACTAACAAACTAAAAAGTCGCCTCCACATCCCATGAAGAGAATAGGAATACTTACCATGCACCGAGTGCAAAACTATGGTTCTGCACTGCAGGCCTATGCTCTACAAGAGTATATCAATCGCTTGGGCTACGATGCTGAACTGATAGACTACATCTTCCCCAATGGAGAGCACAAGCAGCGCCGCCCGCTGAAGAAGCGCATCAAGAGCACCCTCTTCAAATGGGCCTTCTGCCTGCCAATCTTGCGTAAGAGCAAGCGATTTGCTCGCTTCTACTCAGCTCATTACAAGTGTTCTGAGCAGCAATTTGCCAACCCCGATAGCCTGAAACACTACGACTATCCCTACGATATCTTGGTGACAGGAAGCGACCAGGTATGGAACCCCATACATATCCTTACCGACACCTCCTTCTTCCTCTCTTTTGCGCGGCCCCATACGCCCAAGGTGGCCTATGCGCCCAGCTTTTCGGTAGCCTCAGTGCCCGAGGGCTTTGACAAGGCCATACGTCCCTACTTAGAGACTTATAATCATATCTCTGTGCGCGAAAAGTCTGGGCTTGACATCGTAAGGTCACTCGTGCAGCGCGAGGTGCCTATGGTGTGTGACCCCACACTGCTGCTGACAAGCGAAGATTGGGGCAAGCTGGCCGAACAGTCTAGCTACAAGATAAAGGGGCCCTACATCTTGGTCTATGTGCTACATTATGCCTACAATCCCTATCCCGAGATAAATGCCATCATCGAGAAGGTGCAGCAGGAGCTTGACCTACCGCTCATACTACTGGATGCTCCGTTGCTGGATATGCACTTTAAGAACGCTCGCTTTATCAAGGATGCAGGTCCGCTCGATTTCCTCTACTTGGTGCAGCATGCCTCGTATGTCATCACCACCTCATTCCACGGAACCGCCTTTGCGCTCAATTTTGGCATACCCTTCTACTCAGTCATCAGAGATCGCAGCGGATTTGATACCCGTATGATGGACCTCATTGATGCCGTGGAGGCTGATAGGGCTATCGTATATAATCAGCCTATCGACAGGCCGTTAGAGATGGATTACACTGCTGTAAAAGAGCACCTGGCAGATATGCGTCACCGCTCGCAAGAGTATATTAAGAATAGTTTGGCCGAGAGTGCGCGCTTGGTCGATAATCCTCGTATTTCCGAATGAAACTATCGCTCATCATCCCCGTATACAATGTAGAGCAGTACATCGCACGTTGTCTGCAGAGTTGCTTATGTCAGCCCCATGTCGTCGCTGATGACTATGAACTGGTAATAGTCAATGATGGCACCCGTGATGATAGCATGAAGATTGTAGAGGAGCTGACAATGGGGCTACCCAATGTTACCATTATTAATCAGCACAACCAAGGGCTCAGTATGGCTCGCAATGCAGGTCTACAAGCTGCCCAAGGCGAATACGTATGGTTTATCGACTCAGACGACTGGATTGAGCAAGGTTGCCTACACGACATTATCCTTCGCCTACAAGAGACCCGAGTCGATATACTCCAATTGCAATACCGCAATGTATATGCAGATGGTACTCCCAGCAATGAGCACTACTCGACCATCTCAGGTGTATTGAATAGCAAAGATTGGTTTATACAGAATAGCTACCATGCTGCAGTGCCCTTTATGGTATACCGCAAAGCCTTGCTCGAGGGATATTGTCTGCAATTCTATCCGGGTATATACCACGAAGACAGCGAGTTTAAGCCCCGAGTTGTATATCTTGCAGATACCTGCGCCTCATACGACAAGGTGGCGTACAACTACTTTAAGGGTAACTCTACCAGCATCACCGCAGTACTGAAACTCAAGAATGGCCTCGACCTCTTTACTGTAATGAATCGCTTGGCAGCATTTGTTGACGAGCATCACATCAGTGGCATCTACCGCCGTAGCTTCTATACACAGATTGGCATCGCTATGCGTACCGTACTGCGTACTTTGGATTCAGTCAACGAAGCAGAAGCCGCCACACTAAGACAAATGATACATGACAACCGTCACCTGCTACGCCGTATGTGTAGCGCCAATAATATCAAGATCCAACTCGGCGGACTACTGATGTACACAAACCTGACATTAGGACTCAAGATATACAAGTTGGTGTCATAAAACTTGAATTTGGGATACGGCTCGGAAAAACTTCAAACAAGTTTGATATTTATTGAATCTCTGCCTCACTCTGTAGAGGCAATTCGAGCATTTCCTTTACTTTCGCTCGTGGAGATTTGGATTTTCGCTCGGCTTGCACTAATTTTGTCCCGAATAAGCTTCAGACAATAATACAAACATATAGATATGGAATACAATTTCAGAGACATCGAGAAAAAATGGCAGCAGCGATGGGTAGAAAATAAGACCTATCGTGTGACCGAAGACCCCACGAAAAAGAAGTTTTACGTGCTTAATATGTTCCCCTATCCCTCAGGTGCAGGACTTCACGTAGGACATCCGCTGGGATATATCGCATCAGATATCTATGCACGCTACAAGCGCTCACAGGGTTACAATGTGCTCAACCCCATGGGTTATGATGCTTATGGTTTGCCTGCAGAGCAATATGCTATCCAGACAGGCCAGCACCCTGCTATCACCACTGTACAAAATATCGCACGCTATCGTGAGCAGTTGGACAAGATTGGCTTCTGCTTCGATTGGGACCGCGAAATCCGTACTTGTGATCCCGAGTATTATCAGTGGACACAGTGGGCATTCATCAAGATGTTTGGCTCATACTACGATAACACCTCAAATAAGGCACTTCCCATTGAGCAATTGGTAGCTCACTTCGAGCAGAATGGTTCAGAGGGTATCGATGTGGCTCAGTCTGAAGCTTTGACCTTTACCGCTGCAGAGTGGAAGGCTATGAGCGAGAAGGAGCAGCAGGAGACTCTGATGAACTACCGTATCGCTTATTTGGGTGAGACAATGGTAAACTGGTGCCCCAAATTGGGTACTGTACTCGCTAACGATGAGGTAGTAGATGGTGTATCAGAGCGTGGTGGATACCCCGTAGTACAGAAGAAGATGCGCCAATGGTGCTTGCGTGTATCGGCTTATGCTGGTCGCTTGCTCGAAGGATTGGATAAGATCGACTGGACTGACTCACTCAAGGAGACTCAGCGCAACTGGATTGGCCGCAGTGAGGGTGCTGAGCTGACCTTCAAGGTAAAGGACAGTGATGTGGAGTTTGTTATCTTCACCACTCGTGCCGACACTGTGTTTGGTGTGACCTTCATGGTGCTTGCTCCTGAGAGCGAATTGGTAGCTACACTCACCACACCCGAGCAGAAGGATGCCGTAGAGGCTTACCTCGATGCTACCAAGAAGCGCACCGAACGTGAACGTATCGCTGACCGCCGCGTGACTGGCGTATGGAGCGGTTCGTATGCCATCAACCCGCTCACTGGCGAGAGCATCCCCGTATGGATTTCAGATTATGTACTTGCAGGTTACGGTACTGGTGCTATCATGGCTGTGCCTGCTCACGATAGCCGTGACTATGCTTTTGCTAAGCATTTCGGCCTTGAGATTCGTCCCCTCATCGAAGGTGCTGACGTATCAGAGGAGAGCTTCGATGCCAAGGAGGGTATCATGATGAACTCTCCGCGCCCCGAGCAGACAGGCGAGTGTGACCTCGTGCTCAACGGACTCACCGTAAAGGAGGCCATCGCACGTACTAAGGAATATATCAAGGAGAAGGGCCTTGGCCACGTTAAGATAAACTACCGCTTGCGTGATGCCATCTTCAGCCGCCAGCGCTACTGGGGTGAGCCATTCCCCGTATACTATAAGGAGGGTATGCCCTATATGGTACCCGAGACCTGCTTGCCCATCGAGCTGCCCGAGGTAGCTAAGTTCCTCCCCACAGAGAGTGGTGAGCCCCCATTGGGACACGCTTCAGTTTGGGCTTGGGATACTGTAAACAACTGTGTAGTAGAGAATAGCAAGATTGATAACGTTACAATCTTCCCTCTCGAGTTGAATACCATGCCTGGTTTCGCGGGCTCTTCTGCTTACTACCTCCGCTATATGGATCCTCGCAATCATGAGGCTCTCGTAGATGATAAGGTAGGCGAATATTGGCAGAATGTAGACCTCTACGTAGGTGGTAGCGAGCATGCTACAGGTCACCTTATCTACTCACGCTTCTGGAATAAGTTCCTCTTTGACCTTGGCTACAGCGCTAAGGATGAGCCCTTCCAAAAGCTTGTAAACCAGGGTATGATTCAGGGACGCAGTAACTTTGTATATCGTATCAAGGATACCAACACCTTCGTGTCACTGAACTTAAAGAAGGACTACGACGTTACTCCTATACACGTAGATGTAAATATTGTCACCAATGATGTGCTTGACATTGATGCCTTCAAGGCTTGGCGCCCCGAGTACAACAATGCTGAGTTTATCCTTGAGGATGGCAAGTATATCTGCGGATGGGCAGTAGAGAAGATGTCAAAGTCAATGTTCAATGTCGTTAATCCCGATATGATTGTTGAGAAGTATGGTGCCGACACCTTGCGCATGTACGAGATGTTCCTCGGCCCCGTAGAGCAGTCAAAGCCTTGGGACACCAATGGTATCGACGGTTGCCACCGCTTCCTCAAGAAGTTTTGGAGCCTCTTCTACGGTCGTGGCGAGGAGTTGCTCGTGACAGACGAAGCTGCTACCAAGGAGGAATTGAAGTCATTGCACAAGTTGCTCAAGAAGGTGACTGGCGACATTGAGAACTTCTCATACAACACCTCTATCAGTGCCTTCATGATCTGTGTGAACGAACTTTCATCGCTTAAGTGCACCAAGCGCGAAGTACTGCTTCCGCTCGTTATCGCTTTGGCTCCCTTCGCTCCTCACACCTGCGAGGAATTGTTCGAGCAGCTTGGTGGTACGGGCTCTGTTTGCGATGCTGCATGGCCTGCATTTAATGAAGAGTTCCTCAAGGAAGATAGCATCACCTACTCTATCTCATTCAATGGTAAAACACGCTTTACTATGGAGTTGGCTGCTGATATGGACAATGCCGCTATCCAGGAGACCGTACTTGCTAATGAGAATACTCAGAAGTATATCGATGGCAAGACCATCCGTAAGGTGATTGTTGTACCGAAGAAGATTGTAAACATCGTAGTTGGTTAAGAATTAAAAGTGAAGAGTAAGAGTTGCCTCATTGGCACTCTTCACTCTTTACGTTTCACATTTCACACTTATAACCATGCAAACTTTCTTGACAGATAAATCAAAGTTGTTGCGTGAGGTCAAGGACTACTTTATGATTGGTCTTGGCTTATTCATCTATTCATTGGGTTGGAGCTGCTTTATGCTTCCCTACCAAATCACCATGGGTGGCGTCACGGGTATCTCGGCAATTGTCTACTATGCTACAGGTATCAACATGCAGTTTACCTATCTGACAATCAATGCTATTTTGCTCTTGTTTGCTCTTCGCATCCTCGGGTGGAAATTCTGTGTTAAGACCATTTATGCAGTTGTCATGCTCTCTACACTCCTAACGATCACGCAAAAGTGGTTCCTCGATGATAATGGCCAGTTTATGCAGCTTCTTGGTCCTGGCCAGGACTTCATGGCCTGCGTGCTTGGAGCTTGCTGTGCCGGTATTGGTGTAGGACTTGCCTTTACCCACAATGGTAGTACTGGTGGTATGGATATTGTCAATGCTATCATCAATAAGTTTCGTAACATTAGCTTTGGTCGCGCTACGATGATATCAGATATCGTTATCATTAGTAGCTGCTATTTTGTTTTCCACGACTGGCGCCGTGTGATGTTCGGCTTCGTGTCGCTCATTATCATGAGTGTGGCATTGGACTATTATATTAATAGTACCCGCGGCTCGGTGCAGTTCCTCATCTTCTCAAATAAGTATGATGAGATTGCCGACTATATCAACATGAAACTACATCGCGGTGTTACCGTACTTGACGGTACAGGATGGTATAGTAAGAACCCGCGCAAAGTACTCGTGGTATTGGCAAAACGTCAAGATGCAGTGAACCTCTTCCGTATCATCCACGACATAGACCCCAATGCCTTTGTCTCGCAAAGTAATGTCACGGGAGTCTACGGTGAAGGATTCGACAAGATTAAGGTAAAGTAATTTTTGCTTTAGTTGAGTTCGTCGGTTAACTCCGATGAACTCTTCGTTTTAAATATTATAGAATTATTACATGAAACAGAAGATAGTATTTGCCACCAATAATGCACATAAGCTCGAAGAGGTGGCTGCCATATTGGGCGAGAGTTACGAAGTGATGAGCTTGCGTGAGATTGGCTGTGAGGCTGATATACCCGAGACAGCAGACACCTTTGCTGGCAATGCGCTGCAGAAGGCACAATATGTAAAAGAGCACTTCGGCTATGATTGCTTCGCCGATGATAGCGGCTTGGAGGTGGATGCACTTGATGGTGCACCTGGAGTATTTAGTGCACGCTACAGCGGAGGAGGCTCAGAAGAAAATATGACAAAGCTTTTGCATAATTTAACGGGCAAAAGTGAGCGCGGTGCACAATTTCGCACAGTTATCGCGTTATTAATAGGCAGCGACACTCATCTGTTTGAAGGCATTGTACGCGGCACTATCATCGAAGAGCGCCGTGGCGAAGGAGGCTTTGGCTACGACCCTATCTTCGTACCTGATGGCTACGACAAGACCTTTGCGGAGCTGGGTAGTGAGGTTAAAAACCGCATTAGCCATCGTGCTCAAGCAGTAGAGAAGTTGGCCATTTTCTTGAACGAGACAAAATAAAACTATGCGACGAACCGCCCTACTGACAACAATATTCCTACTTAGCATCCTTGCTGCTACGGCACAGACCGTTATCGGCTCATGGCGCTCACATGCAGCCTATCACAATGCTACACAATGCGCAAGCGTAGGCGAGAAGATATATGTTGTCAGTGATGGTTCGCTATACTCATACTATCCCGACGATGAGTTCGTAGAGTCTTATGACAAGACCAACCTACTGAGTGACCAAGGCATACGGCATATAGCAGTAGACGAACAGACTAATACGCTAATCATTATCTATGACAATGCCAATATCGACCTCATTACTCCCGATGGCGAGGTTACCAATATTACCGACTACGTCAGCAAGGTGACATTAGACCCCACGGTGAACGACATACGCTTGATAGGTAGCAATGCGTATATCGCCACAAACTTTGGCCTCACAGTGCTTAATGTAGCACGCGCAGAGTTTGCTAATACCTATATGCTTGGCAAGGTCACCAACAGTTGCTTGGCATACGATGGATATATATATGCAGCAACGACCGCAGGCCTCTATCGAGGTAATATGGCAGATAATCTGCTTGACACGGGCAACTGGGAGCTATTGAACAAGGCTATATATACTCGCTTGACTGTTTTCAATGATGCTCTCATTGCATTGGGCAGCGACAAGTCTGTATATCGCCTCAACACCTCTGAGGGTACCTCCAGTTTGTTGCGCAAAGGACCATTCAACTTCATACACACCACAGGAGATAAGCTTATTATCGGCAATAAGACCAATGTACTTGTCTACGATGCTTTGGGTAGTTATACACTGCTCGTTTTCGATGGCACTGTCACACATGTCACTACTGAAGGCAATACCTATTGGACTACCAATGGAAAAGGAGGATTGAATGGGTATACCTATAATAAAGAGACTAAAAGTGTGGAGCGAATCGTGGGTGACATCATTCCCAATAGCCCCATACGAAACCATTGCCAATACCTCAGTTTTGTAGATGATGAGCGTCTGCTCGTGGCAGGTGGATGCCTCAACTATTTTGACAAAACCTTCTACGATGGTACCCTTATGATGTATGAGGAGGGTACATGGACCTCTTTCCAAGAGGAAGGAATAGCTGAGGAGACAGGCGTGCACTATAAGAACCTGACCAGTATCGTACAAGACCCGAAGGATGAGAATCATCACTATGCTTCATCATTCGGACAAGGTATCTATGAGTTTCGCGACATGCAATTTGTAGCGCACTACGACCACAACAACAGTCCGCTCGAATCTGCCTCACCCAATAGCAAGCGCTTTACTCGCATCAGCCGCCTTAAATATGACAAACAAGGCAATCTGTGGATTACCAATGCAGACGGAGGTGAAAATGTAAAGTCTCCTCTCAAGGTTCTCAAGCCCGATGGTACTATGATAAGCCTTTATTACAAGGAGTTGGAGAAACTACCCACTGTAACCGAAGTGTTATTTGACCAACGGGGCAGAGTATGGGTGGTAAGTATGCGTTACGACGTACGCCTCTTCTGCATCGATCTAAATGGTACCCTTGAAAACACCGCAGATGACCGTATACGTACATTTAATGAGAAGTTTACAGACCAGGACGGACAGTCTACAGAGGTATACTATATCAACGACATCGCAGAGGACTTAAACGGAGATATTTGGGTCATGACAGATGCGGGGCCCTATGTATTGTACAATACCGAAAAGGTCTTTAACACCGACTATCGCTTCACTAAAATCAAGGTCCCTCGCAACGATGGCACTAACTATGCCGACTATCTGCTCAATGGCGTGTACACTACCTGCATCGAGATAGATGCGGCCAATCGCAAATGGATAGGTACACTGAATAACGGACTATATCTCATTGGTCCTGATGGATTGGAGAATGTACATCACTTCACGAAAGACAACTCGCCCCTACCCTCAAATGCCATCGAAAGCCTCGCCTTACAGCATACTACAGGAGAATTATACATCGGTACAGACAAGGGCTTGGTATCGTACACAACTGACGCTACACGTGGAGCGAGCGAATATGACGAAGAAAAAGTATATGCCTACCCTAATCCTGTGACACCCGACTACAATGGTCCTATTACCGTAGTGGGTCTCAAAGCTAATAGCAATGTGAAAATCACTAATACTGCAGGACGTCTCGTGGCAGAGGGTACCTCCTTAGGAGGCTCCTTCACTTGGGATGGCAAGACTCCTCAAGGGCAGCGCGTAGCTACGGGTGTATACTACGTACTGGGCACTGATGAAGAGGGACAAGAGGGCATAGTGACAAAGATTCTTTTCATCAAATAGAGCACATAATATGAAGATTAAGCGCTTGAGCATCGTCTACATAATGATAGTAGTGCTACTGACAGCATGTACAAACACAAAGCCGGCTAATCAGACAGACGCAGTTGCCGACTTCGTTACACACTTCTTTGACAAATATCCCAAGGCTACACTACAAGACGTATATAAAGGCTCCTTCCAGGACTATTTTGGTCCCGCGCACCTGCTCAATGATCGTAAAGCTGTAAAGAACTATATCGAGTACGAGCTCTCTAAGGCCGATACGCTTGGCGGAGGATATTACGAACCTTGTAGCTGGAGAGGGCAATACTTGCGTGTAAACCTTTCTGTTATCGCAGATAGCATAGTACCTATCGAAAGTTTTATAGATGCCTTCGTAGCTAGCGCACAGGGTGAGCCCACATTCTCTCAAGAGTGGCTCGACGAATGGAACATGATACAGCGTACTGTCAAAAGACTTTACCCTGATTTGGAGCATTTTGCTACCGATTCGGCATACATTGCTCAGCAGCTCAGCGAGGGTAACTATGTGATGCACCATAGTCGTACTTTCAATCAGTACTATCACCCCCACTACAGAATCATACGAAGGGAGCACTTCGAGCAATACATATTACCTGCCATCGAGAATCGATAAACAATATCAGGTGCCATGACTAAAGAACGAGCAAAGCGCAATCGAACATTAACACTTACCGATGAGGAGCGCAGAGAGTTGCAGCAGATGATGATTACTGCTCAGGACTTTGATGCTGCAAATGCGGAGAACACCATCGTTTGCGCAGATCTCTTAGAAGTCATTGACCAGATACCCGATGGCATTGCTGACCTTATCATCATAGACCCGCCCTATAATCTCTCTAAGGACTTCAATGGACTGGCATTCTCGGCTACATCATCGGAGAAATATGCTGAATACTTGCGTACATGGTTTCATAAGGTGTGTGATAAGCTGAAGCCTACGGGCTCACTCTATATGTGTGGCGACTGGAAGTGTACCTCGGCCCTGCAGACAGTGATAGAAGAGCGCCTAACAATACTCAACCGCATCACCTGGCAGCGCGAAAAGGGGCGTGGTGCTAAGGCAAACTGGAAGAATGCGATGGAAGATATCTGGTTTGCTGTAAAGGATCCTCACAATTACTACTTCGACGTAGAGAGTGTAATGATGAAACGCAAGGTCTTGGCTCCTTACCGCATAGATGGGCAACCCAAAGATTGGGAATCGACCTCTGATGGAAAATACCGTTTGACCTACCCCTCAAATTTCTGGGACGATATCAGCATTCCCTTCTGGTCAATGCCTGAAAACACTGATCACCCCACGCAGAAGCCCGAGAAGCTATATGCCAAACTCATCCTCGCCTCATCACGCCAGGGCGACCTCATCTTCGACCCCTTCATGGGGAGTGGCACTACAGCCGTAGTAGCCAAAAAGTTAGGCCGTAAATACCTTGGTGTAGAGATCAATGAAGAGTACTGTCTTTGGGCTGCCAAACGTCTCATCATGGCAGAGGAGAATGCCACTATCCAGGGATATACCAATGGCGTATTTTGGGAGCGCCATAGTCAGCAAGATGCGGCTAGAGATAGCAAAGAGCAGAGTCAGGCATAGAGAGACACAATATAGAAGAAAGAGAGGGTGCATCGTGATGCACCCTCTCTTCTTATCTAATTAACGTGAGTTCGATATAAGAATCGACGTTGTTTTAGTTATTTGTATTAAATATAATCTATTGAATATTTGGTGATTAGCGATAATTGTTGTAAATTTAAGGTATCTAATCAAAACATTTACAAACAACTATCGCTATG